>DHWS01000081.1 GCA_002413305.1 Actinobacteria bacterium UBA5176 | reverse complement strand
GCTGGATCTCGCTGGTCCCCTCGTAGATCCGAGGGGACCGCACCGCCCGGTACAGATGCTCCAGCGGGTGCCCCTTCTCCAACCCAGACGCTCCGTGGATCTGGACCGCCTTGTCGACCACCCACTGTGCCGTCTCGGTGGCGAAGAGCTTCGCCATGGCCGAGGTCTTCGTGACCCCCGGTCTCGCCTCGTCGTAAGCGGCGGCCGCGCGGTGCACCAGAAGGCGGGCGGCATCGATCCGCGTGGCCATCTCGGCGAGCGAGTGCGACACGGCCTGGAACCCCGTGAGTGGCGTGCCGAACTGCGACCGTCCGGCCGCGTGGGCGAGCGCTTCGTCCAGCGCCCGCTGTGCCATGCCCACCGCGAACGCCCCCACGCTGGGACGGAACAGATCGAGGGTGCGCATGGCCACCCGGAAGCCGTGGTCGGGCTCACCGAGCACCTCGGCGGGCCCGGCGGCCACCGACTCGAGCTTGAGCCGCCCGATCGGGTGATCGCCGAGCAGGGCGATCGGTTCGCCGGACAGGCCCTCCGCGTCACCCGGCACGACGAACGCCGTGACGCCCTTCGCGCCGGCCTCCGGCGTGGTCCGAGCGAACAGGACGTACACGTCGGCGTCGGGAGCGTTGGAGATCCACGTCTTCTCGCCGGTCATCCGCCATCCGCCGGCGCCGTCCGGGTCGGCCCGCAGCTCGAGCGCGCCGGCGTCGGAGCCGGCGTTCGGCTCGGTCAGCGCGAACGCCCCGATGGCATCTCCCCGGGCGATCGGAGGCAGCCACCGTTCGACCTGCTCGGGCGAGCCCGATTGCAGGATCGGGTAGCCCCCCAGCCCCTGCATGGCCAGCGCGGTGTCGGCCTCCGGGGACTCGTAGGCGAGCGCTTCGCGGAGCAGGCACAGCTCGAAGGCCGAGACGTCGTGGGTCTGCGAGCCGCCGGCCCGCCGCGGGAACAGCCGCGGGAGCAAGCCCTCGTCGCCGAGCGCCTTCACCAGCGCGCGGTTCACTCGCCCCGGAGCCCCGCCGGTCACGATGGGCACCAGCCGATCCCGGGCGACCGCGCGGGTACGTTCGATCAGCTCCCGCTGCTCGTCGGTCAGGTCGAACGCCACCGCCGGCTATCCCCCTCCGGTGGACCGGACGCTCAGGATCTGGAGGAACCGCGGCACCTGCTGGTCGGACTGGAGGCGGAACACGCCTCGCACCTCGACCTGTTTGCCGAACCACGGCTGCGCCGACGCCAGCGGCTGGAGCTCCAGGCGATTGCCGTGGTCGTCGGCCAGGACGAAGTGGAGGGCGCGCTGCGGGTCGCGGTACTCGCCGACCCGGCCTTCGACCAGCACCTGCTGGCCGGAGAAGGCTTGATCCTGGAAGATCAGCTGCGACAGGTCGACGCGTTTCGGGCCGGTCGAACCGCCGCATGCATCAGCCAGGAAGGCGGCCACGACCAGCACGGCCCACATCCCTCGCGATCGCTTCGATCCGTGGCGCACGGACATCGGGAGCAGCGTACCGCGGGCGAGGACCCCGCCCCGCTCAGGCCCCCCACTCGCTACGATGCTCCCGCTGAGCCGGGCGAAGGCTCCTCGGAGAAAGGGGGCGGGTGATGGCCGACGGTCCCTACTGGAATCCCGCGCACGAGACCATGCCTCGCGACGAGCTGGAGGCGCTGCAGGCCCGCAAGCTCCGAGACCTCGTCCAGTGGGCGGACGCGCAGGTCCCGTGGCAGTCGAAGCGCTTGCGCGACGCCGGCGTCACCGCCGACCAGATCACGACCGTCGACGACCTCCGCCGCATCCCGTTGATGACCCGCGAGGAGTGGATGCAGGGCCAGCTCGAACATCCCCCCTTCGGCCCGATCCTTGCGGCGGACCAAGCGCTCGCGATCCGGTACCACATGACGTCGGGCACCACCGGAAAGATGCCGATCCGGGTCCTGGACTCCATGAAGGACTGGGAGTGGATCTCGGAGATGTGGTGCTACGGGCTGTGGGGGTTCGGCGTGCGCCCCCAGGACGTCCTCTTCGTCGCCTTCGGGTACGCCACGTTCATCGGCTTCTGGGGCCTGCACTACGCCGGCGAGAAGATGGGCTGCCTGGTCCTGCCGGGCGGGGCGATGACCACCGAGCAGCGGGTCCGGACGCTGGTCGAGATGGGGGCCACGGCGGTGGCTTCGACCCCGACCTACGCGCTGCGGATGGCCCAGGAGGCGAAGGCCCTGGGGATCGACCTGGCGGCGAGCGCCGTGGAACGGGTGATCCTCTCCGGCGAGCCGGCCGGTTCGATCCCCGCCACGAAGGCGCTGATCGAGGAGCAGTGGGGCGCGAAGGCGGGCGACACCGCCGGGATGACGGAGCTGGGCACCATCATGGTCTTCGAGTGCGCGGAGCAGCCCGGCGGGACGCACATCATCGAGGACCACTACATCGAAGAGGTCCTCGACCCGATCAGCGGTGTGCCGGTCGGATACGGCCAGATGGGCGAACGGGTGGTGACGTCGTTCGGCCGCGGGTTCATCCCGGTGCTCCGGTACCGCACGCGCGACCTCGTGGTGCGCATCCCCGGTTCGACCTGCCCGTGCGGGCGGACGTTCGACATCTACGAGGGCGGCATCCGGGGCCGCGTGGATGACATGAAGCTGGTCCGGGGGACGAACGTCTATCCGCGTGCCGTCGAGGCGATCGTCCGCGAGCACGCGGAGATCGACGAGTTCCAGATCCACCTGTACACGGAGGAAGGCATCCGCGACGAGATCGAGGTGTTGGTGGAGATCCCCGACCCAGCGGTGGACGCTTCCGCGCTGCTCGCCGCGATCGGCAAGGAACTGGCGGGTGCGCACGAGGGACTGCGGTTCGGTGTACGACAGGCGGAGGACGGGACGCTCCCGCGGTTCGAGCTGAAGGCGAAGCGGCTCTTGGACGAACGGATCGTGATCGGGAGCGAGGGGGAATTGAGGGGGCGGTGAGCGAGATGCGGAACATAGCAGGAGTCGAGCTGAACGAAGCCGAGGGCCGGCTGGTGGAGTGCTACCGGTCGCTGGCCCACGTCCTGATGGGGCACCGCGACGACCTGGCGCCGTTCGAGGAGCGGAACGCGCTCAAGGCGCTCGCCGCGCTGTGGCAGGTCATGAACGGCTTGGACATGGATCCGGGCCAGATCTACGACCTGGGCGCGTGAGCCGCGCCTTCGGGTCCCGCCGGGTCAGCCGGCGGCCACCGGCGGATCCAGGATGCACAGGTCGGCCCGGCCGGCGGCGAGGATGGTGTTCACCTCGTCCATCGTGGTGAGGTGACCGCCCACCAGCGTGCAGATGCCAGCCTCGTTGCGGATGCGGTCGCTGGCCGGCACCAGGGCGAAGCGGCCGTATTCGGGGCGGTCGTTTCGAACCGTCTGTCCGGCGACCACGTGGACAAGGTCGCACCCCAGCGACTTCAACCGCTCGGCTACGGCCACCGCTTCGTCCACCTCGAACCCACCTGGCATCCAATCGGTGGCGGTGAGGCGAACCGCCAGCGGCCGCCGTTCGGGCCACGCCTCTCGGACGGCCTCTACCACGCGAAGCGGGAACCGCAACCGGTCGTCGAGCGAGCCCCCGTACTCGTCCGCCCGCCGATTCGACAGTGGCGACAGGAAGCTCGCCAGGAGGTGGCCGCGCGCCAGGTCCAGCTCGAGCAGGTCGAACCCCGCCCCCGCCGCGAGCCGGGCGGCCCGGGCGAACGCGGCCACGATGGCGGGCATCTCCTCAACGGAGAGTTCGCGAGGGACTGCGCTCCTGGACGTGTAGGGCAAGGGCGAGGCCGACACCAGCGGCCATGCGTCGTCCGGCTCCAGCGGGATGTCCACCCCGCGCGTTCTCGGGCGGGTCGCGCCACGCCGGCCCGCGTGCCCGATCGTGGCCCCGAACCGGGCCTCCCCAAGGTGCCGGGCCCGATCGAGGATCCACCGCCACGCCGCCGCGTGCGCCTCCGCGTACAGGCCGAGCGATCCGGGGCGGATCCGGGCCTCGGCCGACACGGCGAACGAGCCCGGGATCACCAGGCCCGCACCCGACGCGGCGGCCACCTCGGCCCGGTGGGTGTGCTCGTCGCCCGGGACGCCGTCTTCGCATCGGTCCTGGTCAGGGCTTGACAGTGTGACACGATTCGTCACATCGACATGCCGAAGGAGAAGCGGGGTGAACGCCGGGGCCCGGGCGACCCTGACGGTTCGATGCCCCGCCGGCTCGACCTGGATCGCGCTCCCGGTCGCGTTGCGCGCGAACCAGTCGTCCACGCCGGCCACGAACGAGGGGTCCCGCTTCTCCAGTTCGAGGTGCGTGATCCGCCCGCTCCGCGTGAGCAGGTTGAACGCGAATTGGACCGGCTCGAACCCGGCGTACCGGCGCACGTTCTCGAAGTAGGCGGAGCTCTCCAGCGCGGCCTGCTGGAACCGTTCGATCACCGGCTGGCGCGCGAGCTCGTACTCCACCAGCGCGGGCGTCAGGTCCGGCCCCGGATGCCGCTCCAGCGCCTCCGCCAGGGCGACGGCGTCCTCCATGGCCAGCTTCGTGCCGGACCCGATCGTGAAGTGCGCGGTGTGGGCGGCGTCCCCCACCAGGACCACGTTTCCGTCCCGCCACGAACCGTTGCGAAGCGTGACGAAGTTTAGCCACATCGAACGGTTGGAGAGCAGCCGGTGCCCGGCGAGGTCTTCGGCGAAGAGCTCCTCGCAATACGCGATGCTCTCCTGCTCGGTGGCCCGGTCCAGGCCGGCTCGGCGCCACGTCCACTCCGGGCACTCCACGATGAACGTGCTGGTCCGGGCGTCGAAGGGATAGCCGTGGACCTGGAACAGGCCGTGTTCGTTCTCCCGGAAGATGAACGTGAATGCCTTGAGGGCGAGGTGGGTCCCGAACCAGATGTAGCGGGTGCGATGCACATCGAGGGTGGGTCCGAGGGCCTCCGCACGCTGGGCACGAACGGTGCTGTTCACCCCGTCGGCGCCCACGACCAGATCCGCCGCCTCCGCCAACCCGGACAGATCCGATACCTCGTGTTCGAACCGGAGCTCGACCCCGAGGTCGGCGCACCGCCGCTGCAGGATGCTCAACAGGCGGACGCGGGCGATCGCGGAGAAGACGTGACCCCGCGACCGAACCGTCTCGCCCCGGTACCGCACATCTATGGCGCCCCACCGGGCGAACATCTCGGTGATCTCGTCGTAGCTGGGGCGGTCGGCGTCGCGGAGCGACCCGAGCGTCTCCTCGGAGAACACGACGCCCCACCCGAACGTGGCGTCCGGTGCGTTCCGCTCCAGCACCGTGATCTCGTGCGACGGATCGGCCCGCTTCATGAGCGCCGCGAAGTACAGGCCGGCCGGCCCGCCGCCGACCACCGTGATCCTCACGCCGACAGCACCTCGGCGAGGAGTTCGACCTGTTCGAGCGAGGCGACCGTGGGCAGCAGAACCAGCTCGTGGCACCCGGCCTCCTCGTATCCGCGGACGAAGTCGACGACCTGCTGCGGCGTGGTGAGGTTCCCGGCGGCGATGCGGTCGGCGAAGGGGCCGGTGAACGCATAGTAGTCGCGCAGATACGCGGCACCGGTCTCGGTGGCCTCCGTCCCGCCAAGCGCGAAGTACCCCTGCCCCCACAGCTGCGGCCGGCCGGCCCGCTCGAGGTCGGACCACGCGGCCAGCGCGCGCGATGCGGCGCCGGCGAACGCCCGGGGCGGCCCCCCGCCGTGCACGTAGCCATCGGCGCTCCGCGCCATCCGACCGAACGATTGCCCGGAGAGCCCACCCACGAGGATGGGCGGGCCACCGTCGCGGGCCGGTTGCGGCGTCATGGCGCCCCGCTCCCACGCCAGCCGGAGGTCGACGATCTGTTCGGACAGCGCCTCGCCTCGACGTCGATGGTCGACCCGCGCGACCACATAGTCGTCCTGCCGGGCGCCGATCGAGAGGCCCAGGACCAACCGTCCGCCAGAGATCGAATCCACCGAGGCCGCCTGCTTGGCCAACAGTGCGGTGCTGCGCAGCGGGCCGACCACGACCATCGTCACCAAGGCGATCCGGGAGGTAACGGCGGCCGCGGCGGCCAGCGTGGTCAGCGGGTCGTGGCTCACGTACGGCACCCGGTCCAGGACCCCGACCGACGAGTACGGACCCGCCTCGGCCCGGCGGGCCCATTCGACCAGCAGACGGCCGGTCGCTCCCGGACACGTGTTCGGCAATCCGATCCCGACCCGCATCCTCGACCAGGGCTCCCTTCGGCGCGGTCCCGACGTTACACAATAGGGAGCCATGGGAGAGCAAGCTTCCGAACGGACCGCGGACGAGGCGACGCCGGCGTCGATCCGCATCCAGCGGCGCATCGAATGGCCGGACACGGACGCCTCCGGTAACTACCACAACACCGCGGCGTTCCGGTTCATCGAGATGGCCGAGACCGCCCTGCTCGAGCGGCTCGGCTTCCTCCACGTGATCTACGACCGGCTGCCCCGGGCGCACGTCGAAGCCGACTTCGAGCTCCCGCTCCGGTTCCGGGACCTCGTCGACATCGAACTGACCGTGGCGAACGTCGGCCGGACCTCGATGACATACCGCTTCGAGATGCGCTCCGGCGACGCCGTGGCCGTGCGCGGGACGGCGTCCGTCGTCCTGCTGGACGAACCGCGCGGCCGGCCCGTCCCCTGGCCCGAGGAGTACCGCGTGCGACTGGCCACCGCCGGTCCACAGGCACCGGAGCTCCTGAAGGTCGAAGGGTCATGACGGACGAAATGACTGCGCAGCTCCCCAGCGCGGCCGGCCGTTGGCGCGAGCAACTCGCCTCGTGGGCGATCCCCGAGGAGATCCTCGCGCGCGCGCCGGAGAACCCCTGGACGTTCCCCGTGGAGCTGTTCGTCTCCCGTGCCGAAGCGGCCCGCCGCCAACTGTCGTATTCGAACCACGCCGCACTGGTGGCCCTGCCGGAGGGTGGCACCGTGCTCGACGTGGGATGCGGGGCCGGGGGCGCCTCCATGGCACTCGTGTCGCGAGCTCGGCTCCTGATCGGGGTCGACAGCGGCTCGGAGATGCTGGCCGCATTCGCGAAGCAGGCCGAACGCGCCGGGGTCGCCGCCGACACCGTGGAAGGCCGGTGGCCGGACGTGGCCGACGCCACTCCGGCGGCGGACGTCGCCGTGTGCCACCACGTCGCCTACAACGCGCCCGACCTCGATGCGTTCACGTTGCGACTCACCGACCACGCCCGCGCCCGAGTGGTGATGGAGATGACCATCGGCCATCCCCAGAGCCGGCTGAACGAGCTCTGGCTGCGGTTCCACGGGGTGGTCCGGCCGACCGGTCCTACCGCGATGGACGCCCTGGCGGTCCTGCGCGAGGCGGGGCTGGACGTCCGGTGGCAGCAATGGGAGGAGCCACGGCCGGGTGGGTTCGCGCGACGCGAGGACCTGACGGGGTGGGTTCGGCGCCAGCTGTGTCTCCCGGCCGATCGCCAGGCCGACGTGGACGAGGCGTGCGGGGCGTGGATCATCGAACGGGACGGTCTGTACGGGTTCCCCGACCGGCCGGTGGTCACGGTGTGGTGGGACGGCTCGGCGCGATGAACACCGCTGTCGGGCCCGTGCAGGACCCCGCCTCCCCCGCGCACCGGGTCCCACCCCGTCCGAAGCGGCAGCTGGTCCTGCACCCGATCCTGTTCGGCGCGTTCCCGGTCCTCTACCTGTTCGCCCAGAACGTCCACGAAGGCCTCGGGTGGAGCGACGTCCTGGCCCCCTTGCTGGTGTGCGTCGCCGCCGCGACGATCGTGATGGCCGTCTGCTGGCTCGCCCTCCGGGACGCCCGGCGGGCCGGCTTGATCACGTCGGCGTTCGTCGTCCTGTTCTTCTCGTACGGGCACGTGTACCAGGCGCTGGGCGGGAGGAGGGTCGCAGGCTTCGTCGTCGGGCGGCAGGCGTTGCTGCTGCCGTTGTGGGCGATCCTGGCCGCGGCCGCAGTGGTGCTGGCGGTCCGGCTGGGCGGGCGTTCCGCCGCTCTCACGTTCGGCCTGAACCTCATCGCCGCCGGGCTGGTGATGGTCAACCTCGTGCAGATCGTGGTCGCGCAAGCGGCCGCGCCCGGTGAGGTCCATCCCGCGGGGTTCGATGCCGCACGTCCGGCGTGGCATCCCCTCCCCGGCGTGACGAAGCCTCCCGACATCTACTACATCGTCCTGGATGAGTACGCCGGCCCGACCACGCTCCAGGACCAGTTCGGCTTCGACGACGGCCCGTTCCTGCGGGCACTTTCCCTGCGTGGGTTCGACGTCGAACCGGACGCCCATACCAACTATCCGCGGACCTCGCTCTCGCTCGCGTCGACGCTCAACATGACCTACCTGGATTTCCTGACCCGGCGGTTCGGCGCGGGCACGGGGGACGCGCGACCGCTCCTCGACCTCATCCGCAACTGCGAGGCGGTCCGGTTGCTGAAGCGGGCGGGGTATTCGTACGTGCACATCGGAGCGAACTGGCTGCCGACGTCGAGGAGCCCCCAGGCCGACGCGGAGGTGCGGTTCGGCGGGCTGTCCGAGTTCTCGACGGTCCTGTACCACAGCACGCTGCTCGAACCGGTCGCCCGCCGCCTGCACCTCCTGCCGAAGCTGCTGGACGACCGCCGCAGCGAGTGGTCGGCGGTCCGGGCGCAGTTCGACGACCTCGCCTCGGGCCGTTCGCGGACCGACGTGCAGGCGCCACGGTTCGTCTTCGCCCACCTCCTGGTCCCGCACGACCCGTTCGTGTTCGACGCGCGCGGACGCTACGTGAGCGAGCAGCTGGAAGCGCGAGAAGACGCCTCTCGAGCCTACGTCGACCAGCTCGCGTGGGTGAATGGCGAGGTCCTTCGCGTGATGGACCGCCTCCTCGCGGGGCCGGCGTCGTCTCGTCCCATCGTCGTGCTCCAGTCCGACGAGGGTCCGTACGCGGGCGAGCCGACCGCCTGGGGTCCGAACCCGAAGCCGCTCACGGTCCAGCGCAAGTTCGGCATCCTGAACGCCTACGAGCTGCCCGGCGTGGCCCCATCCGACGTGCCGGCGGGGATCACGCCCGTGAACACGTTCCGGCTGATCCTCGACCGGTACTTCGGCATGACCCTCCCGCTGCTGCCCGACGACGAATACACGTTCCGGGACCTCCGGCACCTGTACCGGTTCTCGCGGATCACCTCGCGCGTCGGCACGTAGGCGAACCGCCCCCGCGGCCGGGTGGGCCCGGCAACCCGCAGGGCCACTCATGCAGTCGCTCGGCCTGAGCGACCCGCACGACGGCCTGTGGCACCCGGTGGAGCGCGAAGCCGCCGGCGGCGGGCATCGCCCACACGAGCGTGTGGGTGAACCTGATGCTGCACCAGGCTATGGGCGTCGACATGGCGACCTTCACGTCGGCCTTGGGGGGCCTGCGGAACACGTGGCGCCCCCCTTGTTCGCAGGCTACAATCCACCTCTCGTTCCGGGGAAATCCGCTTCGGGATACCTGATATCCATCTTGAACATGCCGGCGCGGCGGGAAGGCCCAGCATGAAGCCACTTTTCGCATACATCGACGCAAACTCCGGGAGCTATCTCATCCAGGTGATCGCCGGAGCCGGGCTAGCCGTCATGGTGGCCGCCAAGGTTTTCTGGCGGCGTGTGTGGGGGTTCCTCACCCGCAAGAACGCCGCCCCGAAGGTCGACTCGGGTTCGTCCCGAGAGGACTGATCGCCATCAACCGGGGCCCCACCTCCGCGTGAGCGGGGTCGGTGTCGCCGGCTCCTTCCGGGACCCTAGCGGGTTCGTCTTCACCCGCGAGGGCACGCTGTACCGGCAGGTCAACCGAGTCTTCGCCGATCAGTTCGAACTCCTGCACTCCTCTGGCCTGTACGACGCGCTGACCGGGGAGGGCCTGGTGGTGCGACACGAGGAGGCAGACCTTTCCCTGGCCCCCGGGCCCGACGCGTACCGGGTCATCAGGCCCAAACGGGTCGGGTTCGTCTCCTACCCGTACGAATGGTCGTTCTCGCAGCTGAAGGACGCCGCCCTGGCCACTCTGCGCATCCAGTCGGTCGCGATGGAGCACGGCATGTCGCTCCGGGACGCCAGCGCCTACAACATCCAGTTCGACGGCGGCCGCGCAGTCCTTATCGACACGCTCTCGTTCGAGAAGCTCCGCGAAGGCCAACCATGGATCGCTTACGGACAGTTCTGCCAGCACTTCCTGGCACCGCTCGCGCTGATGCGGTACCGGGATCCGCGGCTCGGCCAGCTCGCCCGCGTGCAGCTCGACGGGGTCCCGCTGGACATGGCGGCCGGGCTCCTGCCGTTCCGGTCCCGGCTCCGGCCGGCGCTGCTGCTCCACCTGTTCCTCCACGCCCGGAGCCAGCGGCGCCACGCTGGCGAGGCCACCGCGGCCGGGTCATCCGAGCAGGGACCGGCGAAGCGAACCCGTCCGTTCTCGCGGCAGGCCTTCGTCGGGCTGATCCAGAGCCTCGAGGGTGCGATCCGGAAGCTTCGCTGGGATCCGCCCACGTCGGTCTGGTCGGCCTACTACGACGAGGCCGACAGCTACTCCCAGCAGGGCCTGGCCCACAAGCAGCGGCTGGTCGGCGAGTTCGTCCGCCAGGCGTCGCCTCAGACCGTGTGGGACCTCGGCGCAAACACCGGCATGTTCAGCCGCATCGCGGCAGCCGAGGGCGCCCGAACCGTGGCCTTCGACTTCGACCCGGCCACCGTGGACATCTGCTACCGGAAGCTGGCCGAGGAGAAGGTGAAGAACGTCCACCCGCTGATCCTCGACCTGACGAATCCGAGCCCGGCCATCGGGTGGGAGAACCGGGAGCGGATGACACTCGCCGAGCGTGGGCCGGCGGATATGGCACTGGCGCTGGCCCTGGTCCACCACCTGGCCATCGCCAACAACGTTCCCCTTCAGGGCGTCGCGGGGTTCTTCCGCGCCTCGTGCACCTGGCTGGCCGTGGAGTTTGTTCCGAAGTCCGACCCGAAGGTGCAGATGCTGCTGGCCGCTCGGGAGGACGTCTTCCCCGGCTACACGCGGGAGGGGTTCGAGGAGGCATTCGCCGAGCGGTTCGAGATCCTGCGGACCGAACCGATCCCGGATTCTGGACGGATGCTCTACCTCATGCGGGCCCAGAACGCGGCATAGGCTCGGCACGGTGTCGATCGAGTCGGAGAAACCTGGCGGGCCATCCTGTGGCATCGGTTCCTGATCGCCGCGATCCCCCGCCCTGGCGCTCTACCCAAGCAACATCCGGCAGGGCGTCTCGGTGGCGATGTCCTGCAGCTGCTCGGCGCCGCGCTGGCCGGCGCCGCTGTCGCGTTCAGCCTAGCCTGGCTGGTGCTTCTCCGAAGCACGATGGTGCGAACCTGGCGCTTTCGGGTCCAGAGGCGATCGACCTTTGGTGCTGGATCGTTCCCGCCTGGCTCGCTCCAGGTTCGTGTTCACCTATGGCACAGCGGTACTAGGCCGGGCTGGTCGTGGTGCAGGACGGCGCGAGGGTCGTGGAGGTTGCCCGGCATACCAGGGGCAGTCCCGGCCTCCGGCACCTGTATCGGTTCTCGCGAATCCGTCGCGCGTCGGGTAAAGCGGCCGGCGAGCCCTGCCGACATCAAGGAAAGAGGTTCCGCATACGGCACTCGCCTAGGACCCCCCTGGGTGGGGCCAGGATCCCTCCGCCCGCACCACGGGAGGTTGGAGGTGCCCGTCCATGCAGACAGAGCGGACGAACAGACGAACGCCCGGGGCGCCCGCTCGGTGACCCGCCCCATCGGCCTGCTCGCCCTGGTCGCGGTACTGACGCTGGGTACGCACGGCCTCCAGGCAGCGTCCGCCACCCCGGTAGGTTCCACCTCCAGCGGTGTGTTCGGCGAGGTGTTGGCGAAGGCGACCGGCGCGCCCGTCGTGGGTGCCACGGTGAGCTTGCCATCGTACGGACGCCACACCACCACCGGGCCCCGAGGCCTGTTCGTCTTCCGCGGGAGAATCTCGACCTCAGTGCCCTACCGGCGGATCACCGCGGTCGTTCGCGCGAAGGGGTTCGGCACTTGGACCCTCACCGGCGTCCCGCTGTACCCGAGCGATCCCCTCCATCTTCACGCCGAGCTCACCGTCGGCGCCTTTGCCCATGCGGTGCTGACCCCCCAGGAGCGGATGGCCGCTGCCCGAACGGACGCCGCACCCTCGCCCGACGTCGCGTACGACACGAGCACCTGCACGGGATGGCCGTCGCAGATCGTGCCGCCAGCCACGATCGCCGTGTACTCGACCACCCAGCACACCTCGACGACCTACAACTTCGTCTTCTACGTCACTCACGTGCTGCCTGACGAGTGGATCGCCTCGTGGGACGCCGACGCGCTCGGCGCCGGCGCCATCGCCGCCAAGACCTACGCGTGGTACCGCACCCTCCCGGGACACGCCTACACGGGTGGGGCGGGATGCGCCGACATCACCGACTACACGGCGGACCAGGTCTTCGACCCGACCTGGTCGAATGCGAACACTGACCAGGCCGTGTACGCGACGTACGGCACCATCAACTGGAAGAACGGCGGCATCTGGCTCTCGCAGTACTGGTCGGGTTCGAGCTCCGACCCCTGCCAGGCCGTGACCGGAACGTACGCCGGGAGGATGTCCCAGTGGGGGACGCAGTCCTGCGCCCTCACCGGCTTGGGCTGGCAGTCGATCGTGAAGATCTTCTACCCGGATACGAACTGGTTGTACTCGAAGAACCTGCTGCTGGACGCCAGCATCGAGGACGCGCAGACCTACGCGTGGCTCACCACGCAGGCCGGGGCCTACACCAGGATCTCGGGCGGCGCGTACATCGGGGGGTGGTATCTCTCGACGACCAAGACGACTACCATCTACCAGGTCCGCCCCTGGGACGGGACGCCGGCCACTACCTACTCCTTCTCGGTTGCCCTTCGGTGTCCGACGACCTACACGACCAACTGCACGCCCACGGTCAAGGTGCTCGCCAACGGGACCACCGTCGCGGTCATACAATCCATCGGGCTGTCCGTTCCGCACGACGGCCTCTGGCACCTGTACAGCGTCAAGCCGCCCGCGGCCGGCATCGACCACACCACCGTGCAGGTCAACCTCATCCTGCACCAGAACATGGGCATCGACATGGCCACCCTGACGTCGGCCTTCGGGGGACCATAGATCCTACGGACCGGCCTGTTGGACGTCCTGGCAATTCAGCGCGGTTCAGGGGTCACGAAATTGCGGTCTTCGGGGATGAGGTGGTCATGTTCGACCGGCAATCCTGCAAGGTGGCACTGAACAAGGAGACAGTACCCGACTTATCGTCGTGGACGATTCAGGAAGAGGAGAAAGGCGGCCAGAAGAGAGCAAACCAGAATGATGATGCCAGTTTTGATGTAGTAAGGGCCGAAGAATCGGAAAGCGACCAGCACTCTCTCCCTGCAAGGCTAGCGTCGTCATTACGACCGTCAGAAAGACAATACTCGCACACGAGCGGCATCGCCGGTGGAGTAGACAGCGATACCCGGGGGTCCCGTCGAGGGCCGGACATGCCGCCACTCTAGCGCTACAACATGTACTCCAGATACGCGTCGGCCGCCGCGGGCGGGCCTATGCCGTAGCGCGCTCCCGTTTCTCGAGCCGATCAGGCACTCGCCTACGCCATTGTCGGCCCACATGAGCCAGCGAGGAACCCGAAGACGCCTGGCCCCACTTGTTCTCTCGCTCGTCACCTTCCGGATCGTCATGCAGACTTACTCGGCCGGCGCTTTCCGATGACAAGAGGCCCGCTTGCCGTGAGCAGTATGCTTCGCCCCGAGGAGAGATGGCCACAGTAGCGACCCGATCTCACACTTTGCAGCGGTGGATCGCCTCGGCCGTTTGCGCGGCGAACCCCATGCTGGCTCTTCTCTTAAGCCTGAACCCGGGTCATGTCAACTTCAACTGCACTGCACCCTCAGGGTTCACTTGGGCCAGCACACATTTCGCAGTTCGATGAGAAGACTCGGCTTCCGGATCGGGCGCCGTGGATTACGCCATGCTCCTGGCCGCACGCTTGCCGGGCGCAATCAACCGCCGCCGGGGACCCGGGCGCGAGTGAGGCACCTGGCCGCCTTGACCGCTGGGCCGCTGCTCGGAGTCGCCAGCATACTCATCGTCCTACGCCAGTTCGCCTTCTCCGGCGGGCTGACCGGGCTCGACGTCCTTCGTGTGTGGCTACCGACCTACTGCTACCTGGGCAAGACGCTCGCCGCCGGACACATACCCGGATGGAATCCCTACACCCTCGGCGGGGTGCCCTTCGCCGCCGACCCACAGTCCGGTTGGTTGTACGTCACGCCCATGGTCCTGTTCGCCTCTGCCTCCTGTGGCACCGCCATCCGGTGGATGGTGGTGGTCCAGCCGGTCCTGGCTGGGCTCGGGATGTTCGCTTTCCTCCGGAGCGAGGGCCTCGGAAGGCCGGCAGCGTCGGTGGGATGTGTGGCCTTCGGCCTGGCCATCGCGACCAGCGGACTGACCACGTCGCTTCCATTCGCTGCGAGCTTGGCCTGGACGGCAGTTACGCTGGCGGCGTGTTCGAGGTTCGTCCGCGCCGAAACGACTCCCGGTCGCTTCCTGTGGTGCGCCCTCACCGCGATGGCATGGGGCCAGCTGGCCGCCGCCCACTTCAGCGTCGGGCTGGTGATCGGAACCGGAGCGATCGCGGCTTACCTCGCCGCCACAGCCGTCGAACTGCGGCAGGCCCCAACCTGGAGTGGATGGCGGACTGCAGGGTGGATCGGGCTGCTCGGTGGATCGCTTGTGTGCGTCAACCTGGCCTTCCTGCTCCCGCGTTTGGCCTACGTCCCACAGACCAACTTGGGCCAAGGCTACGGGCAGCTCCAGCGTTTGTCCTCATTGCTCGCCGGGACGAAGCCGATGCCCTTGCGGATTGGATATACCGCCCGGGCAGGGTGGCCACTCAAGCTCGCCACATCTCCGGGCACCCATCTGGGTGCGGTCGCCCTGGCACTGGCCTTCGGCGGGTTCTGGTCGGCGTCGAAGCGGCTCCGAGGTCTCGCCATCTCTTTCGGGGTGTTCGGCGCGATCTCCTATCTGTTGTCGCTCGGCGCGGTGGCATCGCGGGTACCGCAGGGCATGCGCAGCTTCCGGGCGTTCGACTTTTACCTGCATGGCCCGAACTGGTTCGGCTACGGGCTGATCCTGGCCATCGCCGTGCTCGCCGCCCTGGGGACCGAGGCCTGGCTGGAAAAGCACACATGGAGAACGCGGATCTTCATGCTGTCCCCCGGCGTCCTGGTCTGGGGGCTGGGAGCTTCGATACTCACCTCGCGGCTCGGATCCGTCGCGCTCCTGGGCATCGGGGCCGTCGTCGGGGGTTTCCTCCTGGCCCTGTCCGTCCGTCGCCCGTGGGTGGGCGGGGGGTTGGCCCTGGTCCTGGCCGGGGAGCTGGTCGCGAACGCCTTTCTCGGGTCGGCGGCAACGGGGTTCCGGGGACTGCCCGCCAACCTCACACGCCTCCCCAACGCCACCGTCGACATCGGCCCATACGTTCAAGGAGGGCCCATATCCTCGGCCCTCGCCGCGACGGCCGCCCGAGACGGCAGGTTCGTCCCGCCACTCACCCCCCTCGGCCCGGTGATCGTTCATGGGCTCCTACTGAACGACGGGCTCCTGTTCCGGTTCGAGTCCGTCGCGGGCTACAACCCGGTTCAGATCCTGCGGGTCTGGGCGTTCGATCGGGCCGTTCAGCATCGAGCTGTGCGATACAACCGGGAGATCTTCACGGTGCTAACCCCGGCTTCCCTGGATCTTCTCCAGATCGGGATAGAAGCCTCCCGGGTTCAGGCTCGACCCGCTGGAACTCGCGAACTGGTATCGGGGGGCGGGTGGGCCGCATTCGAGTTGCCTAGTGCGGCTCCCCGAGCCTCAGTCTTCGACTCGTGGACCGTGCTCTCGGCGGCGGATGGTGCCGCGTATCCGAACGTGGCCCTGGCGAAGCTGACTGGACCGAGCTTCGATCCCTCCCGGGTGCTGCTCGAACGCCACCCCGATTTCGGTCAGGGGCCCGGCTCCGCTTCCGGCACCAGGGTCTCGCTGCCGGCTACCCCGCCGTACGCGGCCGGCTATGTCGAGGAGGGGCCGGAGCGGGCCACCGTCACTGTCCATGCCCGGACTCCGTCCGTGTTGTTGATCCGGAACCCCTGGGACCCCGACTGGCACGCCACCGTGGATGGGAGGCCCGTCCCGCTACTTCGCGCCGACTACTTCCTGCAAGCCGTGGCGGTCGGGGCGGGCCGCCACACCGTCGTCCTGGCGTATGACGACCCCTGGATCCGACGGGGTCTGATCGGTTCCGCCGCGTCGGTCGCGCTGCTGCTCGGGGTAGCGGGCGCCCTGCGCTTGCTGCGGCATCGCCGCGGCCAGCCGGCAGCCTCGCAGCCGCCCGGCTCGGCCCACGACATGGGAACCTGAATGTCCTCGGATCAGGATGCACCCCATCGACGAGCTCCCCGAGGCCTCATGTATCGCTCCCTGCCATCGCTGGGTGGCGCGGCGCTCATCGTCCTCGGTGTACTGATCGTCCTCCACGACTTCGCCT
The DNA here is from genome assembly GCA_002413305.1 of Actinobacteria bacterium UBA5176. Classification (GTDB taxonomy): domain Bacteria; phylum Actinomycetota; class UBA4738; order UBA4738; family UBA4738; genus UBA4738. The sequence goes on along the minus strand of DHWS01000081.1, from coordinate 5,065 downwards.
TCGGAGGCAAGATCAGCTCTCAGCACGTTGACCTGCTGTCGTCGTCGCTGCCGAATTACTGCTTCATGGGGAAGACCCTTGCGGCCGGGCATCTGCCCTCCTGGAATCCATACACGATGGGTGGAGTCCCCGCCACAGCCGACCCGCAGTCGGGATGGATGTATCTCCCGGCCATGCTGCTGTTCGCTGTGCTGCCATGCGGGGTGGCGATGTCGTGGTTCATCGTCATCCAACCGATCCTGGCTGGACTCGGGGTGTACTGGTTCTTGAGATCAGAGGATATGTCAAGGCCCTCCGCCTCGATGGGAGGGGTGGTCCTTGCCCTCGCGACCGCAGGCTCGAGGATCATCGTCGATCCGCCGTTCGCCGGGCTGGTGCCCTGGACGGCTCTCCTCCTCGCGGCGGCGTCGCGATGCTTTCGCGCCTCGAACTGGCGCGGGCGCCTGATCTGGGTGGCTCTGACCGCCGTTTGTTGGGGGCAGCTCAGCGCGGCGTTTCTGGGAAGCGGCGCCGCACTGGGCACCGCCGCCTTGCTCTTGTATGGAGCAGCCCGCACCATCGTGGACATTCGTTCGGGACGTCTTCAGGTCCGGGACTCACTGGTCCTGTGGGTCATCCTCTTGACGGCGCTTCCCCTCGTGAACCTCGCCTACTTCCTCCCGCTCATCGCCCACTACCAGGCGACTACGTTCGCTCTTGGCTACACACGACTCCTCCAGTTGGGGGCCCGCCTGACCGGATCGCACGTGCGGGTCCCCATCATCGGCACCGCTCGAAAGCCCGTCTGGCCGATCAAGATGGCCGTCCCTCCCGGCATCTATATCGGCGGCGTGGCGCTGCTCCTCACATTCGCCGGCTGGTGGTGGCGTGGGCACGGGTATCTGATCGCCGCTGTCTCCGCATTCGGGCTGCTGAGCTTCCTGGCGACACTGAAGGCTGTCGCTTTGGCCATTCCGGCGCCTCTTCGATCCTGGCCATTGGCGGATATCTACTTTCATGCCCCTCTGCGGTTCGGCTACGGAGTCCTGCCCGCTTCGGCTGCCGCCTCCGCCCTTGGACTCGAGGCTTGGCGACACGCGGGGTCGAACCGGAACCGAGTTCTCATGCTCATTCCGGGCGCGTCGGTTTGGTGCCTGTTACCGGTCGTGCTGCCTGGGAGCCCGTTCAGGTGGACCGGCCTCTTCGTTGCAGGAGTAGTCATCGGGACGATTGGCTTGGTCCTGTCCGCGCGCTTCCCCGGCGTGGTGTTGCTGATTCCGCTGCTGCTGGCCGTCGAGCTGGGGATGACGGACACCCAGGCGCAACGGCTCGACTCGCGCGCCAACGGTGTCGACGGGCCGGTGCTGGCGCCAACGGTGAACGCCTCGGCATATCTTCACCCGGGTCCGTTCGTTGGCGAGATCAAGGCGGGAAACTCGGCTCGCTTTATGAGCCTCGACCGAGATATCGCAGGAAGCCGCGGGTATCTTCCTGATCAAACCCCGGATGATTGGGGGCTCCTGGCGAATCAGCGAGGTGAACTGTTTGGGCTCCAGGACGTCCAGGGCTACAACACCGTTCAGCTGCGCCGATTCTGGACATTCGTCCGATCAGTCAGTCCAATCCCACTCGAATACAACTCTGCGGTATTCGCCGATCCTCCCCCCATCGCCCTCAACCTCCTCCAGATCGGGTGGGTCGTCGGCCCAGCCCGCCAGTTCCCGCTTTCCGGGACAAGGAGGGTAGCCCGTGACGGCGATTGGGCCCTGTACCGACTCCAGCGCGTCCCGGGCAGGTCCTCCGTCGTTAGTTCGTGGACGGAAACGTCCGACTCGGGCACCGCGCTCCGCCTGATCCTCAGCGCCGCATTCGACCCGGCGAGGACGGCCGTTGTCGAGGGCCGGGCGCCCGCACCTCCCCTCCACGCTGGCCGGGCCGGCACATCGACGTTCGAATCGCTGGGACAAGGTGCTGCGCGGATCGTGGTTGACACCCGAGCCCCCGGGGTCCTGGTCGTGCGCAACCCCTACGACCCGGGCTGGCGCGCGACGATCGATGGGCGCCCGGTCGGAGTATTGCCCACCGATTACCTTCTCCAAGGGGTCCTCGTTCCTGCCGGACACCACGTGGTGCTTCTTCAGTACGAGGACGCTTCAGTCCGGAACGGCCTGGCTGGTTCGGGCCTGAGCATCGGAATCTTGCTCGGAGCGGCGTTTGTGCTGGGACGAAGGGAGAAGCTCCGGGCCCAGGGAACCGATGAACCCAGCTTGGAGGACGACCCGGATGGAACCACGAGCGTCGGTGCTGGCCACCCCGCGAGACGGCGCGGTTGACAGCCCGGATCGTCCACGCCGCGATTGCAACTGGTGGCGGTTGCCGGTCTCGTCGTGCATCCTTCTCGTGAATATGTCCGAGCCAAGGCTGCCCCAGCCAGCACTGGTACCTGCGACTCGCCGTCTGCTCGGGGGCCGATGGGCCAGCCGACCCCTGGGCAGGTCCAGGCAGGCGTTGATCGCCTTCATGATCTATCTGCTTATCTCAGTGTTGCTTTTTGGCGTCCCTCTCTTCCCTCATTTCACGTCGACGTCCCTCTCGTTCTCAGACCGGGACCCCAAGTTCTTCATCTGGGCCCTTGTGTGGTGGCCACATGCAGTTGCGCATGGGATGATTCCGTTCCGGAGCACAGCAGTCTGGGCGCCTGCCAACTACAACATGGCCTGGACCACCGGCGTGCCAGGGCCCAGCCTTGTCGTGTCGCCGATCACCGCAGCGATGGGCCCCGTGGCGGCCTACAACGTGGTCGCGCTCCTCGCTGCGCCGCTCTCGGGTTGGTCCACATATCTTCTGTGCCGCAGGGTCGTCGACTCGTTTTGGTGCAGCGCGGCCGGCGGATTCTTCTTCGGCTTCTCGACGTATCTTGTGGCGCAGCTCAGGTCGCACATGAACCTGTACCTCGTCTTCTTGGTGCCGCTCTCTGCATACCTGTTCGTGCGCAGGATCGACGGGAGCCTCTCGGCAAGAATGTTCGTCGCTCTTCTCACCCTGGCCCTCACCTTCCAGTTCCTCACCTCAACGGAGATCTTCGCGACGATGACGATGATGGGAGCTTTGGGGGTTGCACTATGGTTCCCTCTAGCCGACGCGGAGATTCGGCGCCGGCTACTCCGCACGCTCGGACTGGTTGCCGTGGCGTACGCATTCACGACGATGATCGTCAGTCCGTATCTGTACTACGCGTTCGCCTACGGCTACCAGACCGCAAGGGTGCACCCGAAAGGCATCGACGTGCTGAATCTGGTTATCCCAACCCGGGTTACCGCCATCGGGGGGGGTTGGTTCCACGCGATCGCTGCCCGGTTCGAGAGCAACGACGCGGAACGGGGAGGGTACGTCGGCATCCCAATCCTCATGCTGGTCGGCCTTTTCGTTATCGGTGCATGGCGCAGCCGGTTGGGTCGCGTCCTCCTCGGCTTCTTCTCGGGCGGCCTGATCGTTGCCATGGGGACGACCCTGCTGGCGCAGGGTCACCGAACGCTGACGCTCCCGTGGCAGTTCCTGTCGAAGCTGCCGATCCTCGGCTTCGTCCAGCCACTCCGATTCATGCTGTACGTCTGGCTGGCAGTAGCCATCATGGTGGCTGTCACTCTCAGAAGCGGAGGAGGACGGTGGCTCGCCGCCCGCTGGTGCCTCGTCGTCCTGGCTGCCGTAGCAGTGCTCCCCAACGTCTTCGCGGGGTACTGGCACACGCGGTTGATCCAACCGGCGTTCTTCCAAGATGGCGCGTATCGGGAAGCCTTGCGTTCCGGGGAGATTATCGTCCTTGTCGATACCCTCGGAGACTCAATGTTGTTTCAAGCTCAATCCCATATGTACTACCGGATGGCCGGTGGTTACACGGGATACCTTCACCCATGCGGCTTCCAAGGTAGGGCGCTCGCGTATCGCCTAGCTGGAGGCAAGGTCGGCCCACAGGACATCAACCGGGTCCAGATGTTCCTCGAAGAACATGACGTGGCAGCGATTGTACTCACCCCCCGAGGCATTCGGGTAGGCCTCAGCATGGTGCGTCTGCTCCGCGCGATGCGCCTACCCGGTCGCACGGTGGACGGCACGCTGGTCTACTCGGTGCCAGGCATCCACTCCGACCGGGCTCCTCCGACGCTCCAGCACTGCTGATCCGGCCTCAGACCCTACCCAGTTCAGGAAGCTCGGCAGCGACGCACTCGTGGAGGACGAACCGGTGCTGCCGGCGATGCCGTAGCATGACGCGGTCCCGCTGGGAACCCGAGACGATCAACGACGAACGTTCCTGAACCCCCGGAGGAGGCCACGTGAGCCGGACTGGCGGAACCCCCGAACGCCGCAGGCTCCAGGGGCTGAGGAGCCGGCTGGCCAGGATGGCCCTCGTCTACGAGGAGCGGGACCGCGAAGCCCGGGACCGTCATCGTGAGGTGACGGAGCTCGAGGAGAGGATCGCGGCCCGGTTCGAACGGGACGTGCGGCCGTTCGTCGAGCTCCGGGCAGAGCTCGAACGGGTGCGGCGGGAGAACGCGGCGGTCCTCCGGCTGGTCTCCGAGGCGAAGGATCCTCCCGGCGGCCCCGGCCCGGAACGACCTCCGTCCAACCGCCTGTCGCGTGGTCAACTCTTCGAGGAGATCGAATGGGGCGGGCGCGATGACCTCAAGGCGAAGGTGTCCGGCTACGTCGACCTCTTCCGAGGGCACGAGCCGATCGTGGATCTGGGATGCGGCCGCGGGGAGTTCATCGAGCTCGCGGCGCAGAGCGGCTTCGCGGCCTACGGCATCGATAGCGACCCGGCGGCGCTGGCCGACGGGCAGCGCCTGGGCCTCGACCTCCGCCAGGGGGAGTTGTTCGAACACCTCGCCGGACTCGCGGAGGGCTCCATGGGCGGGTTGTTCTGCTCCCAGGTGGTCGAACACCTCCCGCCCGAGCTGATCCCGAGGATGATGGAGGAGATCGCCCGGGTCCTCGGCCCGGGCGGGGTGACGGTGGTGGTGACGGCCAACCCCGCCACGTTCTCCACCCACGTGCAGAGCTTCTGGCGGGACCCCACGCACATCCGTCC
>DHWS01000097.1:15433-22725 GCA_002413305.1 Actinobacteria bacterium UBA5176 | reverse complement strand
AGATGTGTATAAGAGACAGCAGCGGTACTGGGTCGAGGCCTTCAACGGGGTCGTCATGCGCATGGCCCTGCTCGCGCTCGTGCTCGGCGCGGTCGAGTAAGGGGGCGTTCGGACATGCAGACGCATCTCCGCGGTCGCGATTGCATCACCCTCCAGGAGTTCACCAAGGGCGAGCTCGACACGATCCTCGACGTGGCCTTCGAGCTGAAGCGGCAGCGGGCCCTCGGGATCCGCCACCCGTTGCTCGAGGACAAGGTTCTGGCCATGCTGTTCTTCTTCTCCTCCACCAGGACCCGCGCCTCGTTCGAAGCGGGCATGGCCCAGCTCGGCGGGCACGCCCAGTTCATCGAGAGCCGGACGACCCAGATCAGCCACGGCGACACCGCGAAGGAGATCGGGGAGATCCTGGGCCGGTACAACGACGGGATCGCCATCCGGCAGATCGACTGGAAGTCCGGCAACACGTACCAGCGGGAGGTGGCCGAGGCCTCGCGGGTACCCGTGCTGAACATGCAGTGCGACATCTACCACCCGCACCAGGCCCTGGCCGACCTGATGACGATCATCGAGCAGTTCGGTGACCCTCGGGGCCGGACGGCGAACATCAGCTGGGCGTACGCCGCCTCGTACCAGAAGCCGATCAGCGCCCCGCAATCGCTGGCGCTGCTCCTGCCCCGGTTCGGCATGAACGTCCGGCTGACCCATCCGCCGGAGTTCAAGCTCATGCCGGAGATCCTGGACCAGGCCCGGGAGAACGCTGCCCGCGCCCACGTCGGCTTCGAGATCGTCGAAGACTTCGACGAGGGCATGAAGGGTGCCGACGTCGTGTACGCGAAGTCCTGGGGCGCCCTGCTCACCACCACCGATGAGGAGGAGGGCAAGCGGATCATCGACAAGTACCCCGACTGGATCACCGACGAGCGCCGGATCGGGATGGCGAACGACGACGCCATCTACATGCATCCGCTCCCGGCCGACCGGGGCGTCGAGGTGGCCGACGCGGTGATCGACGGCGCGCATTCGGTCGTGTACGACCAGGCCGAGAACCGCCTGCACGGCCAGAAGGCCGTCATGGCCTTGACGATGAGCTAGAGCGCGGACGGGTCGCGAGCGAGCCCGGGCCACGGGTACGGCGGCCCGGGGGACGCTCCATCTTTCGAGGGGACGGGACATGGCTGGGAAGACGGCGGTGATCGCGATCGGCGGCAACTCGCTGATCAAGGACAAGATGCATCAGTCGGTGCGGGACCAGTACATCGCCGCCGGCGAGACCTGCTGGCACATCGCGGGCATGATCAAGGCCGGGTGGAACGTGGTGATCACGCACGGCAACGGGCCGCAGGTCGGGTTCATCCTTCGCCGGTCGGAGATCGCCGCCCACGAGCTCCACGAGATCCCGCTGGACGTCGTCGGCGCCGACACGCAGGGCGCGATCGGCTACGCGCTCCAGCAGAACCTTTACAACGACTTCGCCCGGCTGGGCATCGGCAGGTCGGCCGCCACGGTGGTCACCCAGACCGAGGTGGCGGCCGACGATCCCGCCTTCAAGACTCCCTCCAAGCCGATCGGTTCGTACATGGAGGAAGCCGAAGCGATCCGCCGTCGGGACGAGGAAGGCTGGGACGTGATGGAGGATGCCGGCCGGGGATGGCGACGGGTGGTGGCCTCGCCCCAACCGGTCCGCATCGTCGAGGAGGAGGCCATCCGAGCATTGATCGATGCGGGGCTGGTGGTCATCGCGGCGGGTGGCGGAGGGATCCCCGTGGTGGCCGACGCCGAAGGGAACCTGTCCGGCGTGGCCGCGGTCATCGACAAGGACCGGGCGACCGCGTTGCTCGCTGCGCGGCTGAAGGCCGAGCTGCTGGTCATCAGCACCGCCGTGGAAAAGGTCGCGCTCCGCTTCGGCCAGCCCGACCAGGAGTGGGTCGACCACGTCACGCTGGAGCAGGCGAAGCGGTACCTCGCCGAGGGGACGCACTTCGCGAAGGGGAGCATGGCTCCGAAGATCGAGGCCATCGTGTCCTTCCTGGAGCAGGGCGGCCGCGAGGCGCTGGTGACGAACCCGGAGAATGTCGAACGCGCTCTGGCGGGCGAGACGGGGACAAGGTTCACGCCGGACTGATCGCCTCCCCGGAGGGCGAAACAGCTCGTGCGTCGGCAACCGGGCCGACGCTCACGGCGTGAGGGCGCGTACCAGCAGGAGGACGCCGAAGATCCCCAGGCCCACGGCGAAGACCGGCGTGGCCATCCGGGCGATCCGAGCCCCGAGCCGCCGACCTCCGCCGCCGAGCAGGACCATCGTCCCGTCCATGGCCATCAGCCCGACGATCATCGCCGCGGCGATCACCAGTGCCAGTGGGCGACCGCCGGTCCGGGCCGCGTCCAGGACCACCGCAGACGCCGTGGTGGCCAGGAAGATCCAGACTGCGGGGTTGAGGAGCACCGCCAGAACCCCCCGCACAGCCGGGGCCGGGCCCCGGTGAGCGGCCCCGGCGCTTTCGATCCTGGCCGTCGACCGCATCGCGTCCCAGGCCAGCCACAACAGGAACGCGCCACCGGCCCCTTCGATCGCGCGCAGCGCTGGGCCGCCCGGTGGATGGAACGAGAGGCCGGCCGCCAGGGCGAAGATCAGCAAGCCGAACGTCCCGTTGGCCCCAAGCATCGCCGCGAAGCCGCGTCCCGTCCCGCCCCGAAGCGATTCGGTCAGGAGCAGCATCTGGACGGGCCCGGGCAGCACGCCGAGCGCCACGCCCAGCCCGAACCCGGCAGCGACCAACCCGATATCGTGCATGCAAGCGACCCCCGGCCTGCGACAAGAAGCGTGCCGACGGTAGCGCATGCCGGCCGGGCCACCAACGGGACCGGGCCCCCCTCCGCATGTCCCCCGGATTGACAGATCGGCGAACCGACCGGGTCCTTGGAGCCGGCTCCCAGTGAGAGAGTCCGATCGCCGCCTTGACAATCTGTTGAACGAGCGCAAGCATGAAGACCGGACGGCAGGTACCCGCCGTCGTGGGGACGCCGCAGCAGGGCAGACCGACCCTTGTGTGCCGGGACCTCCGCCCCGGGTGCGTGCCGGCGACAGTGAGAGACTGCCCCCGAGGCCCCGGTCGCTTCGTTCGCCGCTGCCTCGTCCTTCGAGGAAGGGGAGGGGATGGGCACCATCGACTTCACGCTGAACGGGGAGCGCCGGGCCGCCGAGGTTCCCGACGGGATCAGCCTCTTGGATCTCCTCCGCGAGCATTGCGGCCTGACGTCCATGAAGGACGGCTGCGCGCCCGAGGGGTCGTGCGGGGCCTGCACGGTGATGGTTGAAGGGAAGGCCGTCGTGTCGTGCGCCCAGCCCGCGATCCGGGCCAGCGGCCGCCACGTCACCACCCTCGAAGGGCTCTCGCCGGAGCGGCGGGACGAATGGGCGCACGCGTTCGTCGCTGCCGGGGCCTCCCAGTGTGGGTTCTGTTCGCCCGGGATCGTCATGAAGTCCGAGGCGATGCTCGACAAGCGTCCCGATCCCTCGCGCGACGAGATCGCCCGGGCCCTGGCGGGGAACCTCTGCCGGTGCACCGGCTACGTGAAGATCATCGACGCGGTGGAGCTCGCCGCCGGCGTCCGGCGCGGCGACCCGCTCCCCGCGCTCGACACGAGCGGTCGGGTCGGTTCGCGCGCCGCGCGCTACCGCGGCAAGGAGCTGGCGCTCGGCGACAAGCCGTACGTGAACGACATGCACGAGCCGGGGATGCTGCACGGGGCGGTTCGATTCGCCGACCACCCGCGGGCCAAGGTCCTTCGGATCGACACGTCGAAGGCGGCGGCCCATCCCGGAGTTGAGGCGGTCGTCACGGCGGCCGACGTGCCCGGCGCGCGCTCCCAGGGCGACATCTTCCCGGACTGGCCCCAGTTCGTGGCCGAGGGGGAGGACACCCGGTACGTGGGCGACGTGCTGGCCGTGGTGGCGGCGGAGACGCGGTCGGCCGCGCGCGAGGCGGCCGAGCTGGTGGAGGTCGAGTACGAGGTGCTCGAACCGCTCACCGACCCGCTCCAGGCGATGGAGCCCGGGGCGCCGGTGCTGCATCCCGAGGCGGACTGGGCCTTCGACCGCGACCGGAACCTGCTTTCGCTTTCCACGGTGAAGCGGGGCGATGCCGACGCGGCGCTGGCATCGGCGGCGCACGTGGTCCACGAGACGTTCCGGACGCAGTTCATCGAGCACGCGTTCCTGGAGCCCGAGTCCGCGCTCGCCGTGCCCCAGGAGGGCGGTTCGTTCCAGGTGTACTCGCAGGGCCAGGGCGTGTGGCACGACCGGGAGCAGGTCGCCTCGTTCATGGCTCTCCGCGACGAGCAGGTGAAGGTCACCCAGGTCAGTAACGGGGGGGCGTTCGGGGCGAAGGAGGACCTGAACGTCCAGGCTCACGCCACCCTGCTTGCCTCCAAGACCGGCCGGCCGGTGAAGATCACCCTCACCCGCAAGGAGAGCATGCGGTTCCATTCGAAGCGCCATCCGCTGACCATGGAGTACACGGTCGGCTGCGACCACGAGGGTCACCTGGTCGCGGTGAAGGCGCGGATCGTCGGTGACACCGGCGCGTACGCCTCGGTCGGCAACGCCGTCCTCGAGCGGGCGTCCGGGCACGCGTGCAGCGTCTATTCGGTGGACAACGTGGACGTGGAGGCCCGCGCCGTCTACACGAACAACCCTCCGTGCGGCGCCATGCGAGGGTTCGGTTCGAACCAGGCGAACTTCGCCATCGAGGGGTGCCTCGACCGCCTGGCCGAGAAGGTGGGGATCGACGGCTGGGAGATCCGGTGGCGCAACGCCGTCTCCGCGGGCGACCGGTTCGGGACCGGGCAGATCCTCGGCCCGGGGGTCGGCGTGAGGAAGACGCTCGAAGCAGTAAAGGATCTTTACTATCAGGCGAAGGCCGACGGCAAGGCGGTCGGGATCGGTTGCGCCGCGAAGAACACGGGGGTCGGGAACGGGATCCCCGAGTTCGGTAAGGCCGTCCTCCGCGTCGAGGGCGACGGCAGTGTGACCGTCTTCCATTCGTGGACCGAGATGGGCCAGGGGGTCCACACGGTGCTCCAGCAGGTCGCATGCGAAGAGCTCGGCCTGCCCGCCGACCGGGTCCACGTCGTGGTGGACACATCGCACGACCTCGACGCCGGCCAGACCACCGCGTCGCGGGGGACCGTGCTGGGCGGCCTGGGTGTGATCGCCGCAGCGAAGAACCTGAAGGCCGCGCTAAACGGCGGGACGCTGGACGGACTGGCCGGCAGGGAGTTCGAGGGACGGGTCGACATGCAACCCACCTACCGGCCGCAGCAGGGACCGGACGGGGGGCCGACCCACTTCGCCTACGGCTGGGCCACCCAGGTGGTGATCCTGGGCGGCGAGGGCCACATCGAGCGATTCATCGCCGCCCACGACGTCGGCAAGGTGATGAACCCGACGCTCCTGGAGGGACAGATCGAAGGGGCGGTGCACATGGGGCTTGGGCACGCGCTGACCGAGGAGTTCGTGGTCGAAGGCGGGTTCGTGAAGACCGACACGCTGAAGTCGCTGCACATCATCCCGCCCACCGGGATGCCGCCGGTGGAATGCATCTTCGTCGAGGAGGCCCAGCCCGAAGGTCCGTACGGCGCGAAGGGCGTGGGTGAGATCGCGCTGGTCCCGACGGCCTCGGCGGTGGCGGGCGCCCTGTACGAGTTCGACGGGGTGCGGCGGAACCGGTTGCCGATGAAGGACTCGCCGGCAGCCCTCCACTGCGAACCGCGCCTGGTCGGCGCGCGGAGCCACTGAGGGCGCGCGGGGGCGGCCATGGGCCTCGCGCTCACCGGGGGAACCGTCCTCACCTCGCTCGACCCGCCGTCGGTGACCGCCGGCGACGTGCTGATCGAGGGCGGCCGGATGGTCGCGGTGGGGACGGCGCCGCCGGGCGGGGAGCGGTTCGACGTCTCCGGTTGCCTGGTGATCCCCGGCAACGTCTGCGCGCACACGCACCTGTATTCGGCGCTGGCCCGCGGGATGCCCTACGCGCTCGAACCTCCGGCGAACTTCCTGCAGATCCTGCAGCGGGTGTGGTGGCGGCTCGACCGCGCGCTGGACGAGGAACTGGTTCGCGCGTCGGCGCTGGCGGGTGGCATGGAGGCGCTGCTCTCGGGGACGACCACGCTGGTCGATCACCACGCGTCGCCGAACGCGATCGACGGGTCGCTGGACGTGATCGCCGAAGCCCTGGAGTCGCTGGGGATCCGTTCGGTCCTCTGCTACGAGGTCACCGACCGTGACGGTCCCGAGCGGGCCGCGGCCGGTGTGGAGGAGAACCGCCGGTTCCTGCGCGGTGTCTCGAGCCGAGCGTTGACCCGGGGGATGATCGGCGGGCACGCGTCCTTCACGCTCTCCGACCAGACGCTGGCGGCCTGCGTGGAGGCCGCCCGGGAGACGGGGACCGGGGTCCACGTCCATGTGGCGGAGGACGAAGCGGACGAACGGGACGCGCGTGCCCGGTTCGGGGTCCGGACCGTCGAGCGGCTCGCCGACGCTGGGGCACTGAACGAGGACGCGTTGCTCGCGCACAGCGTCCACGTCGACGAGCGAGAGATCTCGCTGATCCGCGCGTCGGGGGCCACCGTCGCCCACAACCCGCGTTCGAACATGAACAACTCGGTGGGGCGGGCGCCCGTGGCGAAGCTTCCACGCGTGGCGCTCGGCACGGACGGGATCGGCGGGGACCTGTTCGCGGAGTCGAAGGTCGCCTACTGGCGAGCCCGCGAGGACGACGTGTCCGCGTCGCCTGCCGAGCCCCTCGCGTGGCTCGCGGAAGGCGCGCGGTTCGCGGGACGGACGTTCGGGGAGGACGCGCTGGGACGGATCGAAGCCGGCGCGCCGGCCGATCTGATCGTTCTGGAGTACCCGGCCCCCACGCCGCTGTCCGGAGCCAACGTGGCCGGACACTGGATCTTCGGGTTCGGCGAACGCCACGTCCGGGACGCCTTCGTGAACGGCGAGGTGGTGGTCCGGGACCGGCGGTTGGCCAAGCTCGACCAGGACAAGCTCGTGGCCGGGACGGCGGAGGCGGCCGACCGGCTGTGGGACCGCCTCGAGAAGATCGGCCCGCATGAGTTCGAACCGAAGGGGTGACCTGCAGATGAGTCCGGTGCGGAGCGAGGGGCGGGTCGCGATGTACTTGCAGGACAAGCATCCGATCCGCGAGGGGATCCGGTACGCGCAGTACGCCGAGGAGCGCGGCTTCGAAGCGGTGTGGCAGGGGGGGGGGCGGCTGGGGCGGGGGGGG
>DHWS01000097.1:13382-15340 GCA_002413305.1 Actinobacteria bacterium UBA5176 | reverse complement strand
ACGCCGAGGAGCGCGGCTTCGAAGCGGTGTGGCAGGCGGAGAGCCGGCTGGTGCGGGAGGCGACCGTGCCGATGGCGGCGTTCGCCGCGTCGACCGAGCGCATCAAGATCGGCTCGGGCGTGGTCAACAACTGGACGCGCAACGTGGGGCTGATGGCGGCGACGTTCTCCACGCTGGACGACCTGGCCCCGGGGAGGATCATCCTGGGCATCGGGGCCTGGTGGGATCCGCTGGCGTCGAAGGTCGGGATCACCCGGACGAAGCCGTTGCAGGCCATGCGGGAGTACGTCGAAACGGTCCGCCGCCTGCTGGCCATGGAGCGGGTCACGTTCCACGGCGAGTTCGTCCACGTCGACGACATCGAGCTGGACATCGTGCACGGCGAGCGGAAGGCGAAGGACGTCCCGATCTACATCGGGGCGACCGGGATGAAGATGATGGAGCTGGCCGGGGAGATCGCCGACGGCGTGGTGCTGAACTACATGGTCAGCCCGAAGTACAACCGTGACGCGCTGGAGGCGCTGCAGGCGGGGGCCGACCGGGTGGGAAGGAAGGTGGAGGACATCGACCGGCCCCAGCTGGTCGTGTGCTCGCTCGACGAGGATCGGGAGGTCGCGCTGGACCGGGCTCGCGAGCTGCTCACCCAGTACCTCGGGCAGCAGCCGCACATCATGAAGGCCAGCGGCGTGGACCCCGAACTGATCGAGGAGATCGGCCGGGTCATGACCTGGCCGGCCGGCCCGGAGGAGATCCACCGGGCCATGAAGCTGGTTCCCGACGAGGCCGTCCAGATGATCTCGGCCTCCGGCACGCCTGAGGAGTGCCGGGCCAAGGTTCGCGAGTACGTCGAAGCCGGCTGTACCTGCCCGATCCTGTATCCGCTGGGCGACGATGTGGAAGCCATGATCGATGCCTTCGCGGTGGACGCAGAGCCGGCCGTGGCGAGGGGGTGAGGACCGGATGGACGTGTTGACGCCCCGAACCCTGGAAGAGGCGCTGGAGATGAAGGCCGAACGACCCGAGGCCGTGCCGATCGCCGGCGGCACCGACCTGATGGTCGAGTTGAACTTCGACCGGAAGCGGCCGGAGGCCATGATGGACATCTGCCGGCTCCCCGAGCTTCGGGAGTGGCGGCACGAGAACGGCAACGTGTTCCTGGGATCGGGCGTGACCTACGCCCGGATCGTGCGTGAGATGGGCGAGTTCGTCCCGCTGGTCCAGGCGTCGCGGACGGTGGGTTCGCCGCAGATCCGCAACCGGGGGACGGTGGGGGGCAACCTCGGGACGTCGTCTCCGGCTGGGGACGCGCTGCCGGTGCTCGCCGCGTACGATGCGACGGTCGAGCTCCGGTCCGCTGCCGGCGGGGGGCGGACGCTCCAGTGGAACGAGTTCCTGACCGGGCCGAAGAGGAATGCCATGCGACCTGACGAGCTGATCCTCGGTGCGCGGTGGAAGGCCGGCCGGGGCCCGGGTTCGTTCTCCAAGATCGGGACGCGCAATGCCATGGTGATCGCTGTGGCCGGGCTGTGCCTGGTGATGGACGACGACGTTCGCACGGTCCGGGTCGCCCTGGGCTCGGTGGGCCCGACGATCATCCGGGCCACCGATGCGGAGACATTCGCGGTGGAGGAGCTCACGCAGGCCGGCGCGTGGGATGACCCGAACGTCACGCTCTCCGACGACGTGGTGCGAGCCTTCGGCGAACGGGTCGCCGCAGCCGCCCGGCCGATCGACGACCAGCGGGGGACGGCGGCGTACCGGCGCCACGCTTGCGCGGTGCTCGGCCGGCGGGCTCTAACGTGGGCTCTCCAGGAGCGAAGGGGGCGTTAGGCGATGTTGTTCAGGGCGTTGATCAACGGCGAGTGGAGGGAGGCGGACGTGTGGGCCGGTTCCAGCCTGCTTTCAGCCCTCCGGGACGACCTCGGCCTGCCCGGCTCGAAGAACGCCTGCGAGCAGGG
>DHWS01000097.1:0-13225 GCA_002413305.1 Actinobacteria bacterium UBA5176 | reverse complement strand
AAGAACGCCTGCGAGCAGGGCGAATGCGGGTCGTGTTCGGTCTGGCTGGACGGCGAGGTCGTCTGCGCCTGCCTGGTGCTCGCGGCTCAGGTCGACGGCCGGGATGTCCGCACGGTCGAAGGCCTGGCCGAGGACGGCCGGCTGAGCCTCGTCCAGGAGGCGTTCCTCGAAGCCGGCGCGGTGCAGTGCGGGTTCTGCACGCCCGGCCTCATCGTGGCGGTCACGGATCTGCTGGCCCGCGATCCGAAGCCCTCCGAGGCGACGGTTCGCGAGGCCCTGGCCGGCAACATCTGCCGGTGTACCGGGTACGAGAAGATCCTGGACGCGGTCGAACTGGCCGCGGCCCGGGGTGCCGGGAGTGAGGCCCGATGAGCGCGACGAGGGTCGACGAACGGCTCCGAGGCGGCGTCGGCGAGTCGGTCGGACGTATCGACGGCGTGCCGAAGGTGAAGGGGGCCTTCGCCTACGGCGCCGACCTGTGGGCCGAAGGCATGCTGTGGGGCATGACGGTTCGAAGCCCGCTCGCGTACGCCCGCGTTCTGTCGATCGACATCTCCGAAGCGGTGGCCAGTCCCGGCGTGCACGCGGTGCTCACGCAGGACGACGTGCCCGGGAAGAAGGAGTTCGGGCTCGAGTTCAGCGACCAGCCGGTGCTGGCGTCGGACGTGGTCCGGTACTTCGGTGAGCCGGTGGCGATCGTCGCCGCCGAACATCCCGAACAGGCCCGCCGGGCGGCGGCGCGGGTGAAGGTCGAGTACGAGGCGCTCCCTCCGTTGGTCGACATGGAGGCCGCCCTTCGGGGCGACGCTCCGCAGCTCCATCCGTGGGGCAACGTCCTCCGCCACGTCCACATCGAGCACGGCGACCCGTCCGCGGGGGCGGAGGTGTGGGTGGAGGGGTACTACGAGACCGGCATGCAGGACCAGGCCCCGCTCGGACCGGAAGGCGGCCTGGCCATCCCGGCCGACGACGGCGGCATCGACCTCTACGTCTCGACGCAGTGGCTCCACGTGGACCGGCAGCAGATCGCGCCGTGCCTGCGCCTGCCGGAGGAGAAGGTCCGG
Source organism: Actinobacteria bacterium UBA5176 (assembly GCA_002413305.1). Taxonomy (GTDB): domain Bacteria; phylum Actinomycetota; class UBA4738; order UBA4738; family UBA4738; genus UBA4738. Next base: position 12,161 of record DHWS01000097.1, on the reverse strand, counting down.
ATCTACCTGGCCGGGATGGGCGGTGCGTTCGGTTCGCGCGAGGACGTCAGCATGCAGATCCACGCGTGCATGCTGGCCATGCGTACCGGCAAGCCGGTGAAGATGACGTACGGGCGGGAGGAGTCGTTCGTCGGCCACGTCCACCGGCATCCGTTCCGGATGTGGGTTCGAACCGGAGCGACGAAGGACGGGAAGCTGGTGAACATCCACGCCCGGCTGATCGCCGACGGCGGGGCGTACGCCTCTTCCTCGCCGGCCGTGATCGGGAACGCCACGACGTTCGCCGCAGGGCCGTACGAGGTGCCGAACGCGTTGCTCGACGGCACCGCCGTCTACACGAACAACCCGCCGTGCGGGGCGATGCGGGGGTTCGGCGCCCCGCAGGTCTGTTTCGCCCACGAGGCGCAGATGGACAAGCTGGCCGCCGCGCTCGGGATGGATCCGATCGAGCTCCGCCTGGCGAACATCGTTGGCCATGGGTCGGTCCTGCCGACCGGCCAGGTCGTGAACGGGAGCGCCCCCGCCCGCGAGGTGGTCGAACGCTGCCTGGCGATCCCGATGCCCGAGACGGACGGTGCTCGCGATCCCTTGACGCTCCCCGGCGGGGCCGGGAACGTGACGCACGGCGAGGGCCTCCGCCGCGGGGTCGGGTTCGCCGTGGGCTACAAGAACATCGCGTACAGCGAAGGCTTCGACGACTCCACGGAGGCGGAGATCACCCTGTCGAAAGGTCCCGATGGCCCGGTGGCGGAGGTGCATTTCGCGGCGGTGGACGTCGGCCAGGGGGTGCACACGGTCGCCGCGCAGATCGTCCGGACCGAGCTCGGCGTGCACGAGGTCGTCGTCCGCCAGCCGGATACCGTGGGGATCGGGTCGGCAGGTTCGAGCTCCGCCTCCCGCCTGACGCTGATGGCCGGTGGCGCCGTGCACCTGACGTGCCTGGCGGTCCGGGAAGCGCTGTTCGAACGGGTCCAGGGGTCCGGCGTGTCCGGCGACCTCACGGTTGCGGACGGACAGGTCCTGATGGACGGTTCGCCGGCCGGTTCGATCTCGGACCACCTCGCCGAACCGATCACCGAACGCCGCACCTTCCATCACCGGCCCACCACGCCGATGGACGACAAGGGCCAGGGCGACGTCCACGTCGAGTTCGCGTTCGCCGCGGAGCGTGCCGTGGTCGAGGTGGACGAGGAGCTCGGGCTGGTGCGCGTTCTGCAGATCGCCGCGGCGGTCGACGTGGGCAAGGCCATCAACCCGCAGAGCGTGCGTGGACAGGTCGAAGGGGGGACGGCGCAGGGGATCGGCCTGGCGCTGCTGGAGGAGATCCAGCTGAAGGACGGGATCATCCGCAACGCGTCGTTCACCGACTACCTGCTGCCGACCATCCTCGACATGCCGCCCGTGGTCTCCGAGATCGTCGAGGAGCCGGAGCCCGGCGTGGCGTACGGGGTGAAGGGTGTCGGCGAGCACGGGACGATCGTGTCCACGGCCGCGGTGGTGGCGGCGCTGCGCGACGCGACCGGCCGGGAGCTGAACCGGGCGCCGGTCAAGCCGGACGACATCGTCGGCCTGGTCCATCGCTACGAGCCGCGGGACGGCTGGCCGCCGGTTCCCGACGTCCCGGGGAACGATCCGCTGCCGCTGTATCACGGTGCGGAGCTCGGCCAGAGCGAGCTGTCCGAGGCGGAGCACGAACGGTACGAGGGCAAGGGATAGCCGCTCAAGGATCGGCGCGAAGAGCTCAGCCGATCGGCGTGCGCGGGACGAACCGGCCCCATCCGGGCTCTTCCTCGTCGGCGGGCTCGCCGTCCCGGGCCACCACGCGCCCCCGCGACAGCGTCCATGCCGGCCACCCCGCGATCTCCATCCCTTCGTAGGGACTGTGATCGGTCCGCATGTGGAGCGCCCCGGCGTCCAGCCGCTTCGTCGCCTCCGGGTCGAACACCACCACGTCGGCGTCGAGCCCCGGGGCGAGCGACCCCTTGACGTGGGACAGGCCGAACAACCTCGCCGGACCGGTGCTGCAGGTTTCGACCCACCGCTCGACGGAGAGCCTGCCGTCCCGCACACCCTGGTAGACGAGGGACAGCCGGGTCTCGACCCCGGGGAGGCCGCCCGGGATCTCCGTGAAGTCGCGCCAGCCGTCCTCCCTGGCCCGGGTCCCCCGGTGGCGGTCGGCCTGGGTGAACGGGCAGTGATCGGTGGAAACCGCTTGTAACGCGCCGTCCGCCAGTCCGCTCCATAGCGCGGCGCGGTCGGCGTTCGCGCGGAGCGGGGGCGCGCAGACGAACGACGCCGCCTCCTCGTCCGGACCGTCCAAACTGTCGCCGGTCAGGAAGAGGTACTGGGGACAGGTCTCGGCCAGGACGGGGAGCCCGGCCTCGCGCGATCCCCGGACCGCGGCCAGGCCGGCCTCGCTCGACAGGTGGACGACGTAGACGGAGGCGTCCTCGCCGGCTCGCCCGGCCAGCTCGGCGGCCCGCCGGATCGCCGCCGCCTCGACGTCCGGCGGACGCGTCCACCGGATGGTGGCCGGCCGGCGTTCGCCTGCCTCGAGCGCCTCGCGCGCTCGGCGTTCGACCTCAGGCCCATCCTCGGCATGGACGCAGACCCGGACCCCGGTCGCCGCCCCGGCCGTGATGGCCCGGTCGAGCGTTTCGTCGTCGACCATCAACCGCTCGGGATACGCCATGTACAGCTTCACGCTGGTCACTCCCTGCCGGACGAACGAGGCGAACAGACGCTCGGCTTCGTCCTGCTGATCGGGGAGCGAGGTCACCGTTAGGTGGAAGCCGAAGTCGATCGAACATCGCCCCCGGGCCTTCTCGTGCCATGCGACCAGTGCCTCGTCCGGCGGTTCGCGGCCGGCCCCGGCGAAATCGATCACGCACGTCGTCCCACCGCACGCCGCGGCGCGCGTCCCGGTCTCGAAGTCGTCGGCCGACCGGACCCGGCCGACCGGGAGATCGAAGTGCGTGTGGACGTCGATCCCGCCCGGGATCACATAGGCGCCGCCGGCCTCGATGACGCGTGCCCCGGCCGCCTCCAGGTTCGGCCCGACGGCAGCGATGCGTTCTGCGTGGATCAGGACGTCGCCCTGGCGGGGGCCGCCGTCGCCGACCACCGTCCCCCCGCGGATGAGCGTGGCGCCGTCCACGTCAGGTGGCGATCGACCCGTGCGTCAGGCCGAGGGAGAGGATCGCCAGGGAGTCCTTGATCTGGACTGCTCGGTAGGAGAGCCCCGGCACGATCGTCGGGAGCGAGATGTGGAACGAACCGATCGAGGATCCCCGCGGCTGCAGCACCAGGGTGTTGCTTTCCAGCGAGATGGTCACGGCGATGCCCAGCCCGATCTGGTCCGAGCCGATCACCGCGTGGTCGCCGTCGAGCTTGACGGTGATGCCGGAGGGGCCACCACGAGCCCGGAGCGCTTTCGTGACGTCGTCTCCGGTCAGGCTCGCCGTGCCGGTGCCGTCGTGGAAGCTGATCGTGGTCTTCTTCCCACGGGCCAGCTGCGCGGGCGAGAACGTCACCCGGTGGAGCGTGAGGCTGACGTCGGCGAACGCCAGCCCGTTCGACGAGAAGTCCTTGGCGTCGGCCGAGATCGACGGCACGTCGCCCGTCACCAGGTGCGGGATGAACGGGAATCCGCCGAGCGAGACACCCGGCTTCTTGGACAGGTCCAGCGAGGTCGCCAGCTCTCGGCTGACCCACGATTCGGCCAGCGCTCGCGCGCCGAAGTCTGCGGCGATGAACAGCCCGACCAGGACGACCAGCGCGACGATCAGCTTCCGCACGGCAGGACTGTACCCGGCGGCGGCTCCGCGCGATGAAGGAGTCTCGCCCGCTACGGTCGAAAGTGTGAAGCGGCCATGGAGCGTGATGACGTGCGCGGCCGCTGCCGTCCATCACGCGTTCGAGCTGGCCAGCGGGGTCGGGCTGGTGTTCCAGCCCTACCTCGGGATGACGGGCGCGGCGGTGCTGTGGGGGACCGCGATGCCTGCCTGGTTCGTCGTGGCGGCGCGAGGGTCCGAGCGGTGGAACCCGCCGCTGGCCTACGCGGCCGGCATGAGCTTCGGGGGCGGGGTGCTCCACCTCACGCTCTGGCCTTGGAGCGCGCACCGCGGCATCCCCCTGCTGGACGAAGCCGAAGGCCTCCGCCCCGAAGCGATGCCGGCCTACAACGCCATCATCTGGACCTGGGGGCTGTCCGCCGCCGGAGCGCTGGTTCGGGAGACGCGCCGCAGGGACCTGGCCGCGGCGCTCCTGGGCGTGGCGACCGCGTTCGCCCTGCGCCCCAGCGCCCGCCACCACTTCGTGTGGGTGCGCGAGCAGGCGCGCGTTCGCCCGGCCTGGTGGAACCGGGCGCTGGTCCAGCGATCCGAGGCAGCCCCGCCCGTCCCGTAGAATCGCCCGCGGAGGGATGCCCGAGTGGACGAAGGGGCACGCCTGGAGAGCGTGTAGGCGGGTAACCGTCTCCGGGGTTCAAATCCCCGTCCCTCCGCCAAGCTAGCCTCTGACCGAGCCATGAACGAGTGGCGGTCGATCGGGTCCCTGGTCTGCTCGGGGCATGCCTTCGAGTCATGTCAGCGTCTCGACCAAAGAGTGCTTCTGGCCCCCAGACCGCACCCGCGCCGGACCGGCGCGTTCGGGTCGGACTTCGAGTACTGATCCCCCGTCCCCTTCTCGAGGTCCCGCCGGATCGGGGTCACCCGGCCATGGCGCCTCCCTGGGCACCGGCGAGTATGGTTCGATGAGTGTCCGCTCCAGGCACACTGCACACGGATGGCGGGCAGGAGCCGAGGGGACGAGGGCGTCGAACGAATGGTGGGGTGCAGCATGGAGAGTTTCTTCAAACTGGCAGCGGCGGGACCCCTGTTCTTCCTGGCCGCGTGGCTGCTCATGATCTTCGCTGGCGTGGTCGATATCGAGGTTGGCATCCGCCCATTCGGCTACGTCACGTCGATGGTGGTAACGATCGGGCTCTGGCTGGCGATGGCGCCAGCTATCGGTGCGATCGCCGGTGCCAGAAAGAAGGGCTGAGGTGTCTGGGGACGAACTCCCCGGGCTTTGACGGGTTCCCCTTCAGAACGCGTGGCCGACCAACGGCCGGGTCGGCAATCCTTCGAGAGCGGATGGACCGTTGCGGTTACGGCCGCCAGACTCCTATCCCTCGAACAAGCGGCCGTCCGGCTGTCATGCTGATCGTTTCGGCCGATCGACGGCCGATCTTCACCAGTCAACTTGGGAGGAGCCCTTGTATGGCAGATGGAGAGGGGGGCAGAGTCATCCCCATGATCGGCACCGTGAAGGTGTCCGGGTCGGACAGCAGTGGGTCGTTCGAGCTGATCGAGTACGTCGGACCGGCGGTGCCGCCGCCACACATTCACCGGCAACGAGAAGAAGCCTTCTACGTTCTCGAAGGGATGTTTCGGTTCATCCTGGGCGCCGTGGAATTCGAAGCAGGTCCGGGGTCGCTGGTTCACGTCCCGCGAGGGACACGCCACGGCTTCACGACCGGCCCATCTGCCAGGGCACTCCTGTTCGTGGCTCCCGCAGGGCTGGAGGGCTTCTTCGAGGAGCTGGGTGAGGGTCTGGCGGCGGGGCGGTCCGGTGCGGAGCTTCGGGCCGCGCTCTCCGGTCGGTTTGACTCCGAGCCTGCGTAAGACGACGCCAGAAGTTGGGTGACACGGCTCGAACCCTGAGCATCGGGCTTGGACCTCCTCCACCCAGGGAGTGGAATGCGGAGGCCAACCTGCCAAGGGTTCGCCAGTCCGCACTCTGATTACAACCGCCAGGCCACTGCGAGTCGAGGGTCCGGCTGGTAGGAGCAGAAGGTTCCCGTTCGAACAGTCGCGGAAAGATGCCGACCCAGGCCGGGGTTGTGCTCCGCGATCCGTTCAACCGTCGCCTTCACGGCGCGGGACACGTTCACGCGCGCACGCTCGGACGCGGACGCGGCAAGCCGATCGCGTCCGCCGAGCCCGACGGCGGCAGCCAGCTCATGGGCGATGAACTCCCGTTCTGAACGCGCCCGTTCGGCTCGGTCGGCGTCCCCGACCGCCTCCGCCTCGTCGGCCTCCTGTTCGAGCTCCTCCAGGCGGTGCCGGTAGGCCGCCTTGGCTTGCGGGTCGAGAACGGCGCCGGCGTCCCCGAACCCGTCGGTTCGGACCGGGATCTCAGCGCTCTCCCCTCCTGCCGCGGCCCTCGGCCCGGCGCGGACCAGGTCGAGGACGTGGAACTCGCGGCCTGGCTCGGCGAGCAGCGCGGCCAGGTACCGCAGGCCCTTCGAATCGCGAACCCGGAACGCGTCGCCGCCGAACACGACCGACCAGTACTCGCCCTCCCTACGCCACACGCTCGGACCAAGGTCTGTCTTAGGTCCGGGCTGTTGCGCGCCATCGGTACCGAGGGAACGCAGGCGCCCAGCCACTCTCTCGCCGAGCACGACCATCCCGAGTCGCCCGCACAGATCCTGTGTCGCACGGAGCTCGTCGATGGCGCTCTCTCGGTCGCCGGGCCCGTCGCGCTCGAGGAGGACGTTGGCGAGGTCGAAGCGCGAATGCGCGGTCCACGGCTTCGCTCCCATGCGCTCGTTGACCCCGACCGCGTCGAGGAGGTGGCGCTCGGCGTCGTCCAGATGCCCCAGCGTCTGTGCCAGGAGGCCGAGGTACCGGTCCAGAGCGCCCATGCTGCCCTCGGCGTGGCCCACCGCGTGCCGGCCCGCGAAGGGCAGCAGCTGGTCGTACAGCTCGGCTGCCGCGTCCCGGTTGACGAGCCCGAAGCAGGCCTCGCTCGCCAGTGCCATGCCGAGCAGCCACATGCAATCTCGGTAAAGGGCGCGGAACCCATCCATGGCGAGATCCTCGAAGGTCGTTCGGGCCTCGGCGTCGCGTCCCAGCTCGAGGAGCAGGCACGCCAGCGCCGCCCGGTGGAGCGGGTACCAGGTGAACTCGCGGGCTGCAGCTCGGGTCTGCGCCTCGAGTTCGGCCAATCGGCCCTTCTCCCGCAGGAGCAGGAAGAGGTGCATCTGGTGCGCGGACACGTCGTCCCGAGCCGGATTGATCGGCTGGCCGGGGCGAACCTCGGACGCCATGAGCTCCGCGGCCTGATCGAAGTCCCCCTCCAAGAGCGCCAGGCTGGCACTGTACGCCCGGACCGGCCACCGCTGAGCGGGCTGGCGCAGCTCGTCGGCCTCGCGCGTCATGAGGTCCAATTCGGCGCGACCCTCCGCGATCGCCCCGAGGTCGTTCAGAAAGACGCATCTGGCCAGGTGTCCTTCGAACGCGCGCTCTGCCTCGTTGGCCTCACCGACTCGGACGAGCTCGGTGGCGAGTTCGAGCCGCTCTTCGGGGTTCTCCGGCCAGTAGATGGCCCAGCATCTGGCGACCAGCGCGTACCCGAGCGTCGCCGGATCGTCGAGGCCACGGGCCGTCTCCAGTGCCTGCCGGCTGAGGGCGTCACTGCGCTCGCGGTCAGGCGAGCTGCGAAGTGCAGATGCCAGCCGGGCGAGGAGCCGGACCCGCAGACGATCGTCGCCTCCGCCGAGTAGCACCAGGGCGTCCTGGAGCATCGGCACGAGGTAGGTGTCGTCGCCGGCTCGAGACCACGCAAACCTCCCCCCGTAGCCGAGCGCGGCGCGCCCCAGCTGGGTGGCGGCGCCTCTCCGTCGGGCGTTGTCGGCGGCACTCAGGAAGCTCTCCCGGGCGCCAAGCAGGTCGCCGGCCCGGGCTCGGGCGTCGCCCTCGGCGAGCAGGAGCTCGGCCGCGAGCCCTTGATCGGGCTGCTCTTCCCGTTCGAGGGCCTGCAGCGCCATCCGGAACAACCGGGCTGCCTCCTCGTACGCCAGCGAGCGGGCTGCCTCTTCCCCGGCCCATCGCGCGTAGTCGACGGCGGTGGCGGTGTTCCCGAGTGGTGCCGCCTCGAAGAGGTGATGGGCGATTTCCGCCAGGTGCGGCCCCTCGTCACCCGCATGGATCTCGCGCAGCACCTCGGCCGTCTGCAGGTGCAGCCGCATCCGGCCGGCCGACGTCAGTTCCTCATACAACGTCTCGCGCACAAGCTCGTGCGAGAACCGGAACCATCCGAGCATGCCCGGGACGGGTCCGAGCAACCCGGCTTCGACGGCACGATCGATGGCGTCGAGCAGCTCGTCGGGGTCCATCCCGCTCAGCCGCCGGAGCGCTTCGGTCGTGAACTCGGTGCCCAGAACCGAGGCCAGCGAAAGCGCCCGCTTGGAAGCGTCGTCGAGATGGCCGACCCGACGACCGATCACGGCTCGGACGCTCTTCGGCACCGCCACCCGGAGCGCGGCTGGATCGAGGGACTTGCCGAGCTCCCCCTCGGCTGCGAGGAGTCGCACGGCCTCCCCGAGGAAGAGCGGGTTCCCCTTCGTCTCCCGGCGAAGGGCGGAGATGAGCATTGCGGGAGGCGCCGCCCGGAGGGCCGCACCCAGGAATCGGGCGACATCGTCCTCGTCCAGGCCTTTGAGGTGGATGCGCCGGGTCGAGGGTTCGCGGGAGAGCTCCGAGGCCGTGCTCACCAGCGGATGCTCGGGCGTGAGCTCGACGTCGCGGTACGTCCCGACGACCAGCAGGCTCGCATCCGCGATCTGGTCGGCGAGGAACCGCAGCAGGAGGAGGGATGGCGTGTCGGCGGCATGCAGGTCTTCCAGCACCAGGACGAGCGGGCCGCCGCTTGCCGCATTCAGCAGGAACGACGCCGTCGAGTCGAACAGCTGGAACCTCGCCGAGTCGGGGTCGACGGTGGGGGGCGGGGGGAGCTCCGGGAACAGTTCCTTGATCTCCGGGAGGATCTGCACGAGATCGACCGCCGCCGGACCGATCTCGTTCCTGGTGGCATCGGCCTCCTGGCCGCGCACGTAGGCCCGCATGATCTGCACCCACGGCCAATAGGGCGGTGCGCCTCCCGCCTCCCAGCATCGGCCCCACAGGACCCGGGCCCCGCTCGCTCGCGCCCGCGCGGCGAACTCGCGGATCAGCCGGCTCTTGCCGATCCCCGGTTCGCCGGAGAGGAGGAACAGGCGCCCCCGCCTGCCTCGGGCATCCTCGAGACCGGCCGACAACTCATCGAGCTCTGGCCTCCTGCCGACGAATACGTCCTCGCGAGCGCCGTTTTCGGCGATGCGTGCTCCCTTCTGCGGCCTCCTTTGTACTCGCGAACAGGTGCCCGCGCCAGACATCGGCGCCTGGGCGGCTCTGTCTCGGGACGAAACGAGGCGGGAGGGTGGTCCTCCCGCCTCGTTCGCCGCGCGACCTCGTGGGGCTGAACCCACTCGATCCTGTCTTCTGAGCTGCTAGCCGCCGTCGGAGAACGCCCGCATAGACGTCACCTGGGAGCCGGTGGCCGCGCCGTAGCCGCCGTCGGAGAACGGCCGCATGGACGTCACCTGGGAACCGGTCGTCCCGCCGTAGCCGCCGTCGGAGAACGGCCGCATGGACGTCACCTGGGAACCGGTGGCCGCGCCGTAGCCGCCGTCGGAGAACGGCCGCATGGAGGTCACCTGGGAGTTCGCGACTCCGATCGAGGCGTGCCCCGCCGGCGCATGCCCGCCCGTCGCGGCGAGGACGATCCCAACCGCCAACCCCGCGCCGAGGACCGCGGCGACGGCGCCGGCGATCCATGCCCTTCTGCCCTTGCCGACGGGTCGAAGAACCACCGGCAGGTGGGCCTCGACGGCCCGGCTGGCCTCCCGACGCTCCTTGGTCTCGATCATCGCTCCTCCCTTCCCCGGGCCGGCTAGGCCCGCTGCCGCTGGATGTTGCTCTCGATCGGAAGGCGTGAGAAAGGAGCGAACGGCCGTTCAATCGGGCTGAACGAAGCGAACTTCGGTCGCGAAAGGTTCTGTCCGCCACCGACGCCGTGCCGGACGGCCCACTACCGTTGCGGAGACGATGATCCACTTCGCCACTGCGTGACAAACAGGTACCGTTGAGCTTGGTTGCTTCGAATGAGCCGAGCTGGAGGGCGAAAGCATGAGAGGAGCATTGGGAACCAGCTGGGAGGAGGCTGTCAGCCCGCGGCCCATGGACGTCACAGGTCAGCGGCACCGCCTTCGTGACCGCCGGCTGCCCGGCCCGGCGTCGGCGCGGCATGGCTAGGATCCTGGTCAGCGGTGGAGCGGGATTCCTGGGGTCCCACCTGTGCGAGCGGCTGCTGGCGGAGGGCTGGGAGGTGCTCTGCCTGGACAACTTCCTCACCGGAAACGGGGACAACGTCGGCCATCTCATGGGGGAGCCACGCTTCCGGCTGGAGCGCTACGACGTCACCAACTATCTCCACGTGGAAGGGAGCCTGGACGCGGTCGCGCACCTCGCGCTCGACGCCTCGGTCAGCGAGGCTCCACGGCGCCTGGACGGCCACTGGCGCCGTCCACCCGCGCAGCGCGGTAGTGGTGACAGCCTGCGCCACGACCCAGGCCGGCGTGTCGGACATGCCCACGTACAGCACCTTCCCCGCGCGGACGAGGTCGTCGAACGCGCGAAGCACTTCGTCGACCGGCGTGGTTGCATCCCACATGCGGAGCCACAGCAGGTCGACGTGGTCGGTGCCGAGTCGCCGCAGGCTGCCTTCGATCGATCGCATCATGTTCTTGCGGTGGTTGCCGCCGGCGTTCGGGTCGTCCCGCCGCTCGGTCAGCGAGTACTTCGTGGCTACGACGAAGTGATCCCGCTCGGCGGCGATGAACTCGCCCACGAACCGTTCGGCCGTCCCGTTCGTGTAGTTGTTCGACGTGTCGACGAAGTTGCCGCCGGCATCCGCGAACCGGTCGAAGATGCGGCGGCTCTCTTCGTTCGACGCTCCCCATCCCCAGTCCTCACCGAACGTCATGGTGCCGAGCGCCACCTCCGACACCCTGAGCCCACTCGGTCCCAGCAGCTTGTACCTCACCACGCTCCTCCCTCCCGGGCCGGTTTAGCATCACCTCATGTCTACCGGATTCGGCGCATTCGTCAACGCGGCGGTTTCCGGTCGGGGCTCACTCGGGTTGAATCCACTCCTTGACGGGGCCAGGATGAGGTGGGTCAGACGCGGAGGCGGATGTCCCGTAGGCTGTGGAGGACCATCTCGGTCAGGGATCACGTGGATCCCACGTACCTTCGTGGCTGAGACCGTCCTCGAGGACCGCCTGGCCACCTCCGTCGAGCGGGTGTCCGCGGTCCTGGCCAAGCACGGAGTCACAGGGGTGCGGGGATGATCTGCGCGAATTGCGGAGCCGAGAATCGGACCGAGGCCAAGTTCTGCATGAGCTGCGGCGCGGGGCTGGCCGCCGTTTGCCCCAACGGGCATCCCGTTGCCTCCGGGGCCAGGTTCTGCGACGAGTGCGGCGCGCCGGTAGCGGAAAGGCCCGCGGCGGAGGCGGCTCCGGTGGCGGCCACGACCCTGCCCGCAACCACACGAGACCTGCCCAGCGCCGAGCGCCGACTGGTCTCGATCCTGTTCGCCGATCTGGTGGGATTCACCACGCTTTCGGAGTCTCGCGACGCCGAGGAGGTCCGGGAGCTCCTGACCAGGTACTTCGACACCTGTCGAACCCTGATCACCCGCTACGGCGGCATCATCGAGAAATTCATCGGCGATGCGGTGATGGCGGTGTGGGGCACCCCGGTCGCCACAGAGGACGATGCCGAGCGGGCCGTCCGTGCGGCACTTGATCTGACACGGGCCGTGGCCGAGCTGGGGGCGGAGGTCGGCGCGCCCGACCTTCGAGCCAGAGCAGGGGTCCTCACGGGAGAGGCCGCCGTGAACTTGAGGGCCGAGGGCCAGGGGATGGTGGCCGGGGACCTGGTGAACACCGCGTCTCGGATCCAGTCGTCGGCGGAGCCGGGAGCGGTGTTCGTCGGCGAGGCGACCCGTCGCGCCACGGAAGCCACGATCGCCTACGAGGACGTGGGGACCTTCGAGCTAAAGGGGAAGGCGGGCCTCGTGCCGCTTTGGCGCGCACTCCGCCTGGTCGCGGGCGTTCGAGGGACGCTCAAGGCCCAGGGCTTGGAGGCTCCCTTCGTGGGCCGCGACCGCGAGCTGCGGATGGCCAAGGATCTGTACCACGCCTCGACCGACGAGAAGAAGGCGCACCTGTTGTCCGTGATCGGGATCGCCGGCATCGGCAAGTCCCGGCTGGTCTGGGAGTTCTACAAGTA
>DHWS01000015.1 GCA_002413305.1 Actinobacteria bacterium UBA5176 | reverse complement strand
ACGTTCGCCCCCGTCTTGCTCCGCGTGTTCGGCCACACCTACGTCAACGGTTCGAGCGCTCTGGTCATCCTCTCGGCCGCCGTGCTGTTCAGCACCGGCGTCGGCCCGGTCACTGCCGTGCTGCTCATGGGCGGAAAGAGCTCGTGGAACATGATCGACGCCGCCGTGGCTCTGGTGGCGAACGTGGGCCTGAACCTGCTCCTCATCCCGCGGTACGGGATCAACGGCGCCGCCATCGCCTGGGCCGCGAGCATCGTATTGATCAACCTCCTCTCCATCCTGCAGGTCCGCTTCTGGATGAAGCTCCAGCCGTTCGGGCGGGGATACCCGATCGTGTTCGTCTCCTCGGCTGTCATCTTCGGTGGCCTGGGGCTCGCTACCCGACTGATCGTGGGCGCGTCCATCCCGGCGTTCTTGGGATACGGGGCCGTGGCCAGCGTGCTGTATCTCGGCGTGCTGTGGTGGTTCCGCGGAACGCTCCGGCTGACCGGGCTCCATCGCACCTTGCGGTTGCGCAACGTCTTGAACGAGCAGAGCTGGCTCTAACCAGGGCGCGGGGCAGCGGCGGACTCGGCAGAGGTCAGACGGGGAGGCCGCGCCGCCGGGCCACGTCGCGGAAGAACGCGTCGTGCTGCCGGGCGATCTCCTCCCACGAGTAGTGTTCGGCGATCCGCCGCTGCGCCTCGCCACCCAGACGCCGAACCTCATCGGGATCGGCGTCCGCCTGCTTGATCCTCTCGGCAACGGAGCCGAGACGCTTCTCCCACAGCACGCCGGTCCCTTCGAGGTTCTCGGAGTTGAAGGGGGTGTCCAGGGCGATGACGAGGTTGCCGCAACCCATCGCCTTCAGGAGCGAAGGGTTCGTCCCTCCCACCTCGTGGCCGTGCAGGTACGCGTAGCAGCCCAGATGGAGCTTCTCCACTCGCATGTCCCCGTAGACGGGACCCAGGAACCGGACCCGGCCTCGCGATCCCAGGTCCTGGAGGTGGCGCCAGTACGGCGTTTCGTAGTTCATGCCGCCCGCGATCACCAGCTCTTTGTCGGAACCCGAGGCGATGAATTCCCGGATGATGATGTCGAGGTTGTTCTCGGGCTCGATCCGGCACGCCACCAGGTAGTAGCTGCCGCGCTCGAGCTGCCACTCGTCGAGTCCCCCCTCCGGCAGGTCGTTCAGGACGTGCGCGCCGTTGGTGAGGTAGGTGGAGGCTCGACCGTACGTTGTCTTGAAGTACTGCCGGATCGCCTTGGCGTCGGACACGAGCTCGTCGGCGGCCATCCGGACCGCGACCCATTCGGCGAACCGCAGGTACGCGCGCCCCACCAGACTCCACTTGCGGCGCTTCCACTCCAGACCGTCGGTGTTGACCACGACGATGCGTCTTCGACTGGCCCGGATCGGCACGTACATCGGGGCGCTTCGCGTGCCCAGGAAGTAGTAGAGGTCGAACGGCCTGCGCAGCGAGTCGAGGATCGACGTGAACTCGTGCGAAAGCTGCTCGACCGATCGCCGCTTCAGGTACGGCGTGTGGACCAGGCGGACTCCCTTGTACTCCTCGAGAAGGTCGTCCCCCGTGTAGCCTCGCCGGCAGTACACCGTCACCTCGTGTCCCAGTTCGACCAGACGGGGTGTCAGCTCCTCCGCGAACGTCTCGAACCCGCCATACCCGGCCGGGATCCCCCGGCTGCCGATGACCGCGATGCGCAGACCGGTCACCCCGGGCCTCCTGCCGGCAGCACCGGCCGATCCACGCTCAGGTACCAGCGGAGGGCATCCTGCCACGAACGGGCGGTGGGGAGCCCCAACGCCGCGCTCCGGGTGTCCAGGAGCACGGAGTTCTTCGGGCGACGAACCGCTTCGTCGACAGCCTGGCGAGGGGACAGGTTCGCCTCCAGCCCGGCGAGCTCGAAGATCGTCCGGGCGAAGCGGTACCAGGAACAGGTTCCCGAGTTCGCCACGTGGTAGATGCCAGGGGGAACGCTCCGCTCCAGGAGCAGCAGGATGCGCTCGGCCATGTCCCTGGTCGAGGTCGGGGAGAAGATCTGGTCGTCCACCACCGAGATGGCGTCGCCGGCCCGTGCTTTCGACAGCATGGTCTCGACGAAGTTCCCCCCCTTCCCCGAGCTCCCGGCGTGGCCGAACAGACCGGATCCCCGGACAACGAGGGAGTCGGGGCAGGCCAGGCCGACCGCACGCTCCCCGGCAGCCTTCGAGATCCCATAGACGTTCACGGGAGTCGGAGGATCGTCTTCCCGATAACCGGTGGAGACGGCTCCGTCGAACACGTAGTCGGTGCTCACGAAGACGTACCGAGCCCCCGCACGGCGCGCCGACCGCGCCACGTGCAGCGGTCCCAACGCGTTGACGGCGAACGACCGGGCGGGATCCTGTTCACAGAGTTCGACCTTGTGGAAGGCGGCGGCGTCGAGCACGACGTCGGGGCGGGTGGATGTGACCACCGCCTCCACCCGGTCGGGGTCGGTGACGTCCGTTTCGCTGCGCCTGGGGCGGATCAGCTCGACCCGGCCCTCCGAGACGTCCGCCAGATCGCTCCCGAGTTGCCCCCATCCCCCAAACGCGAGCAGCCGCATGGCTACCGGGTGGTGAACGTCTCGGAAGGCGCTTCCCGGACCCGCTCGGTGGCCAGCCCGGACGCGTCCTTGAAGTCGGGCTTGGTCAGGACATAGCCGTGCGTCCGGGCGATCTCCACGGCTTCCTCGAGGAGCTTCATCCACTCGATGTTGTAGTAGCGAGGATTGGAGAAGTCGGTGTAGCCCCACCGATCGATCTCCTGGACCATGTCCTCCACGGCTTCCTCGAGACTCACCAGCGGCTGGAACCCGAGCGTGTGGAGGATCTTGTTGCCGGACACGCGGTAGCTCCGCAGCATCCGATAGGAATAGTCGACGTCGAGGTCCACCTTCAGCCCGAGCTGGGACAGGACGTGCTGGACGCGGAGGGCCAGCTCCGAGATGCGGAAGTTGCCCGCCGTCAGATTGAAGATCTCCCCCCGGATCAGGTCGACGTCGCACTCCAGGGCCATAACGTAGGCGCGGGCGACGTCCTTCACGTCGATCAGCGGGCGCCACATGGCGCCCCCGTAGTGAACCGACATCTTCCCCTTCGACAGGGCGTCCTTGACGAAGGCGTTCACCACCAGGTCGTAGCGCATCCGCGGCGAGAAGCCGAAGATGGTGCCCTTGCGGAAAGCGACCGGGGCGAACGACTCGTCCGCCAGGGCGAGGATCGGACCTTCGGCCGCGAGCTTGGAAGTGGCGTAGGCGGCCTTCGGGGCGACGTCCGACGCCTCGTCGAGCAGCAGGTCGTTCACATCCTCCCCGACACCACGGTCGTAGATCGAGCAGGTGCTTCCGAAGACGAGCCGTTCCACGCCGGCCCGCTTGGAGATCTCGGCGACCCGGATGGAGGCGAGCGTGTTCAGCTCCTCGTTCGCCTTCGGATTGAACTCGGCCGTCGGGTCGTTAGACAGGCCGCCGATGTTGATGACCGCCGAGCAGTCCTGCACCAGCGACTCGTCGAACTCACGCATGTCCTCCACGATCAGCTCGACGCGGTCGAGGAATCGCGACGCCGGCTCGCGGCCGAAGAACAGCCTGTCCAGGATCTTGACGGAGTAGCCCTTCGCAAGCAGTTCCTCGATGAGGACACAACCCACATACCCGGCTCCGCCGACGACCAATACCTTCTTCATGGAAGCTCCTCGTGTTTGTCGGGGCTGCGGGGGAACCTGCCCGATGCGAACCACGACCATACTGGACCAGGCACTGCGGTCACAAGAGAAGCGCCCCCAGATGAGGGTCCTAAAGGCCTTGCCGCAGCACGCTCAGGACCTCCGGCTTGGGGTCCGTCGTCCCCGGGGAAACCACAGAGCTCGGTCCCGCGTACGCCCACACCGCCCAGCCGATCCCGTGTGCCTTGTCGTAGGCGAGCATAGCCAGCGCCGAGCCCGTCCACCCCGACGGGGGGTTCGCGTTGACCATGCCGTTGAATAGGTTCGACTCCCCGATCCACAGCGGCACCTTCCACCGGTCGGCGCGAGCCAAGAAGTCCCGGGTGACCTGCAGGCCGAGCGGGTCCCAGTCGCGACGATAGAGGTGGAACGAGTAGACGACGCTCCGGAACTCGGGCGGATGGGTGACCCCGAACCGTCCAGTCAGGGAGTCCTGGGTGTCTTCGAAGAACAGCAAGGCGTTCCTGTTCACGGCCCGGATGGCCGTCCCGACGCGCCGGTAGAGCCCATCGAGGTCTAGCGACTCGGGCGGCAGCGTCTTGCCCAGGGAGTAGGGCTCGTTCAGCAGGTCGAAGCCGATCACCGTGGCGTTGTGGGCGTAGCGCCCGGCCACCTCTTGCCATGCTTGGGCGAACAAGGCTTGGACGTCGTCCTGGTTGGAAAAGAAGGAGGCCTTCGCCGAGCGAAGGGTCTTGATACCGGTCGGGTAGAGCCACTTGGGCATGCCCTGGCCGGGACAGTTCTGCACGTTCTCTGGGCTGACCCGAGTATAAGCGGGCGACCACTGGAACTGGTGCATGTCGATCAGCACCGAGATCCCCCGGTTGCCGAAGGCGGTGACGGCATCGTCCAGAGCCGCCAAGTACTGCCGGTTGTACCAGTGCCGCACGGCCCCGTCCGGCAGCTGGACCGGCGGCAGAGGCTCGAGGTCGGCCCAGGCGATGGGCAGCCGGACCATGTTGAACCCCCAATCCCAGATCTGGCTCGCAGCCTTCCCAGGGACCGCCCGCCAGCCGAAGCAGAGCGGCTTGCCCGGCATCCTCTCCGCGCGGACGCCGAAGCCCGACTGGAGATCGGTCACGTTCACCCCGACCAAGCGGATCGGATGGCCGGCCGTGTCGACGATCTGCGTCCCGGTTGTGTGGAGCCATCCGGCGATCCGGGGCGCGCTGGTCGAGGGGCGCGAGGCGAATGGCGACGTGCACCCGGCGAGCAGGAGGGCCCCGAACAGGCCCACCCACCACCGTGCATGCCCCCGACCTCGGCCTGCCCGGTTCATGTGTCCATTGTGCCCACGGCTGCCGGGTTCGGCGGGGCCGTCAGGCTCCGTACGCCGGCGCCTCGGCCAGCACCTCGCCCAGGCCGGGGTTCGAACGATCCCGATCGGAGAGGATCGGGTCCCGACTCGGCCAGTCGATCCCCAGGCCTGGGTCGTCCCAGGTCACGCCGAACTCGTCGCTCCCGGTGTAGTAGTTGTCGACCATGTAGTGCAGCAGGACGTCGTTTTTCGCGTAGAAGCCGTGGGCCACCCCCCGGGGGATGTAGAGGCCGTGCAGCTCCTCCTCGGTGTCCAGGCGAAGAGCCAGCCCGGTGCCCTCGGTCGGGGACCCCGTGCGCAGGTCGTACAGACCGACCACCGCGCTCCCCTGGTAGAAGTTCCACCAATCCGCCTGCTGTCGGTGGAAGTGGAGCCCACGGAGCACGTTCGCCTTGGACTTCGAGATGTTGCCCTGGACCATCTCCCGGCCGCCGGAGATCCATTCGCGCCGGTAGTCCTCGGTGAACGAACCTCGCAGGTCGGGATGGGTCGTCAGGCGGAACAGCAGCACTCCCTCGATCCCGATGTCGATAGTCTCCGGCACGGCGATGCCTCCTCGCTCACGATCCGATACGCACAGGCCCGGGCACGTCAGAGCGGGCGATACTAGCAGCGGCCTATGCGGCCCCTGCGGTTGCTGGCCCCGGTGCGAGCCGGGAGACTGTGGCCATGCGGCGCCTCCGGATCGGCATCGACGCCCATGCCATCGGGGGGCGGCAGACGGGCAACGAACGGTTCATCGCCAACCTGATCCCCGCCCTCCGCGAGCTCTGCGAGCACGACCTCTTCCTCTACTTCACCGACGGTCGAGCGGCGGCCGGATGGCCGGCCCAGCACGGGACGACGATCCGGATCCTCTCGCCGGGCAATCCCCTGATCCGCATCCCCTTCTCGCTGCCCGCCCGGGCCGCGCGGGACCGGCTGGACGTGCTCTTCGTCCAATACACCGCCCCGCCGATCACGGGGATCCCGGTGGTGACGATCGTCCACGACGTCGCTTTCGCCCGGTTCCCCGAGTTCTTCACGCCGAAGGAACGCCTCTGGATGCGCCGGACGATCCCGTTCACCATGCGCCGGGCTGCGCAGATCGTGACCGTCTCGGACTTCTCGAAAGCAGAGATCGTCCGGGTGTTCGGCGTTGCCGAGGAGCGGATCACCGTCGCCCACAATGGGGTCGATCC
>DHWS01000129.1:32937-52570 GCA_002413305.1 Actinobacteria bacterium UBA5176 | reverse complement strand
ATCGAGATCGGCGGCGAGTTCCGCCTCCCCGACATCATGGCCGCCTCGGGCGCGCGCCTGGTGGAGGTCGGCACGACGAACCGGACCCGGGCCGGCGACTACCGCAAGGCGCTCGGCCCGAAGACCGGCTTGATCCTCAAGGTCCATCCCAGCAACTACCGGGTGGTGGGCTTCACGAACGTCGTCCCCGTGGCAGAGCTGGCCGCGCTGGCCCAGCAGTCGAAGGTACCGCTGCTGTTCGACGTCGGCAGCGGGCTCCTCGACCGCTACCCGGGGATCCCGAAGGAGGAACCGGCCGTCCGCGAAGCGCTGGACCAAGGCGCCGACCTGGTCTCGTTCTCCGGCGACAAGCTCCTCGGTGGCCCACAGGCAGGGATCGTCGCCGGGCGGTCCGGCCTGATCGAACGCCTCCGCCGCCATCCCATGGCACGGGCGGTCCGCGTGGACAAGATGCAGGTCGCCGCGCTGGAATCGGTGCTCCGTCTGTACGCTACCGGACGTCGCGAGGAGATCCCGCTCTGGCAGTTCCTGGCGAGCCCGCAGGGTCACCTGTTCGAACGAGCCCGGGCACTGGCGTCCTGCTTCAAGGGGGCGAAGGCGCGTAAAGGCGGGTCGGTCGTCGGCGGCGGCACGTTGCCGGGCTACGTGGTGCCCTCGGCCGAGGTTGCCATCCCCGTCGCCGATCCGGCGGCCACCGCGGCCCGGCTGCGGAACGGCCGGCCGCCGGTCTTCTGTCGCGCGGACGACGGCCTGCTCGTGTTCGACCTTCGAACCGTGCCGCCGGAGAGCGACGACCGCCTGGTGCGTGCGGTCCGGTACGCCCTGGGCCAGGCCTGACCCGCCCGGAGATGGAGCCGGGCGACGCCGACCGGACCCTTCGGGTCGTCGCCACGGCCGGGCACGTCGACCACGGCAAGTCGGCCCTGATCCTGAAGCTGACCGGCATCGATCCGGACCGTCTGGCGGAGGAGAAGCGGCGCGGGCTGACCATCGACCTGGGGTTCGCCTGGGCCACGCTGCCCTCGGGCCAGGAGGTCGGCTTCGTCGACGTCCCCGGCCACGAGCGTTTCGTCCGGAACATGCTGGCCGGCGTCGGACCCGTCCGGCTGGTGCTGTTCGTCGTGGCCGCCGACGAGGGGTGGAAGCCGCAGTCCGAGGAGCACCTCGAGATCGTGGACCTGCTGGGCGTGGAAGGCGCCGTCATCGCACTGACCAAGACGGACCTGGTCGACGACGAAACGCTCGCCGCGCGGATCGACCACGTACGCGGGCGGCTCGCCCATACCGCGCTGGCCGGCGCGCCGATCGTGCCGTGTTCGGCCTTCTCCGGCCAGGGGGTCGACGCGCTCCGCGAAGCCCTCGAAGCGATGATCGCCCGCGCACCCGTGCCGGCGAGCGATGGGCGACCGCGCCAGTTCGTGGACCGCGTGTTCACCATCAAGGGCGCGGGTACGGTGGTGACCGGGACGCTGACCGGCGGGCCCCTGGCGGTGGGCATGGAGGCCGAAGTCCTCCCGTCCGGGCACCGAGCGCGGATCCGCGGCCTGCAGACCCACAAGCGCTCCCTGCAGGAAGCGCGGCCGGTGTCGCGTCTGGCCGTCAACCTGGCCGGCACGACGAAGGCCGATCTGGTTCGCGGCGA
The DNA here is from genome assembly GCA_002413305.1 of Actinobacteria bacterium UBA5176. Lineage (GTDB taxonomy): Bacteria > Actinomycetota > UBA4738 > UBA4738 > UBA4738 > UBA4738. The sequence continues at coordinate 50,928 of DHWS01000129.1, read as the reverse complement.
CGCGCTGGTGCTGCCCGGCGACTGGCGGCCATCCACGACCATCGAGGTGCTGCTGCGTCCGGTTCGAACCCTCGACCATCCGCTCACCTCACGGGGCGCGTTCAAGTTCTACGCTGGCTCGGCCGAGCGCGACGCGAGGCTTCGGTTCGTGGGAGCCTCCGAGCTGCTCCCCGAGCGGCAGGCGTTCGCCAGGATCCGGCTCTCGTCCTCGGTCGTCCTGGACTTCAAGGACGCATTCGTCCTTCGCGAGGCCGGACGCCAGCAGACGGTGGCGGGCGGGCTCGTCCTGGACACGGACCCGCCCCTGCGACCGGGAACCAACGCCATGGCCCGACTGGAGGCTCGTCTGTCCACGGGGCGCGAGGACCTTCCTGCGCTGCTCGTGGAGGAGCGCGGCCGGCTGCGCACCGCCGACGTCCACGCCCTCACCGGCTCGACCGCGGGTGCGCGCCCGGCACGCGCACACCAGCTGGGATCCTGGCTGGTCGCCGGCTGGTTCCTCGAATCGGTCACGGTCAGAGTGGTCGAAGCGCTCCGCGCCCATCATGTGGCGCACCCGCTCAGCCCCGGGGCGGAGGTCTCCGATGTGGTTCGAACCCTTCGCGGCCTGGTCGAGCAGGACCTGTTCGAAGCGATCCTCGGCCACCTGTCGGCTTCGGGGCTGATCGTTCGCGACCATACGGTCGTCCGCCTCAGCTCGCACCAGCCGTCCACCGCCGGCCGTGACGACGCCGGACGGCTGGTGGAAGCGGTCCGCAGCGCCGAGCCCAGCCCGCCCACCGTGAAGGAGCTCGTCGCCGCCGGGTTCGGCCCCGAGCTGATCCGAGCTGCGTGCGCGGACGGACGCCTGGTCCGGGTCTCACCCGACATCGTGATCTCGCCCGAGCTCATGGCGCGAGCCGAGCGCATCGTCCGAGACCTCGCCCACCCGCCGGGGATCACGGTGAGCGCGTTCCGCGAAGCGCTGGGCACCAGCCGGAAGTACGCCCTGCCGATCCTCGAGCACTTCGACGCGGGCGGCCTGACCCGCCGGCAGGGCGACCTTCGGGTGATGCGGGGCTGAACTACGACTCGATCTCGACGGTCACTTCGACCTCGACCGGTGCGCCCAGCGGCAACTCGGCGACTCCAACAGCTGCCCGGGCGTGCCGCCCGGGCTCCCCGAAGACCTCCGCGAACAGGTCGCTTGCGCCGTTCGCCACCTTCGGCTGGTCGATGAAGCCTTCGGCCGAAGCGACGAACACCCCGACACGGACCACCCGCCGGATCCGATCCAGGCTCCCGAGCTCCGAACGGAGCGCGGCCAGCGCCTGCAACCCGCACCGCCGGGCGGCCTGCGCACCAGCCGGGACATCGAGCTCCGCGCCGAGCTTTCCCGACCACAGCAGCTTCCCCTCGGACAGGGGGACCTGCCCCGCGACGAAGGCCAGGGAGCCCGAGACCACTACCGGGACGTAGGAGGCGACCGGAGCGGCGACGGGGGGGAGGTCGATCCCGAGCTCGGCCAGGCGGCGTTCGGCATCCATCGGGCCGAAACGCTACCCGATGGCAAGCGGCGGCGTGTGCGTCAGCCCACCGAGTGCAGGCCGGGATCGGCTCGGCGTTCGCGCTCCCGGAGGAGCAGGCGCCGTTCGAGCTCGTTCAGGCCGCCCCACACGCCGTGCGGCTCCCGGGTCCTCACGGCGTACTCGAGGCATTCGACCCGCACCGGGCAGGTCGCGCAGATGGCCTTGGCCCGGTGCTCGCGGTGGAGGCGCTCCTCCTTGGGCTCGAAGCGGTTCGGCGGGAAGAAGAGCTTCGTGTCCTCGCCGCGACATGCGGCCCGCCACTGCCAGCCGTACTCCCAGGTGTTCGCAGCCATCTCGCAGCCTTTCCAGGTGCTGCCCGTCGGGCGCCAGAGGTCTCCTTCGGTTGTTCGTACCGGGACGCGGTGAGGATGGCCGCGGTTCCCGGCGGGCTTTCCGGGTTCACGAAAAGGACACAAGGATTGGATTTCGCTGTGAAGGTGAAGGTGTGTGACGAGTGACGAGGGGGACGGGAGGAGGGTGTGGTCGAAGAGAGCCCTTTTCGAGGGCCGCGTTACGGATCGGACAACCCCCGATCCCCCTCTCGTTCGACCGAAGCAGTCATCAGCTCCTTCGCCACCACCTCGAATGGGGTCGATGTTCCGCGGGCAAGCGCCGCCGAGTACTCATCGGGGCCGAGCGCATCGCGGAGTTCGACAAGTGCCGCAGCGGCGACGTCCTTGATCGGCGTGTTGGCCGTGAACGGTTGCTGGGCGCTGATCGGCTCGGCGTGAACGGCAGCCAGCAGCTCGACCGCCTCCGCGGGGTGCCCTGTGGCCGCCGGGCATGCCTCGCGGGGCGAGGCAGGCTCAGGAGAGCGCTCGGACCCGATCCGTGACGTCCGTGAACGTGTACCGCAGCCGGAGGTTGGGGAACACGTAGTTGCGATCGCGGAGCAGCGGAAGCCCCGCGTGGAAGTAGTCGTCGAACACCAGCCTGAACTCGTTGACCGGGGTGATGGTCGCGTACAGCCCGGGCGCCGAGAACCCGGGGAACGAGAAGGCGGCGACGATCCCGAAAATGGACCAGCAAGGAACTATCCGGCGAGTTGGTTTCCGCCAGGCTCCCCGAGAGCCAGCCCTCGTCGGACTGGATGATGATGACCGGCCGTCGGTCCGGGGGAAGGGAGAGCAGCCGGTCCACCAGCGCCAAGACCTTGGAGTTCACGAACTGGAGCTGACGGATGTAGTCCTCGTCCTCGGGCATGGTGGCCCGCACCATTTGGTCCACCCAACCACCCGCGGGGTCGAAGACGAAGGGTCCGTGGGGGCACAGGATGTGCCCGAAGACGAACTTCGGCCCTGCAACATCGCCGAGTTCGGCCAGCTTGGCGAACTGGAAGAGCACTCGCATGTACTCGGCCCGATCGAAGTAGTACTTCCCCGGAGATCCGCCCCGGAACGCCGGCAGCGCGATCCCGAGCTTCCGAGCCTCGTCCTCGGTGGAAGACATCCGCTCGTTCACGTCGGCCTGCGGGTTGGTCTTCGTGTCCGACCACCACGAGCGGAGGTGGTAGTAGGTGTATCCCCTCGCCTTCAATAGCCGGGGAACCTCGTCGTTCTGGACCAGTCGGTCTATCGGCCCTGGATCCGATTGGTCCGCGGGGACGGGCTGGGTGAGCTGTTGCAGGTAGTCGAGGTTGAGCGCGCTGGCCAGAGACATCGACGTCCGGGCGTAATTCGTGGTGGCGTGCTCGGCGACGAAGAGGCCTCGGGCCCGCAGCGCGTCGAGGAAGGGTCGGTTGTCGAACCCGTAGTGTTGGGCCAGGGCGCGTTCCCCGCTGTACTCGTCGAGAACGATGTAGTAGATGTCGGGCTGCGTCGGAGGATGCTCGGGTGCCTCGGTGGGCGAGGGAGAGGAAGACGGCCGCCGGGATGTCGGCGGCACAGACGATCGTCGCGGCGAAGGGCGTTCGTGCCGGAGAGCACCCAGATCCCCACGCCGGCACTGGCAAGGAACAGGAAGAGAGCATTCATGAGCAGGACACGCGAGCCGAGACGGGACAAGGTCGACTCCCTCCGCTCCAGCCCCTTCGACTCCGACCCCGAATCCTACCCCGGGGGCACTCGAACGGGTCCCCCCTTCAAGGGCCCGATGGATACAGGGGAAGGATCGCCGCAGGCCGGGGAGGCTGCGAGAAGTCGAACTCCTTCAGGAGATCGCCGAGGATCCGGGCTCGCTCGCGGACGTCGGGGCGGGGATCGGGCCGGCCGTCCGTCTTCGGGTCGATGCGCTCCTTACCCAGGAAGTCGTCCTCGATGAACTTCAGGTACGCGTCGAACGACAGGACCTGGTGGTCGATGAAGCCCGATCGGGCATACGGGCTGATCATGATCCCTGGGACCCTCAGCCCGTACCCCAGTGCGTCCACCTTCGGCGGCACGACATGGTCGTAGAGCCCGCCCCAGTCGTCCCAGGCGATGAAGATGGCGCTGCTGTACCAGTCCGGACCGCTCATCACGGCATCGACCAGGCTGGTGACCCATGCCTGACCCGTTGCGACACGGTCCGGGTAGTGCTCGCTCTGGACGCCGTTGGGGACGACCCACGAAACCGCGGGCAGCGTCCCCCCCTGGGCAGCCAGGAAGAAGTTCGCCGAGCTCTGGACGTTCGCCGTCTGGCCGTCCTGGTGGACGGTGGCGAAGTCCGGCAGCGGGTTCCAGATCTCCGGCGTTCCGACCCGCTGCCGCTTCAGACCGCAGACGGACTGGTCGTCGTCGCAGTCGGGCTGGGTCCCCGGTGAGATGTAGTACCCCCACGTGACGTGCTGGCGGTACAGGAGGTAGGTGAGATCCGTCCAGGCGTAGTTCGGAACGCCCGGGCGGGTCCGGTCGGTGTCCTGGTCCTCCTCGAGGTCGCCCCGGCAGGTCCCGACCCGCAGGGGGTTCGCGCACCTGGCCGACCACCCGGAGACCATGAACAGGTGCGACGGCAGGCTCCAGCCGAGGTTCGGCTCGAACATGTGGTCCTGGAGCACGAAGTTCCTGGCGTAGGCCCAGTAGTTCGGGATGTCCCGGCCATCCCGGTATCCCATCATGGTGTCGGGCGCCGCTCCACAGTGCGGGTCGTAGGGGCTCTGGAGACAAGCGGGACGGCTCCTGGCGGCGATGGCCTCCGCCTGGTTGATGAAGCCATCCATCCTCTCTCCGCCGATGTCGGCGATGGCCGCCTCGGCCGTGTGTGGCCCACCGGCGTTGATGGGGCCGGAGTCGTGGTAGGGGCGCACGCACCGGCGGGTCAGGGCGTCGGGCACGCACACGGTCGGCACGCCGTCCTTCATCGGGATGCCGTCCGCGCCGGGGAAGGTTCCGAAGTAGGAGTCGAAGGATCGGTTCTCCTGCATGATCACGATCACGTGCTGGATCTTGTGGATGCCGTGGAGCACTTGAGGGACCAGGACGGGAGGGGCGGAAGGCTCAGCGGGCAAACCCGATGGGTGGCTTGACCGGCAGCTTGGCCGTCGGCGAACCGGGCCCGAACAGGCTCACCAGGACCAGGCTGGGTGCCGCGAGGACGAGGCCGCCAGTACCCGGCCTCGCTTCGGATCCCGGTGCGCGATTCGTCGGATCATGCAGTTGCCATTCGCCAGACGTCAACGGAGGGTTTCGGGTTCCTGGCCACGCCGCCGGTTCGCTGAACCCCTTGCGGTTGTGGTCCACCGGAGTGTGACGGTTTGCGCCTTCCGGCGGTTTGTGCCTACCTTCTGCGCGCGTCCTACCACCGGGAACGAGTGAAGGGAGCCGAACGCCATGCGTCGGAGGTCGCTGCTCGTCGTGCCATCGATGGTCGCCCTGCTGGTCTCGCTGGCCGCCACGACGGCGGGCGCTCGCCAGGCCACTCGCACGTCCGTGGGTCGGACGCCCGTCCCGACGAACGTCGACGTGAGCCAGCGCCCGCTCAACGAGTCGGAGGAGTCCATCGCGGTCAATCCGACGAATCCGAACAACATCGTGATCGTGACGAACATCGGCCACACCGAGGCTGGGATCACGTCGGGGATGTTCGAAGCGGTGAGCTTCGACGGCGGCCAGACCTGGCAGACGAGCATCATCGGTCAGGACCCGGACGCGAGCACCGGGCTCGGCGACACCTGCTGCGACCCGAGCCTCTCCTTCGACAGCTACGGCAACCTCTTCTTCGCGTACCTGTACGAGACCGAGAATCTCCTCCCCATCGCCCTCAGCACCGACGGCGGCCTGACGTTCGACGTGATCGCGAAGATCGCGACCATCCCCAAACGAAACGACACGTCCAAGCGTGGACTGTTCCGCTTCGTCGACCAGCCCACCATCACAGCCGGCGCCGGGTCGGTGTGGGCCGTGGTCAACGTCGGCGGGCCCATCGGAGCGTTCGGCGCGCCGGTGACCGGGCTCGGCCAGGTCGGCGACTTCACGGGTGAGGTCGTGCCGGGGACGAACAACTGCACGTACGGCGACGTCGCCATCGGCCCCGAGGGGCAGGTCATGTCGGGGTGCAATCTCACCGAGAGCGGGCAGGGCGGCGGCAAGGTGTTCGTGAGCGTCGATCCGGACGGCTTGGGGCCAGCGGGGTTCGGGGGCCGCGTCCTGGTGGCGCTGACCCACGTCGGCGGATTCGACTTCATCGCCCCGCAGCCCGACCGATCCGTCGACGCCGAAGTCGGCCTGGCATACGACCGGACGGGGGGACCCCGCACCGGTCGGGCCTACGTCATCTACACGCTCGAGCACCCGAACGAGAGCGACGACACCGACATCTACGAGCGGCACTCGGACGACGACGGCGCCACGTGGAGCACGCCGGTCCGGGTCAACGACGACCAGACGACCAACAGCCAGTTCCTCCCGAAGCTTTCGCTGGACCAGACCACCGGGAACATCGCCGTGACCTTCTACGACGCACGGAACGATCTGGGGACGGGCGGCCCCGGCGACACCGACGGCGTCCCGAACACCGACGCCCAGGTGTGGGGCGCCTTCAGCACCAACGGCGGCACGTCATTCGGCCCCAACCTTCGGATCAGCGCCGGGACGTCGAACGCGCCCGACTCGGGCAACGGGATCGACTACGGTGACTACTCCGGGCTGTCGTTCTACGGCGGGGTGGCCCATCCGGCCTGGTCGGACAACTCGAACAGCACCGGCGACAATCCCGACGGCGCGCTCCACCAGCTGGACATCTACACGGCGGCGGTTCCCGTTTCGGCGCGATAGCGACGCTCGCCCCAGGACGAGCACCAGCCACGGCGCGGTGCCGGCAGCCCGTTCGTCGAGGGCGGGCTGAGCGCGTTACGTTCGGCGGGCGAGCTCCATGTGCGAGAGCGGTCCTTCCATGGCGTCACCTCACGGCGTCGGGTCGGTGAAGGTCCCTCCGAAGATGTCGCTGTTCCCGAACGTCGCCGGGCAGTCCTGCTCCGGCGCCGGCTTCGGCGCGGCCGGCCCGCCTCGCAGCGCCATCCGCCAGGCGTCGATGGCGGAACAGTCCACCGCTCGCCTGACGTCGTTCCAGACCCCCGAGCCGTACAGGCGCGTGGCGACCGCGTACACGTAGTCGCCGAGGAACTCCGCGCTGAGGTCGTTCTGGCTCGAGCCCCTCGCATCGGCGGGCGTGCTCTGGTACAGCCTGGTGAACGTCCCCACGCTACCGTCGTCGGTGACATCGGCGTGGGTCACGATGCCGGCCAGCGGACGGTCGTTGTTCGAACCCAGGGTGCTGTCCTTGTACGGCTCCGTCCACGCGTTGTAGACCACGTACACGTCCGTGCCGTTCGGCGAGATGCTCGGCGCTGTGTAGTAGCCCCGGTCGCTCGGCACCCCCGATCCGTCGATGGCCATCGGGTCCGTCCACGTCGCCCCACCGTCGGCCGATGTCGAGAACATCACCGGCTCGTGGTCGAGGACCGTGCCATCGATCCAGTTCAGGACGATCTGGTCGGTCGCGTCGACCCCGGTCGGCGCCCCGTTCGCGATGTCGATGCTCGGCGCGTTCGACAGGTCGCTGCGCGCGCCGGCGATGCCATCCTCGGTGTTCCGCCCGAGCGCCGGGTCGAAGACGCCGGTCGGGTTCGTCGGGAACAGCTCGCTCGGCTTGGAGTAGGTCGAACCGCCGTCCGTGGACTTCGCCCAGAAGATGCCCTGGCTCTTCGTCTTCTTGTTGAACCCGAGCCAGAAGACGAAGACGTCGCCCTGGCTGTCGGTGCGGACGGTGCAGCCGCTCTGGCCCGTGAGGAGCGAGAAGCTCCCCGACGCGGACGCGTTGTTCTTCACGAGGATCTGCTTCTGCCAAACATCGCCACCGTCGGTGGACCGGGCGACGATCAGCGCGTTCGCGTTCGAGCCGACGCTCGGGCCGCCCTTGTAGTTCTCGAAGCACAGGTAGACGTTGCCGAACGTGGGGCTAGAGGACGCGTTGTCCGCCCAGATCTGCTCCTTGTCGGCGAACCCCGCCGAGCTCCCCGACGAGGGGATGACCACGGGCGGCAGCCACGCGTTCTTGTCGTCGGCCGCGGCCGACGCCACGTCGTCGGTACGGGAGACGCCGATGCCCTCGACGCCTTTGAAGCCGGCGTCGGTGTGCTTCCCCGACAGGCTCGACGTGAGGTTCGCGTAGTAGAGGCGGTCACCGTTGTCCCAGGAGAAGCCGTTCGGTCCCGGCACGGGCCCGAACGCCACCGCCGGGTCGCCGTCGGAGACGAGGCCGTTCTCGAAGTACCAGGGAAGGGTGCCGATTGGGCCGAACTCCGGCATGCAGGTCGGGTCCGTCGAGCCGATGGCACCCTGGCAGTTCCGAGCGGAGAGCCCCGTGTAGGTCGGCTGGGTCCATGTGGCGCCCGAATCGAAGGAGAAGTACACGCCCGACGTACCGACCCCACCGGTGAAGGGACAGGTCGTGTCATCACCGGCGTTGCATGCCTCAAGGTCGATGTTCTCGTTCGCGCCCGCTGCCAGGATGCTCGGATCGTTCTGGTCGACCGCGAGGGCCGGCTCGTTCTGCTTGTTCTCGGAGAACGGGGTCGTCGGGCTGCCGGTGGTGACGAGCGCGTCCGCGCTGCGCGTCGCGGACGCGGGGAGGGCGCTGCCGACCAGCGCCACCAGGGCCACCATCCCGATCGCTGCGGCCGTCCGTCGAAGTGCCATGGGTTCTCCTTCGTATCCTCGAGGGTTACCTCGGGCAGGCTATTGGCGGCCCTCCGAAGGTGTCAAACGCGAAACGGGACACAAGAACGATGCGCCGACGGGCGCCCGGGTTGGCTCCGAGGGATCGAAGAGGTCAGGCTCCGGGCGGCCGCCAGTCAACGCTCTGCTTGGAGGCGGCGTCCATCTCCTCCGGCGTGATGAGCACGGTCGTGCTGACGGCAACGGTGCCGCTGGAGGAGGTATGCGTGCTGAACGCCGCGGCTGCCGAGTTGTCCGGTAGGTCGGCCAGCAGGTACACGTCCTCGTCTCCGAACCCGAAGTAGAACGCTTCCAGGGTGCCCCCGAGGCCCTCGATGGCCTTGCGGACCACCTCGCGCCGAGCGGACCCGCCCTCCTTGAGCATGCCCCGGAGGCCCTCGGCTGTCAGCGACGCTCGGAACAGGTACTTCGCCATGCTCGCCACCTTCCCTCGACCTGGAACTCGCGCGGAGTATCCGCACGGCGGGGGAATGCTATCAAGTCCACCGAAGGGGAGCGAGAGGGCCTAGGTTCCGGGTTCCTCCTCGACCTGCAGGATCAGGCCGTCGATCGCGCGGACCCGCACCTTGCGGCCGGCCTGGATCGGGCCATCGTTCGACCGGGCGCGCCACAACGTGCCCTTCACGTAGACGCCGCCCTCGGGGTTGAGGTCGCTCCGCGCCTCGCCGACCAGGCCGACCAACCCGACCTGAGCGCGGCGGACCTGTTCGCGCGACCGGAGGGCCACGGTGAGGACGAAGCCGAAGAACAGGAACGTGGCGACGGTGGCGGGCCCGATCAGCCACAGGGAGACGCGGATCGGCGGGGCGACGCCGTGCCAGGCCAGGACAGAACCGACCGCGACGGCGACCGTGCCCAGTGCCGTCAGGACCGCGACGCGACGGATCATCACGTCCGAGCCCATCAGGACCATGCCGCCCAGAAGCAGGGCGATCCCCAGCCAGTGGACCGGGATCACCGACAGCCCGTAACCAGCCAGCGCCACCACGCCGGCTCCCCCGACCCCGGCCACCCCGAACCCGGGCTGGGTGATCTCGAAGGCGACCCCGAACACCCCCAGGATCAGCAGCACGTAGACCGCGCCCGGCGTGCTGACCCCGTGCAGGATCCGCCGCCAGATCCCGATCTCGTGGAAGCTCACATCCACCGGCCGGTCCGGCCTGTTGAGCGTCGCCAGGCGGGTCACCCGATGGAACCGGAAAGTCACGGACCGACCATCGATCCGAGCCAGGAGATCCGGCACGTCGGCGGCGACCACCCGCACGGCCCCTGACGTGAGGGCGGTCCCGGCCGGCTCGGCAGGGCCCCGAAGCAGGCGCTCCACCCCCGACGGGCTCGCACCCGTCTGCGTGCCGATCGCCACCAGGCGGGCGGCCGTGGCGGCCTCATCCTGCGGCTGCACGCTGCCACCCAGATCGAAGGGCTCCGCCGGCCCGATCCCGGCCCCCGGAGCCATGACGACCAAAGACGAGGCATAAACGGGGAACAGGGATGCCCCCGCGGCCCGAGCGCCGGATGGCCCGATCCAAGCCACCACCGGGACCGAGGCCGACCGGACGAATTCTCCGAGCCGCAACCCCTCGTCGCCGTACATCCCGTACGCGCCGCGTGAGTCGATCTGGAGGATCACCGTGGAACCCTTCGCTTCTGCGTCCCGGATCGCGCCCTCGACGTAGGCCACCTGCGCCGGGTCGATCACCCCCTGGACCTTGACCAGCGCGACGCTCGGCGTCGGTGCCGACACGGACGTCGCACCTGCCGGCGCCGCCAGCGCACCGACCGCACCAGCCACCAGGGCGAGACGGACGAAGCCCTTCACCAGCGGAGACGGAGCGCGCGCCATGGGCCCTCGATTGTAGGGGCCGATGTTCCCGTCCCGGCAGGCGCCGTCGCCTAGAGTTGACCGCCGTGGACTGGGAAGCGCTGTTCGACCGGCCCATCCTGCTCGTGTCCGGCAAGGGCGGCACGGGCAAGTCGACGGTGGCGGCCGCCCTGGCGCTGGCGGCCTCCCGGACCGGACGCCACGTCCTGCTGGTGGAGATCGAAGGCCGTCATGAGATCGCCCGCTCCCTCGGGATCCCGGACCCCGGCTTCGCGGAGCGTCAGACGCCCTGGGGCTTCCACGCGCTGGCCGTGACACCCAAGGAGGCGGTCCGCGAGTACCTCACCATCTACTTCGGCATGGACCGGGTCAGCCGGGCGCTGGTTCGAACCGGCATCCTCGACCAGATGGTCGGGCTGATCCCCGGCTTCCGCGACCTCCTGCTGGGCGGCAAGATCTTCGAGATCGAACATGTCCGGGTCTCGAACCCACGCGACGCCGGGCGGCCCGAATACGACCTCGTGGTGGTCGACGCGCCCCCCACCGGGCAGATCGCGTCCTTCCTGGTCTCGCCGGGGACCTTCGCGGAGCTGATCAAGGTCGGCCGGATGAAACGGCAGGCGGCCGGCATCGACCGGATGCTCCGCGAACGCGCCCGCCTGATCCTGGCCACGCTGCTCGACGAGATGGCGGTGACCGAGACGCTGGAGGCGGTCGAGCACGTCGCCGCCGCTCGCATGCCCGCCGCCGCGGTCGTCGCCAACCGGGTGCTGCCGGAGGTCGCGCCGAAGGGTAGCCGGCGGGCTTTCGACCGGCTTGCGCCCGACCGTCTCGCAGAGCTGGCCTCCGAAGCAGGAGCATCCGTCGACGCGACGATCGCGGCGGAGCTGCTGCGCGGAGCGCGTGTCTCGGACGAACGCCGCCGCGCCCAGATCGTGTTCCTGGACCAGCTCCGGGCCAGCCGGCTGCCGGTCTTCGAGCTTCCCGACGTGCCCGGAACAGCGGAGGAGCGGCCAGCCCAACGGATCGCCGCGCTGGCCGCCACGATCGGGAATGAGCCGGCGTCGGCGATCCCCTTGCCCCGCCGGCCGGCCCCGACCGTCGCGAAGACCAAGAAGCGCCGCCCGCCGGCGAGGGTGAGCCCCCGTGACCTCGGGCCCTATCTGCAAGGGGCACGCATCGTCGTTGTGTGCGGCTCCGGCGGGGTGGGGAAGACGACGATCTCGGCCGCAGTCGCGGTCCGCACCGCCCTGGCCGGCCGGGAGACCGCCCTCCTCACGGTCGATCCGGCGAGGCGACTGGCCACCGCGCTCCGTCTCCCCGACGTCGCCGGAGAGCGGACGATCGTCGATCTGGGGGCGGGCCGGCAGCTGGAAGCGCTGCAGCTCGACACGCAACGAACGTTCGACGACCTGATCGCTCGGTACGCGACCTCGCCCGAGCGCCGCGACCGGATCTTGCACAACGCCTTCTACCGCCGCCTCTCCGACACGCTGGCGGGTACCCACGAGTACATGGCCATGGAGAAGCTCTACGAGCTCGCCGCGGAGGAGCAGCACGAGGCGATCGTCATCGACACGCCGCCCACCCGGAGCGCGCTCTCGTTCCTGGACGCGCCGAACCGGATGACCGACTTCCTGGGCGGGCGGCTGCTCCGGTGGATGCTGTGGCCTTCCGCCCGGGCCGGCCGCCTCGGTCTGTCCGTGGCACGGATAGGCGCGACGGCGTTCGCCCGGACCGCCGGCCGGATGGTCGGTGCCGAGGTCCTCGCGGACATCGCGGACTTCCTGACCGCCTTCGAGGGCCTGTACGGCGGGTTCAAGGACCGCGCGGCGAAGGTGCTGGAGCTGCTGCGTTCCCCCGAGTGCGCCTATGTGGTCGTCACCGCCCCGACCCCCCAGAGCCTGGAGGAGGCCGGGTTCTTCGTGCAGCGGCTCACCGAAGGCGGGATGCGCGCGGCGGCCGTTGTGGTGAACCGGTGGCACCAGGAAGCCGGCCCGCTCCCCGCGGGCACGGCCCGTGCTGCGGCAACGCTCGGGGGGACCGGCGACGCCGCATCGAAGGCCGCCGGTGCCGTGCTGGCCGACCGGGTCCGACGGGAGCCCGTACGCCTGAACGAGGCGCGCGCCATCGCGGGCTTCGCCTCGGCGTTCCGGACAGTGGCCATCGTGACGGTGCCCGAGCTCGCCGGGGACGTCCAGGACGTACCGGGGCTGCGGAGGGTGGCCGACCGCCTCTTCGCTCCGGCCGACGGACCCTGATCGGGGACGCGGCGGGGCCGGCCTCGGACCCCAGGACGAGCGCGGGACGGCCGGCTCAGCCGCTGAACGCGGGCTGCAGCCGGCGGGACCTCGCGGGACGCGGCGCTTCCCGGAGCAGGACCATGCGCTCCTTGCTGCTCAGGCCACCCCACACGCCGAACTCCACGCGGGCTGCGAGCGCGAACTGCAGGCATTCGAACGACACGGGGCAACGAGAACAGATGGCTTTGGCCCGGCCTTCGGCACGCGGGCGGGTGGCGAAGAACATCTCCGGGTCATGATCATTGCAGCGGGCTTCCTCTTCCCAGGACATCGCTTCCGGCATGGTAGGCAGGCGGCCGTGCCGGGCGAATAGCCCATCGTTGCCATTTTCCCTGCCCGAAATGGCCTGGTCCGGGCAGATCCAGCTCAGGGTTCGCCCTGCCCAAACGTCTCATCGCACGGTAAGCTCAGGTCCGACCACGACGAGAGGCACGTACCCCGTGATCCGCGAGCCCCACACTCCATTCCGAACGACGCGCGGCGATCCCACGCTCCTCGCCCGAGCGCTGCGGCTGGTCGCACTGCCTGTGGTGATGTTCGTGACAGCGTGTCTGGTCGCACTGGGCCTGTTCCCCCTGTTCGGCGGAGCCGGCTACGCGGTCAAGGCCGTCGATTCGCGTCTGCTGACCGGGAAGGGGACCATCTCGATCCCGCAGTTCCCCGAGCGCTCCTCGATCTACTCGGCCAGCGGCAAGCGCCTGGCGACGCTGTACCTGAACGAGAACCGCCTGTACGTCACCCTGAACGAGATCGATGTGTACGCGCAGAAGGCCGTGCTCGACATCGAGGACCACAAGTTCTACGAGCACGGGCCCATCGACGTGTCCTCGATCATCCGAGCAGCCATCGCCAACATCCGCGCCGGGAAGGCGGTGCAGGGCGCGTCGACCATCAGCCAGCAGCTCATCAAGAACACCGAGACGGGCGGCGCGCGCACCTTCCAGCGGAAGTTCCAGGAGGCCCAGGACGCGATCCTCCTGGAGAAGACCTACCAGAAGAGCCAGATCTTCGAGCTGTATCTCAACCAGGCCTACCTCGGCTACCAGGTCTACGGGATCGGGACGGCCGCCGACTACTACTTCGGGGTGCCGGCCAGCAAGCTCACGCTCGCCCAGGCGGCGCTCCTGGCCGGCATGCTGCAGGCCCCGGTTGACTACGACCCGATCAAGCATCCCGACGCAGCCATCGCCCGGCGGGACATCGTGCTCGGCGAGATGCTCAAGTATGGCGACATCACGCAGACCGATTACCAGGGCGCGATCGCCACGCCGATCAAGCTCTCCACGAAGGGCCGCACGGCCAACACCAACGGCCGCGAACCGTACTGGACGGCGTACGTGGTGAAGGAGTTCGAGGCGAACCCCGCGTTCGGAAAGACGGTGGCCGACCGCCGGAAGCTCCTCCTGCAAGGCGGGCTCACCGTCGACACCACGCTCAGCCTCGCGATGCAGAGCAACGCCCGCAAGGCCATGGTGCAGGTCCTGCCCCACCCCGGCGTGCGGCCGCCGGCCGACCCGGAGTCCGCGGTGGTGAGCATCGTCCCGCAGACGGGCGCCATCGAGGCGATGGTGGGCGGCACCGACTTCTCCAAGTCCCAGATCGACCTGGCCAGCCAGGGCCGTCGCACGGCGGGAAGTGCGTTCAAGGCGTTCACCCTCGCCGCCGCGCTCGAGCAGAACGTGCCGCCGGGACGGGTCTACTCGTCGAAGTCCCCGCTCGACATCCCCGAGTGCGACAACTGGCACGTGTCGAACGCCGAGGGCGCCGGCGACCTCGGGTACTTGAACCTGTGGGCCGCCACGGCGGGTTCGATCAACGTGGTGTTCGCCCAGCTGATCCGGGACATCGGGCCGCAGAGCGTGGTGGACGCCGCACACGCCATGGGCATCACCAGCCCGCTCAACCCATTCTGCTCTCTGACGCTCGGCTCCTCGCCGGTTTCCCCGCTCGAGATGACCTCGGCGTACTCGACGCTGGCCAACCTGGGCGTCCACTGCACGCCCTTCGCGATCTCGAAGGTCCTGGACCGCGACAGGAAGGTCATCTACTCGGCGAAGCCGCACTGCAAGCAGGCCATCCCGGGACCGATCGCCGCCCAGGAGACCGCCATGCTGCAGAACGTCGTGCGCTACGGGACGGGCACGGCCGCGAACATCGGACGGCCCCAGGCGGGCAAGACGGGGACCGGGGAGAACTTCGACGACGCGTGGTTCGTCGGCTACATCCCCCAGCTCGCCACCGGAGTCTGGGTGGGGTATTCCAAGGCCGAGAACATCTACATGACGAACGTGGATGGCCGGCGGGGGTTCGGGGGCACACTCGCCGCCCCGATCTGGCATAACTTCATGCTGCCTTCGGTCCAGAACCTGCCGGTGAAGGACTTCCCTGCGGCGCCCCCGCAGCAGTCCGGCACGATCCCGAACGTGGTGGGTTTGCTGCAGAAGGATGCCGAGACCACGCTGACGAAGGCGAACTTCGTGCCGATCGAGAAGACCGTCGACTCGAGCGAGCCCGCCGGCACCGTCGTGGCCCAGAGCCCGCCCGGGGGGACCACCGCCGCGCTGGGGACCGGGGTGACCATCAACATCAGCAACGGCAAGGCCCCGCCGCCCCCGCCGAAGGTCAAGGTCCCGAACGTCGTGGGTGAGACCCAGCAGCAGGCGATGGCCGACCTGAAGGCGGCCGGGTTCAGCGCCGTCGTCCAGACGGTGATCGTGGCGGACCAGACCCAGGACGGGATCGTGCAGAGCCAGAGCCCGGCGGGCGGGACGAAGGCACCGCCGGGTTCGGCGGTCACGATCGTCGTGGGGAAGTTCGGGCCGAAACCCTGACGCCGGCGGACCAGGGGTGAAGTCTGCCCCGCGCCGGCTCCGCCAGCTCAGCCGCTGAGCCGCTCCCGGACCTTCACTTGGACGGCCTTCCCGTCCACCCGGCCCTTCGCCTTGCTCATGACCAGGCCCATGACCTTGCCCAGGTCGCCGGGCCCGGCCGCGTTCGAGGTGGTCACCGCATGCTCGATCAACGCGTCGACCTCCGCCTCGCTCAGCCCTGCGGGGATGTAGGTCTCGAGCACCCGCTGCTCCTCCCGCTCAAGATCGGCGCGATCGGGCCGCCCGGCCTGCTCGTAGGCGTCGATCGCCTCCCGGCGCCGCTTCACCTCGCGGGTGGCGACCTCGACGAACTCATCGTCGTCGAGCGGGTGGCGCAGTTCGACCTCCCGGTTCTTCACCGAGGCGGTCAGCATCCGGAGCGCGCCCAGGCGCACCTTCTCCTGAGCCTTCATCGCCGCCCGGAGCTCCTCGGCGAGGCGGACCTTCAGCCCGCTGCCGGGCTCGGTCGGCTCCGTCACTAGAATCGCTCTCCCATGCGCTTCCCCCTCGAGTCCACTGTAGCGAACCCGCTGCTCTGGGCGCCCGCCTCGGTGGCGGCCGCCGGGGCCGCCTGCGTTGCCTACGGGACGTTCGTGGAGCGCCGCTGGTACCGCCGGGCCGACTACCGCCTGGACGTCCTGCCTCCCGACGCGTCGGGGTCGCTTCGGATCGTGCATGTCTCGGACCTGCACTTCGTGGCCGGCGACCGGCGGAAGGCCCGGTTCCTGGCGACGCTCCCCCAGCCCGACGTCGCGGTGGTCACCGGGGACCTGCTCGGCGAGCCCGAGGGCGTGGAGGACGTGGTGGCGGCGATCCGGCCGATCCGGGGGCGTCTGGCCTCCTTGTTCGTCCTGGGGTCGAACGACTACTGGGCCCCGAAGCCCCTCAACTACTCGGCGTACTTCCGCAAGGATCGACCCAAGCGGCCCGGCGTCCGGAGCCGGACAGGCGAGCTGCTCCGCCGGCTCGAAGCGGACGGCTGGGTCCACCTGCAGAACCGCCGCACCGAGCTCGCCCGCGACGGGGTCCGGTTCGAAGTGCTCGGCCTGGACGACCCACACATCGAACGCCACGACCTGCGCATGGCGCCCCGCCGGGATCCGGGGGCGTTCGGCATGGCCATCGTGCACTCGCCGGATCCGGTGCCGGAGCTGGTGGCGTTCGGATACCGGCTGATCCTCTCCGGGCACACGCACGGCGGGCAGGTGCGCATGCCGTTCGTCGGTGCGCTGATCACGAACAGCCAGATCCCGACCCGGCTGTGCATGGGGCTCTCGAGGTTCGGCGACGCCTACCTGCACATCTCGCCGGGGCTCGGCACCAGCAAATACGCGCCGTTCCGCTTCCTGTGCCGGCCCGAGGCCACCGTGCTCGACCTGGTGCCGGCGGCAAGGAGACCGACGCCCGACCTGTCGTGGGTGCCCCGCTGACGGTGGCGGATCCGGAGCCTCTCGCAACTTCGATCACGGACCGTAGGGCTGCCTGCCCGGACGGCGGAGCCCCCTCGAGCCATCAAGGCGCCCAGCGGAACGCCCGAAAGAAAGGTCAGCACCATGCGCGCCCATCACGCGGTCGTTCGGCTTCGCACGTCCCTCCTGCTGCTCGGCCTGCTCGGGCTGGGCCTCCCGCTGGCCTCTGCGCCGTCCGCGACCGCCGCCATCCCGAGCCCGGCGATCCCGAAGACCATGTCCCGCCAACAGGCGGTCTGGTGGGCCTCCCTGGTCGGTTCGGCGCCGCCCGGGGTGGTCACCCGGGACGTGGGGACGGTGCGCGTGACGCGAACCTTCACCACAGCGCCCCACGCCATCTGCCCGGGGATCCGGTTCAACGCGTTCGTGCTGGCGTGGACCCAGGACGGCCCGGGCCGGCTCACGGCCTCCGTCCGAACGGGCGCCGCGGCGGACCGGCTGGGCGCCCCGGCGGCCCTCCAGGACGACACGCCGGAGGATGGACCCGATCCGGGGTCCGCGGACGCCCATCCCCGCCGGCGCTCCAGCGACCTCCTCTGGGCGGGGAACGCCGGCTGCGTGCGGTTCACGCTGACGCTTCCGGCGGGGTCGACCCTGAGCGACCTTCGGGCCGTGTTCATCGACACGATGGGGAACGCGACGGGCGGACCATCGGTGGCCACCGTGCCCGTGGCGAAGCCCGTCGCCCAGGCGACCCCGGGCACCCCGACCCCGCAGCCCTCGATCATCACCAGGGCGGGATGGGGGGCCGACGAGAGTCTCAAGAACTGCTTCGCCGGATATTCGAACGGCGTCCAGATCGCGTTCG
>DHWS01000129.1:32114-32655 GCA_002413305.1 Actinobacteria bacterium UBA5176 | reverse complement strand
CTCGAAACCGGTCATCCCGGCGGCGACCATGGGCTTCAACACAGGCTCGACTGCGGTCTCCGCGATCGGCAACTACCAGACGGCGGCCCCGTCGTCGGCCCTGCTTGCCTCGATGAAGAGCCTGCTGGCCTGGCGGATGGACCAGTCGCACACGCCGGCGACGGGCACGGTCTCGATGTACTCCTACGGAGGCGACAGCAACCGCTTCGCCGCTGGGACCTGGGTGAAGCTGAACCGTATCTCCGGGCACCGGGACGGCAACTACACCGATTGCCCGGGGGACGACCTCTACAACCAGCTGGGGAGCATCCGCACGTCGGTCTCGAGCATGGGCCTGCCGAAGATCTACTCGCCGGTCCAGTCGCAGCTGAGCTTCGCTCCGGGCCGGTCGACCGTGACGTGGTCGGCGGCCGGCTCGGCCTCGCTCTCCTGGGACCTCCAGGTCCTGGACTCTCACAGCGCGCTGATGGCCGAGTGGAAGACGTCGGGCGCCTCCACGACGGCGACGTGGGACGGGACGTCGGGAGGCCTGGCGGTCGCC
>DHWS01000129.1:27639-31880 GCA_002413305.1 Actinobacteria bacterium UBA5176 | reverse complement strand
CCCTCGGCGACGGACTCCGGGACGGGGATCCCCGGGCAGGGCCAGAACGATCTCGTCGAGCAGGATGCCTCGGGCGGGATCGAGGACATCCCGTGGACGTCAGGGCTCGGGTGGGGGAGCCCCGTGGACCTGGGCGGCGTGTTCGCCTCTGCGCCGGCCGCCGCCTCGGACAGCCCGGGCCAGCTCCGCGTGTTCGCCCTGGGGACCGACGGCAACCTCTACTGGGACACGCGGACGAACAAGGGGGTGTGGTCCGGCTGGATCTCCCTGGGCGGAGGCGGCTTCACGTCCCGCCCGGCGGCGGTCTCGTGGGGCCCGAACCGGGTCGACCTGTTCATCCGAGGGCCCAGCGGGAGCCTCCTTCATCGGTGGCTGAACACCGCGACGTGGTCGAACTGGGAGGACCTTGGCGGCATCCTGGCTGCGGGGACCGGCCCCTCCGTCGCGTCGATGGGCTCGAACAAGCTGGAGGTGTTCGTCCAGGCCACGAACGGCGCCCTCGACGTGAAGACGTATGCACCGTGGAAATGGTCCGGGTGGGGGACGCTGGGCGGCATCATGATCGGGGAGGCCGGGGCGGCGTCCCCAACGACCGACGAGGTCGACGTGTTCGTGCGGGGCACGGACAACCGGATCTCGTACCGGGTCCTGACCACGAGCTGGACGAACTGGAAGGGGCTGGAAGGGAACCTCATCGCCGGGCCGGCCGCGGCGTCCCCGATCGACGGCGACCTGGCGGTCGACGCGTTGGTGAGCGGTGGGACCCTGCAGGAACGGAGGTTCCACCAGGGCATCTGGTCCGCCTGGGCTCCGCTCCCCTGACCCGGCTACGGCGCGCGAGATGCCCCCGTTCCGACCGCGTAGACTGGCTCGGCCCGGCGGTCCGCCGCCGGCATCGGGACGTAGCGCAGTTTGGTAGCGCGCAGCGTTCGGGACGCTGAGGTCGCGGGTTCAAATCCCGCCGTCCCGACTCGGAGGACATTCCGGTCGGCCGACCAGGTATCGCATGCTCTCTCGGCTAGCTGCCTTCAGCGTGATCGGAGGAAGCCGCCACGTCGACCAGGGCCGGCCGTGGTCCGGCACCCAGACTGCTCAGGCGCTGGAGCCACGGCTGCGCGCGCAGCCGTTCGAAGATCTCCCGGCTCTCGGTGACCAGCGGCCTCGCCTCCGACTCCCGGCCGGTGCCGGCGAGCCATTCCGCGTACTCCAACAGGATGACGGCGAGCCAGAACGGCATCCCGAGCTCGCGGAACGATCCCACAGCTGACTTGAACCCGGGCGACACTCGCTCCGCGTCGCCACGGGCGATCGCCAGCCGCGCTCCGAACCGGACCCTGTGTGCGTCGACGAAAGGCGTCCTCTCGCCCGGATCGAGCCCGTCGATCAACGAAACGATCTTCTCGACCTTCGGCATGACGTCGGTTGCGAAGGCGGCCTCCGCCGCCTGGACCAGCCCCAGCTTCACGCCCGGATACTTCCATCCGATCTTGTCGGACACCTGGATGGCCCTCCACCCGGCTTCGAGTGCCTCCTCCGCCCTTCCCTGAGCCCGGAGGACCGACGACTGCGCCGCGGCGTAGATCGCCCGGTACTGCACATCCTCCGAGTCCTTCAACTCCGCGGCCTCGGCGAGCAGGAGGGCCGCCTCGGCAACCTCGCCGCGACTCAGGTGGACCTGGACAAGCGGCAGGATGTCCGACGAGACGAACTCGATCGATGCCAGGTCGGGCGTCTCCCGCACCCGCCGTCCCAGCTCCAGCGCTTCGTCCCATCGACCGGTCGACACGAGGGGGGAGATGCTGCATGAGAGGAACACACCCTCCCACGGCCGGTCGCCGATGCGCCGGGCCAGCTCGAGGGCCTGTTCGTTGATCCGCAGCCGCTCCTCGGGCCGGTCCTGATACGACTCCACGGACTCCCCAAGGTTGTAGGAAGCCCGCAGGGCCGCGGAGCCCATGCCGCGTTCCAGCGCCAGGCTCAGCGCGTGGCCGGTCAGCGCGATGTCCTCCTCGGTCCGCCCGCGGAAGGCCAGGACTCCCCCCTTGGTGATGAGTGCCTGGGCCAGGACTTCGGTGAGCGCCAGTCGCTGGGCGATCTCGATGGCCTGCTCGATGCGCTCGTCGGCCAGCCCCAGGTCGCCCTTCAACCAGTGAAGGCGCCCGAGCTGCGCGGCCAGCGCGGCCAGGTCCTCGTCGGGGTTGTCGGCGACCAGGACCCCAAACGCCTGCTCCATCCGTTGGATGGCCGCGTCGAGCCCGCGCCCGGAGAGTTGCTCGATCTCGCCGAGCCGGGCCGAGACGCGAGCCGCCGGGTGGGTCAGGCCCTGCGATCCGAAGGCCGCGATGGCCCGCTCGTAGTGCGACCGCGCGGCGTCGGCTCTGCCCGCCGCCCACGCCATGCGGCCCGCTCGCTCGTGCAGCTCGGCGTCGCGAACGGGATCCTGGGTGAGCTCGATGGCGTGTTCGAAGTACCGTTGAGCCTCCGCGCTCGCGGCCAATGACGCGGCCCGCTCGCCCGCCCGGGTCAGCATGTCCCGGGCCGTGTCCCTGATGGCCGGCGCGTCGTCAGCCTCGGGCGCCGACTGGTAGGCCTCGAGGTAGTGCGACGCGACGACCTCGATGAGCTCCTCCTCGTCCGTACCCCACGTTTCCTCGATGAACGCCGCCGCCGCCAGGTGCCTCGCCTTCCGCTCCTTCTTGGAGAGTGTCTGGTAGGCGATCCGCTTCACCAGGTCCTGCACAAAGCCGTACTGCCCCCGTTCGGGCGAGCGCGAATCTCGCTGCAGCGTCAGGACCTCCTTGCGAACCAGGGAAGCAAGCAGCTGGTCGAGGTCAGCCTGCGTCCAACCGGACAGCGCGGCCAGGCCCTCCTTGAAGAACGTCTTGCCCAGGACCGAGGCGTCCTGGATCAGCCGTCGTTCGTCCGGGCCGAGCCCGTCCAGCCGGGCAGCGATGAGCGCGTGGAGGCTACTGGGAACTTCCAGGCGCTCGACCGGACCGGTCGGCCGGTACACCGATCCCTCCCTCACGAGGAGCTCGCGGTCCAGGAGCATCCGAACCGTCTCCACCGCGTACAGCGGCACCCCCTCGGCCCGCTCCAGGATCCGCGCCTGCAGCTCCGGTGGCAGCCCGGGCACAAGGCCCTGAAGAAGCTCGTCCATCGCCGCGTTCGGCAAGGGCTCCAGGGACAGCGTCGTGGAGTTCCGGGCGGCGCCCCACGTCGGCCGGCGATCCGCAAGCTCGGGGCGGGCCAGCGCCAGCACGAAGATGGAGTGGTTCTTCGACCACTCGAGCAGATATTCGATGAAGTCGAGGAGCCCCTCGTCCGCCCACTGCATGTCCTCGAAGACCAGGACCACCGGAGCGCGGGTGGCCATCCGTTCGATGAACAGCCGCCAGGCGGAGAAGACGTCCTCTCTGGACGCCGCGCGCTCGCCCTCTTCGAGCCCCAGCAGGTGGCTCAGCCGCGGCTCCAGCCAGCGCGCCTCCGTCTCGTCCTGGCTGTTGCTCGCGATGGCCTCGCGGAGCTTGGCGACTGCGGTCGTCTGGTCTTCGCCTTCGATGATCCCGGCCCGCATCCGGATCATCTCCGCGAGCGCCCAGTACGCGACCCCTTCACCGTAGGTGAGGCACCGGCCCCGATGCCAAAGGACGCTTTCGGCCAGGCCGTCAACGTACTTGAAGAACTCCCACTGCAACCGCGACTTGCCCAGGCCGGCCACGCCGATGACGGAGACGAGGTGCGCCGTCCCTTGCTCCGCAGACGCATGGAACAGATCCTTGATCATCCGAAGCTGGCGACCGCGGCCGGTGAAAGGAGGCTCCAGGCCGGTGGACTTCAGCGCTCCGCCCCGCAGGCCGACCACGCGAACGGCCCGCCACAACGGGATCGAAGCGGCCTTGCCCTTGAGCTCGTGCGTGCCGGCGTCTTCGTACACGACGGCCGCCTCGGTGGCCGTGCGGGTCGCCTCTCCGACGAGGACGGTGCCCGGCTGCGCCGCCGACTGGATCCGGGAGGCGGTGTTCACCATGTCGCCGGCGACCAGCCCCTGCCCCTGGGCGTCGGGAGTCACCGCCGCCTCACCGGTCAGGACGCCCGCTCGCGCCCGGAGGGCTCCGGCCCCGACCTCTTCGCCGAGGGCTGAGACGGCCGCCACGAGATCGAGGGCCGCCCGGACGGCGCGCTCGGCATCGTCCTCCTTCGTCACCGGAGCTCCCCACACCGCCATGACCGCGTCGCCG
>DHWS01000129.1:3911-27497 GCA_002413305.1 Actinobacteria bacterium UBA5176 | reverse complement strand
AACTTCTCCACGGTGCCGCCGTACCGGGTGATCAGGGTCCGGCAGGTGTCGAAGTACCGCGTCAACAGGTCGCGCACCTCCTCGGCATCGCGCTGCTCGGACAACGACGTGAAGCCGACGAGGTCGGCGAACAGCACCGAGACGAGCCGAAGCTCAGTGGAGGGTGTCTGGTCAGCCAGGGCGGCGGAGGCCGCCTGGCCGGGGGGCACCGGGGACCCACCAAGGGCGGCGCCGCATTCGCCGCAGAACCGCACTCCCTGCTCGTTGGCCGAGCCACAGGTGGGGCAGACGAGGGCGAGCGGGCGTCCGCAGCCCCCGCAGAACTTGCGTCCTGGCGCGTTCGCCGTCCCGCAGCTCGAACAGATCACCGGCACCTCGATCGGGGCGGCCCGCCCCACGTCCCTGGGTGTGCGTGCAGCCTCCGAGGGTACTCGGGCCGATGACCTGGCGGAAGACTGAACGCCACATCGAGCGGAAGCGAGTCATCAGTCGGCTCGAACCTCCGGGCTGGCCTCGACACGTAGCGGCAGTGCCCGTAGGCTGCACCGGTGACCTCGCGACCGATCAGATTCATGCTCGTGGCTGCGGTAGTGGTGTTGGCCGGCTGTTCCGGAGGCAGCGGATCGACCGGCACCTCCCCGGGGGGACAAACCTCGAGCAGCTCCTCGTCGAACACATCCGCGAGTCCGCCGTCGAGCGCGGCGATCGAAGCCGAGATCCGTTCGAACTGGCAAACCTTCTTCGAAGGCAGCACCTCCGCCGACCAGAAGGCGGCGGTCCTGCAGAACGGGGCCGCCTTCCTTCCGATCATCCGGGCACAGGCCGACACCGCGCTGGCGAAGAGCGTCAGCGTGACGATCTCCGGCGTCCAGATCATCTCGGCGAACACCGCCATCGTGACCTACACGATCCTCCTGAACGACAAGCCGGCCCTGAACACCGTGAAGGGAGAGGCCGTGCTCGAGGGCGGGACGTGGAAGGTGAAGACCGGCAGCTTCTGCGGACTCCTCGGGCTGGAGGGCGTGAAGACGCCGTTGTGCCCAGCTGCCGGCGCCACCGGTTCCCCGACGCCCTGACGGTCCGCAGATCCTGCCGAGCCGGCGATCGGCCGAGCGTGTCAGCTGATCCGCCAGTATGGGACAATGGCTAGCCGCGCCAGCGCAAACCATCGCCCGCGCCCGGAGACCCGACCGTACCCTCCCAAGAGGAAGCCGTATGCAGAAGATCGGACCGAAACACCGGATGTGCCGCAGGGTCGGCGCCGCGGTCTGCGGGCGCCCGAACTGCCCGACGAACAAGCGGCCCTACCCACCCGGCCAGCACGGACGGGCCCGTCGCCGCCTCACGGAGTACCACCTGCGGATGCTCGAGAAGCAGAAGCTCCGTTCGATGTACGGGGTCGGGGAGCGGCAGTTCCGGCGGTACTTCGCCGAAGCCACGCGCCGTCAGGGCGTGACCGGCGAGGAACTGCTCCGGCTGCTCGAGACCCGTCTCGACGCCATGGTGCTTCGGCTGGGCTTCGCCCAGACGCTCCCCCAGGCCCGCCAGCTCGTGTCGCACGGACACGTCCTGCTGGACGGCAAGCAGGTCAACATCCCGTCCATCGCGGTCCGGCCCGGCCAGTCCATCGAGGCCACCCGAGCGGCGAAGAACTTCGTCTCGGTGCGCGAAGCACTCGAGGTGACGCCCGATCCGCCTGTCTACCTGGAGCGGGACAAGGGCAACGTGAGCGGGAGCCTGACCCGGCTACCCGAGCGAGACGAGATCCCGCTGCCGGTCGAAGTGGACGAGCGGCTCATCGTCGAGTTCATGTCCTAGCACGAACGATCCGGGCGCAGCGGGCAGGTCGGACTCCGTGCCGCGGGCGCTGATCACCGGGATCACGGGCCAGGACGGCCGGTACCTCGCCGAGTACCTCCACGGGCGAGGCTACGACGTCTTCGGCCTGGTCGCCGGCCAGGCCAATCCCCGGGGCGACGACGTGCGCGAGCAGTTCCCGTTCGTCGAGCTGATCGGGGGCGACCTGAGCGACCTCCCGTCCCTGATCGCGGCCGTCGAGCTCAGCCAGCCGGACGAGGTCTACAACCTGGGGGCCATCTCCTTCGTCGCGCTCTCGTTCAAGCAGCCGGAGCTGACGGCCAACGTGACCGGGCTGGGCGTCCTGCGGATGCTCCACGCCATCCGGGTGGTGGGCGGGACCGGGCCGAAGAACTCGATCAAGTTCTATCAGGCCTCCTCCAGTGAGATGTTCGGACAGGTCCGTTCGTCGCCCCAGAACGAGGACACCCCGTTCCATCCGAGGAGCCCGTATGGCGTGTCGAAGGTGTTCGGGCATCACACCACGATCAACTACCGGGAGTCCTACGACCTCTTCGCCTGCAGCGGCATCCTGTTCAACCACGAGAGTCGTCGGAGGGGTCTCGAGTTCGTCACTCGGAAGGTCACGAACGCGGTGGCCAGGATCAAGCTCGGGCTCCAGAACGAACTGGCGCTGGGGAATCTCGATGCCAGGCGCGACTGGGGGTTCGCCGGCGACTACGTGCGCGCGATGTGGCTGATGCTGCAGCAGCCCGAACCCGACGACTACGTCATCGGGACCGGCGTGACCCACTCCGTGCGCCAGATGGTGGCCGCGGCGTTCGTTGCCGCCGAGATCGAGGACTGGGAGAAGTACGTGGTCGTGGACGAGCGGTACCTGCGGCCCGCCGACGTCGAGGAGCTGGTCGCGGACGCCTCGAAGGCCCGCCGCGTGCTCGGCTGGGAGCCGACCGTGGGGTTCGACGAGCTGATCACCGGCATGGTGCGGTCCGATCTGGAGCTCGAACAGGAGAAGGCCACCCGGCACCGGTAGGTGAGCAAGCTTGCATTATCCGGCCGTGGTGTGAGATGAACTGCCCGGAGTCCATCCGGACTCCCGTCTTGTCGGGGGGCATCGCGTCGATGCGACGAGCACGTTCAGGGCAGTCTGCTGCGGGCGATCGCGAGTTCACGGGAACGCTGGTCTTCGGGATGGGCCTGGTCGGCGCGGCCGGCCTGAACTTCGTCTTCTCCTCGCTGATGGGCCGGATGCTGGCGCCGCCGGTGTTCGGCACTCTCGGCGTGCTCATCGCCGGCCTGCTCGCGCTGATCGGGCCGGTCAACGCGCTCTCCGGCGGGACCGAGATGTTCGCCGCGCTGCACGACCGCTTCCCCCGGGGACGCAAGCGGTTGGTCCTGCCGGGCGCGGCCGCGCTGGTGTGGGTGGCGACGATGTTCACCCATTCGACGACCGTTCGATCCACCGGCTGGTTCGCACTCGGCGCGGCCTTCCTGGTCCTGCTGGCGTGGAACCGTGGCGCGCTGGTCGGCCTGGGCCGGTTCCAGTTCGTCGGGCTCACCTTCGTGGTCGAAGGCGCGGCCCGGCTGGCGCTGCCGGTGGCGCTGGTCCTGTTCGGCTTCGGGCTGGAGGGCGCCTCGGCCGGGCTCGTGCTTGGGATGCTGGTCGCGCTGATCTTCACCGAGGTGGCGATCCCCCGGATCTCGACCGGCACCAGCGAACCGCTCGGCCGTGATGTCTGGATCGCCCTGTTGGGACTATTCGCCCTGGGGCTCACCCAGATCGTCGACGTCTTCGCGATCCGGCTGGCCAACCCGAACGCGTCCGGTGCCTACGTGGGTGCGGCGTCGCTGGCCCGCGTGGCCCTGTTCTCCCAAATGCCGGCCGCGGCGTATGCGCTCCGGCGGTCCGCCGTCGAAGGGCCCCGCCGGGCCCTGAAGCGGACGGCCATGCTGGCTATCGTCCCCGGAACCGTTGCCGTGGGTCTGATCGAACTTGCACCCCGATTCCTGCTCCGCCTCACCTACGGGTCACGGTTCGTCGGTGCCACCGGAACGCTCCGCGTCCTCGGGCTCGCCATGCTCCTCGGCGGGTTCGCCACCATCCTGGCCCAGCTGCTCATGGGGCGCGGCGCCACCGGCTGGGTGTGGTCGATCATCCCAGTCACCTGCATAGGGACGGTGGCGATCATCACGCTCGCCCACGCGCCGACCTCGGTGGCCGTCTACTCGCTCTTCCTTCAGGGAGGCGCCTTCATGGCGATCGGCCTTCCCGCGCTCGCGTTGCTGCGCGAGGAGAGTGAATCCGGCGGCGTGCTGATCCTGAACTGGCGGGATACCCGTCATCCGCAGGGCGGTGGCTCGGAGGTCTACGTCGAACAAATAGCCACCCGCCTGGTCGCCGCCGGGCGCCCGGTGACTGTCTTCTGTGCAGCACACGACAATGCGCCGGCCATCGAGACCCGGGGTGGCGTCCGATTCGTCCACCGGGGGTCGTGGCGGACCGTGTACTGGTGGGCCTTCGTCTACCACCTGCTCGGCCGGTTGGAGCCGCACGACTTCGTGATCGACGTGAAGAACGGGATTCCGTTCTTCGCGCCGGCCTACTGCCGTAAGCCGGTGATCTGCCTGGTGCACCACGTCCACGAGGCGCAATGGTCGATGAACTTCCCCCGGTGGATGGCCCGAGGTGGCTGGTGGGTCGAATCACGGCTGGCGCCTCGCGTGTATCGCTACACCCACCACGTCGCGGTGTCGGAATCGACGCGCCTGGGGCTGATCGGCCTTGGGGTGCCGGCGATGGCCATCGACGTGGTCCCGAACGGCGCCCAGCCGCTTGAGGAGGTGGCGGGGAAGGCACCGGCTCCGACCATCGCGTGCCTCGGCCGGCTGGTTCCGCACAAGCGGATCGAGATCGTCCTGGACGCGGTGACCGGGTTGCGCGACCGACACCCGGACCTCCGGCTGCTGGTGATCGGCAGTGGCCCATGGGACGAACGCCTGGTCGCACACGCCCGGGCTAGGGGGATCGAGGACCGGGTCACGTTCACCGGCTGGGTCGAGGAGGACACGAAGAGGCGTCTCCTGAGCGAGGCGTGGGTACTGGCGGTCCCGTCGGTGATGGAGGGCTGGGGCCAGAACGTCATCGAAGCCGCCGCCTGCAAGACCCCGGCGCTGGCCTTTCGGGTCGGCGGCCTGGAGGAATCAATCCGGGACGGCCTGACGGGGATCCTGGTGGACCGAGTGGAGGAGTTCGAACCCGCCCTGGCCAGGCTGCTGTCTGACCCGGCCCTTCGGGAGCAGATGGGGACCGAGGCGGCCCGTCACGCCACCTCGTTCTCTTGGGACCGGACCGCCTACTTGTTCGATTCGGTGCTGGTCGGCCTGTCGACCGAAGACGCCTCCGTCAGGGTCCTCGAATCGGTTGCCGTCGTCGTCGAATCCTCCCCGTAAGGCCGTTTCGGGCGCGCACATTAACGACGGCGTCGTTATGGGCCGATCCGAGGAACCGTGGCGTACGGCTAGGGCTGGACGAAGTCGCTGGGACCGTACAGAGGCTTGGTCGACGCGTGTGGGTTCTGGGAGATGACGGCCACGTAGGAGGAGAGGATGGAGATCCCGAGCGCGATGACGACTAGCACGAGCAACAGTCGCAACGGCAATCGTCTCATCTCATGTTCCCTCTCGCGAGTCTCGGCGGAAGGATAGCAGTCGAAGCGGCGGTCCCGCCAGAACCAAACGGCCCTATCCGGGCGCTACCGGACGTCCCGGGCGCTCAGCCCTGCCCGCAGCATGTCGACATGGCCCGCCCGGCGACCGACCGCGTAGACCCGACTTCCCGGCGCGGCTTCGGCCCGGACGTCGGCGAACCCGACATCCCGCATCATCCGGGCGAGCGCCAGCGCCGATGGCAGGAACCAGTTCCAGCCGGAGGCGACGTCGCCGGCGCGCGCAGCGGCCACATCCTCCGACGGACCTTCGTACTTCATCACGGAGCGCCTCGAGCGGACCGCCGCGGTCTCCACCAGGCACGTCCCGCCATTCTTCAGGCAGTCGAACACGATCCGCAGCGCCAGGACGGGGTCGGTGACGTGGTACAGGACTCCAGCGAACAGCACGATGTCGAAGGCGTCGTCGAAGCCCTCCCCCCGGCACTCGTACAGCGAGCGCGTCTGCGGGTGGAGGCCCTCGATCCCGAACGCCTGCTGCAGGTACCCGAGGGCTTCGATGTACTTGCGGACCTCGTCGACGGCCACGACCTCGGCGCCCATCGCCGCGAGCACCAGGCTCGCCCCGCCGGTCCAACACCCGATGTCGAGCATCCGTTTGCCCTCCAGGGAGAACGGCAGCGCGCCGAGCCGATCCCGGAAGGTGGCCAGCATAGTGAGGTGCCGGTCCCCCATCATGCCGGGGAGGGCGAACGAACCGAAGTCGTGGTCGTGCCCCCACCGGAACCGGACCGAGAAGGCCCGCTGTCGTTCGGGGTCCCTGAACCCCTCCATCGCGGCGTCGTCCATGTCCAGGAACTCCCGGATCCTGGCCTCGAAGGTGGCGGGGTCGGTGCCCACCAGGCGGTCGACCCGGTACCGGGACATGAGCGCGGCCAGGCGCGCATAGGACGGGAGGGCCCGGGCCCCTTCGGCCATCCGGGAGCCCACGCGGCCGCGGAGGGACTTCGGCACGACCTCCTTGGCCCATTGGGGCATCAGGCGGTCGACGGCGGCGAGCGCCTTACCGGGAAAGCCACGGGTTCGCCCCTCGGTCACGGTGACGGCTCGGGTCCTGCCAGCGCCCGTGATCGCCGGCGCCGGGCGGCCACCGCCCCAAGGAACGAGACGGCCGCCACCACATCGCCGCCGATCACGGGCGCCGCGGGCGGCTCCGGGAGCCGCGGAATGGTCACCGGGCCTTGGACCCTGAACAGTTGCAGGTTCGGGCCTTCCAGTACGGACCGGAGACCGGCGACGCGCGGCTCGAAGGCTCGGACGTCGGCCTCCCGAAGCAGGAGGACGTACCGGATCCCCAGCGAAGGGAGACGCAGGGCGAGTGGGCGGCCGGATCGAACCACAGGATCGGCAAGGATAGCCCACCGATCCTCAGGTGGAAGCCGAGTGTGGCCCACCTCGAGCGCATCGGAGACCACCGCCCGCCGGGTGAAGAACGACGAGGCGGGCTCGATCACCACGCGGTCGCGGTTCCAGCCGAGTGGCAGGTACAGGTGCCAGGGGAACACCAGGACGGCCCCGGGCGCGGGGTCGGCAGCCATGACCGCCCGGGCCCGCGTCCAGTCAGCGGGGTAGTCGCTCACGAACAAGCGGTTCGACGCCCCCCAGGCAAGGGTGGGGACCAGGGCGACCGGAAGGACCGCCAGCGCCACCCCGGCCAGGGAGTGCCAGGAAGCCTGCCCGGCCCGGGCCAGCACCCCCTCCACCCCGTGACCGAACGAGACCGCCAGCAGCAGCGCCAGCGGGGCGATGAACTTCTGGGCATCGCGCAGGATGCCGCCCCCCGGCCCGTGCACGCCCAACCACCGTACGGCGTGCCCGAGGCCGGGCAGCGCCACCCCGTATGCCAGCGCGAACCCAACCACCGCCACCAGTGTCAAGCCGAAGAGCCCACCGCGGTCGGCGTCCCGCGATCGCCGGATCCAGCCGGCCACGGCGACCGCGAGGATCAACAGGAACGCCAGGACCCACGCCACGGTGTCACGGCCGGGGGGCGCCAGGTCGGTCCGCCACGTTCCCCCGAGCGACAGCAGGCTGCCGAACAGCCCGAGGGGCGAATCGGACCGGGACCGGAACAGGTCGAACCCGGCGGCCGGGGCGGCTGCACCGCCCGGGCGGAGGATCGAGGGAAGGAGCCAGGGGAGGTTCACCACCGCCGCGGCGGCCAGCGTGACGGCCGTCCGTTCCAGGACGCCCGTTCGAACGGCCCCCGGCAAGACCGAGCGCCGCCGGTCCGAGGGCCATGCGACGACGGCCAGGGCGGTCCCGGCAGCGATGATCCCTCCGTACGGGCTGGCGAACGCGGCCAGCCCAATCGCCACCACCAACCGGGCCGGGGCGCCGGGTTCGGCTCGGCGGAGCCGTTCGGCCGCGCAGACGACCCAGGGAAGCGTCGCGTAGGAGAGCAGGAACGCCGCCTGCCCGAGGAGGAGCCGCTCGTAGACCAAGGGGTTCCAGACGAACAAGACCGCGGCGGCCGCCCGGGCGGCGGGCCGGGCGGCGGTGAGCAGGCGGGCGGTCCCCCACGCCCCGGCGGCGACGATCCCCACCAGGACGAGCTTCTGGACCACCATCCCCGACACAACCCGCGACAGGAGCCCAGCGAGCAGCCCGAACGGAACGTTACGGGGCAGCCCCGTCCCCAGCCCGAGCAGTTCCCGCGACAGGCGCGGCCGGGGGACGAACGCCATGTCGTAGTCCAGGACGAACCCCGGCGCGAGCAGCGGCGCCATGATGACGAATGCGAGGACGAACGACACGCCCGGCACGACGAAGTGCGACCGACGAGCGGATCCGGCGAGATTCGACGTCGGAGCCCGCCCTACGCCGAGGGCCCGGTGTCGGAGGTTTCCTCGATGATGATCGCTGCGGACTGCGCCGGCGCGCCCCTTCGTGCCTCGGCCGCCGCGGCGCCATTCCCGGAGATGACAGCCTGGCCGCCGGCGGGCGCCACGGCGAGGCCCGCGGGCGCGGCCGAGCGGAGAAGGAGGAGCAGGCCGAACGCCAGGAGGACAAGCCCGATGATCCAGCCGAACGCCGGCAGGAACGACTGCACGAGCAGCAGTTGCTTCCGCAGCCCGTTCGCGTAATCCACCAGCGTCTTCACGGTAGCGGGGCTCTGCGCGAACCGGGTCGTGGCGACCGTGAGCTTGCGCGCCCCGGTCGAGTCGGCCAGCCACTGGTCGGCGCTCTGCGTTCCCCGGACCGGAGCCCCGGTGGTGGGCTCGACCAGCACGTCGGTGTCGGCCCGGTACCACCAATCGAGCCGCACCAGCCCGGCCTCCGGCTCGCCGATCGTCGTCCCCGGCAGGGTGAGGTGATTGATGATGGTCGGCTCGATCGTCTGCCGGTAGTGGTAGAGGGAGAGCCCGAAGAGCTTCACGGTCCCCGCGTACCGCATCGGGAATGCCGCTTTCGCCGTCCCGTCCCACCACGGATAGCTCTGCTTGCCCGCCCCGAGCGGAAACGTCAACGACAGGGCCCCGCCCCGGTCCAAGTTCTCCCCGCAGCACCGCACGCTCTGCCCGGTTCGCCGGTCGAGCGTGTACCGTTCGATCGCATAGGAGAGCTCGTGGTGGTTCTGGACGTCGAACGTGCTGTCGAACGAGTCCCACACGGCGACACCCCGCGACCCGGCGGAGACATCGCCCTTCACGATGCGGATGTCCCGCAGGTGGACGGGACCCACGTCGACGAACCCTTTCCCGGGGTCGAGGTAGGTCCCAGTGCCGTCGGAGACGTTGCGCGAGTAGAGGTCGAGCGGCAGCTTCCGGACCCGGGGCGTCACGTAGAACTTCGCGAGCGGCGCGAGGAAGATGAGCGCCAGCCCGACGGCGACCAGCATGAGCCCGAGCGTCCTACGCAGTCGGCATCTCCTCTGATGGCAGCTCGCGCAAAAGGGCCAACGGTCGCGTAACCATAGCGCAGGGTTTTCGCACAAGCGACCCTTCCGACCGTACCGGGAACGGACGGTACGAGACCGGGTCCGGTCCCGCGCTCTGAACGCGGGCTTCGGTATGTCCGGGCGCTACCCGGCCGCCGGGGCGGCTTCGGTGTTCGCGTCCGGCGTGGTGGCTGGCACCCGTCTCGCGGGCCGGGAGAGCAGCCAGATCGCCAGAACGATCAGGATGATCCCGACGATGGGTGCGCCGACCGGCAGCCCGGTCGAGATCAGCTGGAGCTGCTTCTTCTGGGCGGTGGCCGTGTCGACCGCGTCCTTGATCGTCGCGGGGTCCCAGCCTGCGTCGATCTTCGCGACGGTCAGCCTCCGGACGCCGGTCAAGTCGGTGAGCCACTGGTCGGCATGCTGGACGCCCCGCACGACACCGCCCGTCACCGGCTCAACGTAGATGTCCGTGTCGGTCGTGTACATCCACAGCAGGTGGACCGCAGCCTGGTCCGGCTCGCCAACGAGTTTGCCAGGGAGGTTGATGGTCTTGATCTGGAGAGCCGGGATGTGCTGGTGGAACCGATAGACGGACAGGCCGTCGAGCGTGGTCGTGCCGGCGTAGGCGGCCGGGTAGCCCTTCATCGCGTTCGAGTCCCAGAAGTCGTAGGACTCCTTCTTCGTCCCGATCGGGAACAGTGCCGTCAGGCTCCCGGTCCGGTTCACGTTCTGGCCGCAGCAGTTGACGCTGACCCCGTCCTTCCGTCTCAGGGTGAGCCGGTCGATCGCGTAAGTGATCTCGTGCTTGTTCTGCGTGTCGAACAGGCTGGTGAACTGGTCCCACACGGCCACCGTCTTCGTGCTGTCCTGGGGGTTCCCCTTCTGGATCGTGACGTTCTGGACCGGGACGGGACCAACGACGGCGAAGTTCGCCCCCGGGTTCAGGTACGTCCCCGTGCCCGTGGCCACCTCGCGGAAGTAGAAGTCGGTGGGGATCTTCTTGACCCGGGGGGTGACGTAGAAGCGCGCGAGTGGCGCTAGGAATATCAAGACCAGCCCAAGGCTGAACAGCGCGAAACCCATCGTCCTTCGCATCAGGTCCCCCCGAAAGCTCTGTTAGTCCTACAACTTAGTCCATCAAGCGGGACAAGCGCCAGGTGTCGGGGATCGATCCGAAGCAGGCTCGACCGCCACCGGACCGCCGGGAAGGCATTGCACGAACGCACCCCAGCCAGCAGACTTCGTACTGGATGGAAACCCACCGTTCCGAGGTTCCGCTCGAACTGCGCGATCTGGGGCCGCTTCGACTGGCGGCATTGCACGCACTGTCGTGGGTGATGCGGACGCGCATCCGCCTCCGGCACGGCGACCGGGTCCGATTCGGCCGGTCGGTCGTGGCGAACTTCCGCCTGGACGTCCGAGGTGCGGGATCGGTCAGCGTCGGGGACGGTTCGAACCTGTACGCCTTCCTGGGAAAGACGCGCCTCTATACTCGGTCGCCTGCGGCGCGGATCGTGATCGGGCGCAACGTTCGCCTGAACGCCACGACGGTCCAGGCGGCGGAGCTCATCGAGATCGGCGACGACTGCATCCTCGGGGACGCGAACCTCATGGACACCGACATGCACCCCATCAGTGCCGACCGGCGGCGCAATCCGGCCGCCGAGACGCGCAGTGCGCCCATCGTGCTGGAGCGTAATGTGTGGGTCGGTGGCCAGGCCGCGGTGCTGCCAGGGGTCCGGATCGGCGAGAACTCGGTCGTCGGGTTCCGGGCGGTGGTCACGTCTGACGTTCCCCCGAACGTCGTCGTGGCCGGGAATCCTGCCCGGGTGGTCAGGGCCATTTGAGCACCGAGACCCCTGTGCACGCTCCTTCGGCCTCACGGGCCCCCGGGCATCGGTCGCGGCCGCCCGTCTTGGTCAACGGAAGCCCGCTCTGGCCACCGGTCACCGGGGTCCAGCGGGTGGCTCGGGGATTGGTTCGGCGTCTCCTCGTGGAGAGCGGGGCCGGCGAGGTGCTGGTCGCCGGGGGGCCGGCCGAGTTCGGGGCTGGATCGAACGCGGTAACCGGGAACCGGTACACGCGGCTGGCTTGGGAGCAGACCCGCCTCGCGCTGCTGGCCCGGGCCGCCTGGGCCGTCATGAACCTCGGCAACCTGGCCCCGCTGGCTGCATCGAACAACCTCGTCCTGACCTACGACCTGCACGCGCTGCGGCTGCCCGGTCATTACCGGGCGGGGTGGGCCGGGGCCTACTGGAAGCTCTCGGCCGCGGCCTACCGCCGGGCTCGGTTCCGGGTGACGCTGACCCGGACCGTGGCCGACGACCTGGAGGCGACCCTTGGGCAGCGCGTGGACGCGGTAATCCCGCCTGGGGTCGACGACGCGTTCCGGCCGGCGCCCGCTGCACGGATCCAGGCGCTGCGCGACCGGCTCGGTCTCGTGGGGCCGTACCTGACCGTGGTGGGCTGGGCCCAGCCGGGCAAGCGGGTCACCCTGGCCGTCGCGGCCCACCGGCTCCTAGTCCGGGACCTTCCCCACCAGCTCGTCGCCGTGGGCGCGCGCCGAACCGACTTCTCTTCGGTCGAGTTCGGCACACTGCCCGCCTCGGTGGTCCTCCCCGGCCGGGTTTCGGACGAGGATCTCGCCACCCTGTATTCGGGCTCCAGCGGCCTGGTGTTCTGTACGCAGTACGAGGGGTTCGGCCTGCCGCCGGTGGAGGCACTCGCCTGCGGCGCGCCGGTGGCGGCCTCGCGGCTGCCCGTGCTGGAGGAGGTGCTCGGCGGGCTGCCAGGCGTCTCGTTCGTTGACGGGGAGGACGACCGGTCGTGGGCCGTCGCGATGGAATCGGCCCTTCGAAGCGACCAGCCGGCCGGGCGCGACGACGGACCATCGGCGCGTTCGGCCGCCGTGCTGGCCCGATACCCATGGGAGGGCAAGGGGCGTGCGCTCCTCGACATCGTCCACGGCTGAGGCCCAGACGCCGGCCCCGACCTTCCGCGGGATGGCTCGCCTGGCCATCCGCACGCTGCGGACCAGGGGCGCCGCCTACCCCGAGCTGACCGATTACCTGGCGGCCGAGACCCGCTCGTTCCTGGCCGGCCGCGTCGAGCTGCGCGGGGCCACAGTACTGGACCTCGGGAGCGGCCACGGCAGCTCGGGACACTCACTAGAGCCGACGGGGGCAAGGATTGTCTCAACGGACCGGCGCCCACTGGGAGGTCCATCTCCCGTGGTGGCCGACGCCACCCTCCTCCCGTTCGCCGCCGGCGCGTTCGATGGAGCGGTGTGTTCGAACCTGCTCGAACACGTCTCCTCGCCTCCGGCGGTGATCGCCGAGCTGGCCAGAGTGGTCCGCCGGGGCGGGTGGGTGTACCTGTCCTGGACCCCGTGGTTCGGGCCACTAGGCGGCCACGAGTTCTCGCCCTGGCACTACCTCGGTATCCGCGCGGCCCGGAGGATGGGGGGCTACGTTCGCCTCGGGCCGATCCGCAACATCCCCGGCCAGGACCTGTTCCCGGTCCACGTCGGCCGGACGCTTCGCGGCCTGGAGCGAACCGGCGCCTTCCGGGTGAACTACGCGGGGCCACGGTACTGGCCGTCCCAGCAGTGGATCGCGCGGGTGCCAGGGCTGCGGGAGGTGGCGCTTTGGAACTGCCTGTTGCTGCTGGAGCGGGCCTGATGCGCACCCGCCAAGGATGTGACCGGCGTTGAGCGTGCCCGGTTCGACCGTCGACCAGCCCATCTGGAAGCGGCGGTGGGGAGGCGGTGGCGGCGGGCCGCCCGGCGACTCGAAGCCGGGGCAACGGCGGTTGGGCCTGCGGCGGCCATTCGGAAGGTGGGCAGCCGCGGTGCGGGGCGTCGCCGCCCGCTACCGGAGACTCGACGAATCGTCCCGCCGCCGGTTCCAGCGATGGCTGCTGTGGATCGGTCTGCTGCTGGTCGCTTTCGTCCCCCCGTTTTTCTCGCAAGCCGGGCGGTATGCCGCGGACACGAAGCTGCCGGTATGGTTCGCACCCACCCGATACCTGATCAACTCGCTCAAGGTCTGGCAGAGCAGTCCGTACCTCGGCCACGAGCAGCACGACGGCCTGCTGTTTCCGATGGCCACGTTCGTCGCGATCTTCCGAGGGATCGGCCTGCCGGTCTGGGCGGTCGAACGCCTCTGGCACGGCCTCCTGCTGTTCACCTCCGCCACCGGGATGGTTCTGCTGGTCGACCTCTTCAACGGGAAGCGGGTAACCATCGCCCAGCCCCTGGCGGCCGCGGTCTACGCCTTCAACCCATACACACTGGCCTTTGGCCTGCACGGCAGCGGAGTCTTCATCCCCTACGCGCTCCTGCCGATGCTGCTGGTGGTCTGGATCCGAGGGCTCCGCGAACCGAAGGGCTGGCTGTGGCCGGCCGTCGTGGCGCTCGTGTTCTTCGGTATGGGTGGAGGCAACGGCGCCCCGCAGGTCTATGCGTTGATCCCGCTGGCGGCCTTCCTGCTGTGGGCCGTCTTCGTGGAACGGTCGGTCCGGGCCGGGCAAGCCGCACTCTTCGCCGCCAAAGCCGGCGCTCTTGCGGTGGTGATCAACCTCTACTGGCTGGTCGGGCTCACCACGCAGGGCGTGGCGAACGACATCGCGTTCAGCGAGCAGCCGAAGGTGATCAACCTGACGTCCAGCTTCGCGGAAAGCCTCCGCCTCCTCGGGTTCTGGGGCTTCTATGGATCCGACCGCTTCGGACCCTGGTACCCAACGCTGCGTCGGTTCTTCACGTCGCCGGTGTTCGTGTTGTCGAGCTTCCTCGTCCCGGTGCTGGCCTTCGCCGCCGCGTGGCGCTCGAGGTGGCGGACGCGGCTGCTGTTCGTCCTGCTCGCCGTCCTGGCCGTGGTGGTCATGGCCGGCACGTATCCAGTCACCCGCTCGACCCCCTTCGGGCAGGCCCTCTTGCACGCCTACAGCTCCATCCCGGGCGCATCGGGGCTTCGAACCACCTACAAATTCGGCTCGACGCTCGCGTTGTCCATCGCGCTGTTGGCGGGCATCGGCGCGGCGGAGGCGTGGGGCTGGCTACGGGCTCGGGCGGCCTGGCGGCCGGTGGCGTTGATCGCCGCAATGGTGCTGGTCGCCTCGGTCGTCCTGAACGCGTACCCGCTCTGGACTGGCGACCTCTACCAGCACTCCCGGACGACGAAAGCCATCCCGGGCTACTGGCGGCAGGCGGAAGCGGATCTCCAGAAGGCGGTGAAGAACCATCGGGTGTTCTTCGCGCCGGGCGGACTGTTCGCCTACTACAGCTGGGGCGGACCCCTGGGCGGGATCGCGGAAGCCTATCCTCAGCTCCCGAGCGTCCGCCGGCCGGCCCTGCCGATCATGCAGCGGTACGGGTCGGACCTCCTGGCAGCCACCGAACAGCCGTACCAGCTCGGGCCGAGCGTCCCGGGAGCGACGGCGGCCTTGCTCCGCCGCATGGGGGTGGCCTTCGTGGTCCTGCAAAACGACCTCGACTTCGCCAGGTCGAACACGGCCCGCCCCACCGATCTGCAGATCCTGGCCCACGAGCCGGGGTTGCAGCCCGAGGCCAGCTTCGGGGAGCCCGGCGAGAACGTGCCGGGATCCGGGTCGCTCTCTCAGCGAGACCGGAACCTGGCGAAGGCCGAGAAGAAGCTCCCCCCGGTCCAGATCTTCCGGGTCTCCGACCCCCTCCCGGTGATCCGGGCCGAGAGCGGCTCGCCGCTGATCGTGAGCGGCGACGCGTTCGGCTTGTCACCGGTCCTCTCTTCGGGGCTGCTGGGGAGTGATCAGCCGGTCCTGTACTCGGGCAACCTGAGCGCGGCTGGCCTCCAGGCTCTGGCCGCCGACGGCCCGGAGTTTGTGGTGACCGACTCGAACCGTCGCCGGACGTGGGACTTCAGCGCCGTCCGGCAGGACTTCTCCTACACGTTGCCCGCGGACCAGGGCGGGCGGGCGGTCGGCTACAACCTGTTCGGTGGCCGCGTCGACACCCAGACGGTCGCTATCGCCTCGACCGGCACCAATGGAAGCGCCCACATCTCCGCCTCGGGGTACGGTTCGCCCTTCGCCCCCGAGCCCTGGCTCAAGCCGGAGAACGTGTTCGACGACAACCCCAGCACGATCTGGGGGGTCAACGGCTTCAACTCACCGATCGGCCAGTGGGTCCAGATCTCGTTCGACCATCCCATCTCGGTCTCCCGGCTGACCCTGGACCCCTACGTGGGGCGGCGGGGCAGCCGCCAGCTGACGGGCATCCAGCTCATGTTCTCGGACGGCAGCGTTGTGTCCCGCCGGGTCGCCCCTGGCCTGACCGTGATCTCGTTCGGGCAGCGCACCACGCGGTCGATCCGGCTTCAGATCTCCAATGTACGGCCGGGTCCCTTCGGGGGCCTGATCGGACTGAAGGACATCACGATCCCCGGGCTCACGGTCAACCAGGCCCTTCGCCTGCCGACGGATCTCTTCGACGCGATCCGCGGCAACCCTTCCCTGCAGTCGCTGCTGTCGGCCGCACCGCTGGCCTACGTGTTCGACCGGGGCCGGTCGAACGGGTCCCTGCCCGACGAGGAGACAGGCCTCGATCGCATCTTCCAGGTGCCGGCCTCGCGAGGGTTCGACCTGGCGGCCGTGGTTCGCCTCGACCCGCGAGTCCCGGACCAGGAGGTGGACCGCCTGCTGCTCGGCACCACGAGCGTGGTGGCTACCTCCTCCGGGCGTGCCCACAACAACATCGGGAACCGGGCCTCGCTGGCCATCGACGGCGATCCGGCCACCGGCTGGACCTCGAACGGGACGCGCGGCCAGTGGATCCAGGTCAGCTTCCCGGCAAAGAGGCTCGACCACCTCTCCCTGCTAGGGTTCGTCGACGCTCGCCACTCTGCGCTACGCGAGGTCCAAATCGAACTCTCCGACGGCACCAAGCTGATCCGCCCGGTGGCCACAGACGGCAAGCTGACCGTCCATTTCCCGGCGAAGACCGTGTCCTCGGTCAAGGTCACGGTACTGGCCGCCGGCCTCCCGACCTCGCTGGTCCCCATCCCGCCACCGGCGGGCATCCGGGAACTCACCATCCCCGGTGTCAAGCTGACCGGGTTCCCCTCCGCTCGCACCCCCCTGGGTTGCTACGAGGGTCCGGGGGTCGAGTTGGACGGGCGGCCGGTCTCCGTGCGCCTGGGAACCGGCACGACCCAGCTCCTCACCGGTGGGCGGTTCCAGATCTCTGCCTGCGACAGCGGGGCCCTCTCCCTCGCCGCGGGCCAGCACGAGCTTCGGATCTCCGGCGTGCTCCAGCCGGTCACCGCCTCGCTCAGGTCCGGGTTCACGACGACCGCGGCGACGGCGCCCTCCACCCCGAGCACGGCGGTCAAGGCAACGCCCGCCGGCTACCGGGTGGACGTGAAGGGCGCCACCGCGCCCTTCTATCTGGTGCTCGGACAGAACGTGTCCACGGCGTGGCAGGCCTCGATCGGCGGCATCTCCCTCGGGCCATCGCTGGTGCTCGACGGATTTTCCGCTGGGTGGCGCGTTGCCCGGACGGGCGACTTCACGATCCAGGTCACGTACGCAGCGCAGGCCCGTCAGAACCTGGCTTTCGCCGTCTCGGGTCTCGGGCTTCCGCTCGTCGTGCTGGTTGCCTCGTTCGGCTGGCGGCGGCGGCGAAGGCGAAGGACCATAGCGTGAGCCCGCGGGTAGGTCGGATGAGGGGCGAGGGTTCACGGTCGCATGGTTCCCACCGCGGCGGGCGCCACCCTGGCGGAGGTCTGCGGCTCCGGAGGACCGGGCGGGTCACCCGGATCGCTCTTGGCATCCTGTTCGCCTATGCGACCTACTTCTTCGGTGGGCTGGCCGGCGGCCTGATCGGGATCGCACTGATGGCGCTGCGCATCCGGTGGAGGAGTCCCTCGTTCTTCTGGGCGCTCGGCGTCTGTGCGATGGCCGCCGCGCCGTTCTCGGTGCTGGTCCAGGGCCTCGCGTTCGGGAACGTCACGCCGGGCTTCGTCTCGCGCCACGGGGTCGCCCATCTGTTGGTCGGCATCGGGCTCGCCTCCGTCGCCCTGGCGGCATTTCTGGAGATCCCGCTCGTTCGCGGGCTGGGCCCGAACGCCGAACCGCCCGCCCCGGTGCCGGCCGGCGCCCTCGCCGTTCCGGTAGCTGAAGAGAGCGCGTCTGGAGAGCCCTGATGCGCCGGGCCGCGGTGATCGGCCTGGACGGAGCGACCTGGACCGTCCTTCGGCCCCTGCTCGAGGACGGCACCATGCCGAACCTCGCCAGCCTGCTGGACCGGTCCGCAAGGGGGATCCTCCGGTCCACTGTTCCTCCCTACACCCCGCCCGCCTGGACCTCGGCCGTCACCGGCGTCAACCCTGGCCGGCACGGTGTGTTCGGGTTCGTGCAGGGAAGGTCGGAGCCGCATCTGTCGCACTGGGGACTGGTCCGCTCCCCGGCGCTGTGGCAGTACATGGAGGTCGAAGGCCGAACCACGGGCTTGTTCCACCTGCCACTCACCTATCCGCCACCCCCGGTCTCCGGGTGGGCGGTCGGCGCGGTATGGATGCCGACCGGGCGAGAGATCACCGGCTTCGCCCACCCTCGTGAGGTCGAGGACCGGCTGCGGTCGCTGCTCCCCGGCTACGCGCCGGCGAGCGGCGTGGAAGTGTTCGAGGACTGGCGGGACACTACGCTGGCCGACCGCATCGCGGCGACCGTCCGCGAACGATTCATCGCCTTGGCCGACCTCTTGGAGCACCGGCCGGTCGACGTGGTGTGGGCCGTCCTGGAGGCGCCGGACCGCCTGCACCATGCCTACTTCAAGTACTTCGACCCGGCCGAACCACTGTCCCGGAGACCGGCGGCCGCGGAGGTCCGACGGTCCTCCACGGCCGCGTTCCGAGAGGTGGACCGGGTGGTGGGTCTGCTGGACGCGTACGCTGGCGAGGACGGCGTGGCCCTCGTGTGCTCCGACCACGGGGCGACGGGCTGGGACGGGTACGTGTTCGGGAACCAGCTGCTGGCGCGGGAGGGGCTGTTGGCACTCCAGACCGGCGCGCGGGCGATGCGCCTCGTCGACCTAAGCGGGCTGGGATCCTTGGCCCGAAGGATCGTCCCCGCCCGGTTGTCGTACCGGATCCGCCGTCGGGTCCAGCAGTTGTTCGACCCCGGCAGGACCGAAGCGTACGCCAACCGCCTGGGGACCCAGGGCTTCTCAGTCAACCTGGCCGGGCGAGAG
Source organism: Actinobacteria bacterium UBA5176 (assembly GCA_002413305.1). Lineage (GTDB taxonomy): Bacteria > Actinomycetota > UBA4738 > UBA4738 > UBA4738 > UBA4738. Next base: position 8,845 of record DHWS01000129.1, on the reverse strand, counting down.
CCGAACGGATCCGTGGAACACGGCCGGGCCGCCGCGGTCCTGGAGCGGCTGGAGGCCGTGCTGCGCGCCGCCCGGACGCCCTCCGGGGAGTCGCTGTTCCCATCGATCCGCCGCCGCGAAGATGTCTACCGAGGGCCCGCCGCCGCCGAAGCGCCGGACCTCGTGGTGGAGCCGGCCGGATGGCGGTGGGAGGTCAGTGACGCGATGGCTTCGAACGAGCTCTTCCGGCGCATGACCGACCTCCCCCTGGGGTGCCACCATCCCGATGGGGTGCTGGCCCTGCGGGCTCCCGGAGTACACGCGTCAGAAGGGGTCCGAGCGAACGTGGTGGACGTGCTGCCCACGCTCCTCTACGCGGCCGGCGCCGCCGTCCCGGATGGCCTGGACGGCGAGGCCCGCCGTGACCTGTTCGGCCCGGCCAGTCCGGCGGTCGTGACGAGCTCGTTCCACCCGGAAGTCGCGGCCGCGACCGAGGGCTCCCCGTACACGCGGCAGGAAGAGGCCCTCATCACGAAGTACCTGACCGACTTGGGATACATCGGCTGAGACGAAGGATTCACGCCCCCGGCCGGGGGAGGCGTTCGGCGATCATCCCCAGCAATCGCTGAAGGTCCGACTCGTCGAAATCGCTGCGCCGGGCTCGCAGTGTGAGCACCGTCCGGCCTGTCGTCGACGCTGCGCCGAGCGCCACCCCCGACCGGCCGTGGGAGACCGGATAGAACTCCACTCGGAGGAGGCCCGTGGGCCCCGAGAGCGCGCCCAGGTTCGAGACGAGCATCGTCGAGCCGAGCCTGCGGGACAGGGCACCGGCTACGGGAGCCAGCGGACCGAGAGTTCGAAGCGTCGGGCCGCCGGGCTGTGGCCGAGCCGCGGCGAGCTGCGCCCGAACATCGGCCTCCCCGCGCCCCGGCCGGAACCGCAGGTACGTCGACGCCTCGTGCAGGTCGATGTCGCCCCCGTCCCGCCGCGAGGCTCCCACGGCCACCACGAACCGCTCCACGCGCTCGTGCCGCTTACGGTTCCACGCCTCGGTCGCCGACCGGGCGGCGGCGATCAGGCCCGCCGTGCCCCCCGAGAGGCGCTGACACTCCCGTTCGGCCAGGTGGTCGCCGTCCTCGGCGGGCTCCGAGCGGGCCGGCGCGACGCGGTCCGGTGGCCGGACCAGCGCCTCCCACACACGCGCCACCGCAGTGGCGCCGAACGATCGAGTGGACGAACGATCGCCGAGTCCCTTCGCGGAGCTTCGCATTGGCTCGCCCAGGGTCACGCCCATCAGGGCGACCAGGCCGAGCCCGTCCAGGAGTCCGTGGTGGGCGGCCAAAAGCACCCGCGGGCCTTCGTCCGCCAGACCGACCCGGACGCCCGGTTCGTCGTCCAGGTACGGACGGTCGGCGAACCTCCGACGGATCGCTCCGCCGTCACCGGCCGCCACGCTGATGACGTCGGGCACCGGACCCAGGTCCGGCCGAGAGCCGAACACCTGCTCGAGCCGGGACCGCACTTCCGAGGCGAGCGGAGGCACCTCCACGGTCGCGACGAGCACCACGCTCCAGGACGCGTTCGGGTGACCGGAGAGCAGGAACGCCCGCCGGGCACGGGCCACGGCGAGCGCCCGGTCGGCACTCACAGCGAAGGGGAGGGGGAGGGAGGGGACGCGGTCAGCCCGGACCGAAGGAACCGGTTCAGGAACGAGACGGTGGGACCGAGCGCCGTGCCCAGGTAGGCCATCGCGTGGCCGATCGCGGGCGTGAGCAGCTGGCTCGGCGTCCCCAGGAGCTGCAGCTTCGCCACGTAGGCCTGCGCCTGTTCCAGCGGAACGAGCTCGACCCGCGCGTTCGCCACGAGCGTGGGCGGTCCACCGGCATGGACCTGGCCGATGGGAGACGCCTTCCCGACCCGGGCAGGGGAGCCCTTGGCTTGGCTGGAACCGAACACGTAGTCGTCGACCAGGAACGGGAAGATCTCGGGTTGCTGCTGTTCGGCCTTGCGAAGGTCGAAGATGCCAGACCACGAGACCAGGGCCTGCACCGCGGCAGGCGGCCCGGCGAGCTCCGCGGCCGACGCGGCAATGGTCCCGCCCGCGGAGACGCCGAATAGCGCGATGTGCGCCGCGTCGAGATGGAACCGTTCGGCGCTCGCCTTCACGAACTTGATGGCCGCGATCGTGTCGTACACAGCGGCCGGGTAGGGCGCGATCCGGTAGTCGATCGTGAAGGCGGCGAAGTGGGCGAGGGCCAGATTCCGGGCAAGGCCGGTCACGCTCCCCCGGTCGCCCGCGATGAACCCGCCAGGGTGCAGCACGATGACGGCGGGCAGGTTCCGCGCGCCTTCGATCGAATAGGCGTTCATCAGGAGTCCCCTGTGGGACACCGTCGAGTACACGATCCCCTGCTCAACGTCGATCTGGGGCAGCGGCGACGGCTTCCCGGGCGTTGCCTTCGGCCCGGCGGCGCGATCGCTGCTGCACGCCGCGCATGCCGCGAGAAGCAGGACGAGCGATAAGCGGGTCCAGGATCGCTGGTTCGCCACGGCGCCGTTCCTCTCGGATGGGCCGCCCTCGGGCCCCCGGGAGACGGCCGGAGGTGGCACATCCTATCGGAGCCTCATGGGAACCGACCAGGGCGGCCACAGCCTCCGTCACCGTTTCTCAACGTGGACGGCGCGAATGGAACGACAGGGACATGGGAACATAGCCACCGGCGGGCCCCTTTCGGCCGTCTCCGGCGGCAAGGAACGACGAGGTCGATGAAGGTTCTGGACGCGCACCCTGGGCAGCAAAGCAAGGATCGGTCGGTCGCCCTCTGGGTGTCCGTCCTGTTCGTCGGCTTCGGCGTCCTGGGATCGTGGTTCCTGATCCGTCCCGCGCTCTCCCCCGGGATCTACTACAAGGTGGGCTTCAACCGGAACACGTTCGAATACGGCCGCCAGATCCTCCTGTTGTTCATCCCCTACGTGCTCGTCCTCCGGGCGTGGCGGAAGGGGAGCCGCATCCCGATGTGGGCCATCGTGGGAGGGGCGCTCCTCCTCCATCTCCTGGTGCTCTTCGCCCCGCTCCCCCAGTCGCAGGACTTCTACCAGTACCTCTTCTACGGCAAGATGCAGGCCATCCACCACGTGAACCCCTACCTCGTCCAGCCGAGGCGGTTCTGGGCCGATCCGTGGTTCCCGTGGAGCCTTTGGCACAACCAGACCAGCGTCTACGGCCCGGCGTGGATGCTGGTCACCGCCGGCGTCGCCCGGATCGCCGGGCACAGCCTCACGGTCGCCTACGTCTCCCTCAAGCTGGTCATCCTAGCCCTGGACGTGACCGTGATGGCGCTGATCGCCACGCTGACCAGGGATCGAACAGACCGGCGATCGTCGGCCGGCTGGGGACTGCTCGCCTTCGCGTGGAACCCACTGGTGCTGATAACGGTCCCCCTGGCCGGGGCGGCCGACGTGGCCGTCGGGGCGGCGTTCCTCGGCGCGGTGCTGGCCCGCCGGCGGGGGCACACCGCCCTCGCCACCGTGTTGCTCACGCTGGCATCGCTGGTCAAGGCCTACGCCGCGGTCGCCCTGCTCCTTCACCTGGTCCTGGTGATCCGGGAGCGCGGCTGGCTGCGGGCGGGCCGCCAGGCCGGCCTGGCCGCCGCGATCGGCGCGGTCCTGTACTGGCCCTACTGGGCGGGCCTGCGGACCCTCCGGGGACTGATCCAGGCCACCGGGCTCACGAACCTGTCGTTCACCGGCACCCTCCAGCTGCTTCTGGTGCACCTGTTCCACGCCGTCGGCTACACCACCCCGTACGCCGCACACAACGTCATCCGGCCGGTGGTGGCCGGTGTGCTGATCCTGATCGCCGTGTGGGCGGTGCTGCGGGTTCGCACCGAACGTGACCTCTGGTACATGACGGTCGTCGTGCTGGTGGCGTACTTCTACCTCACGCCCTGGTTCCTGTACTGGTACATGCTGGGGCCGCTGGCGCTGGTGGCGGTGATCGACGAGAACCGGCTCACCTTGCCCGTCATCGCGTTCTCCGGCTCGGTCTTCGGCTTCGTCCGGCTGCACACCATGCTGTCCGAATGGGTCGCCTCCGCCGGGTTCCAGTACCTGCCGCCCGTGGCCGTGTACGCGGTGATGCGGTGGCGGGAGGCGCGAGCGACCTCGCGCGAGGAGGCGCCCCAGCCCGCCCCGGCGCACCACGGGTCGAGCGGGGCGGTCCTTCGCATCCCGGTCCCCTCGACGGCCGCCGTCCTGCGCACCGAACCCGCCGCCAAGTAGCGGATCCTCACCGGGTGCCCATGGGCGGCGACGAAGGCCCCGAGTGGATCGCACCTGGCTCGCCGGACATCAGGTCGCTCAACGTGACGAGCTNNGCCGCCGTCCTGCGCACCGAACCGGCCGCCGAGTAGCGGAGTTCGGCGCGGCGCCGCGTCCGGCCGCCACACTCGCGCCTCGGCGCCAGGCTTGCCGGCGTCCGATGGTTTGGCTCATGGACTCACTGACCTTCGTGGGCACCACGACTTGTGCCGCGCTCGGACGTAGGAGACAGCCAGCTTGGCTTGAAATACAGCGCCTCGATGTCAGGCTCGAGGCGAACGGCACGATTGGCGACCATGTGGTGGCAATCCATCCTCGAAAGCCGAGGAGGGACAGACGCCGAAGCGCGTCCCCATCCGACCAGGCGTGCTCAGTGCCGCACGAAGCCCGGCAAGCGAACACGACAGAGGAAACGCGCGGTTCGGCTGATAGTGCGCCTCCAGTGTCTCCCCGGTCGCGCTCTCGTCGATCCTCACGTCGGCGTTTGACGTCCGCAGTGCTGGCCGCGGCGCTCGGGGCGGTGTCGTGCACAACTGGGCCACCCACGGCGCTCCCGCCCACGGCTGCCGGCAGCCCACCGAGCTCCCTTTCGGCGATCATCGTGACCGGGAGGGGCATCCACAAGATCAAGCACG
>DHWS01000129.1:2876-3726 GCA_002413305.1 Actinobacteria bacterium UBA5176 | reverse complement strand
TTCGACTCCTACTTCGGGACCTATCCTGGGGCGAATGGCATCCCGGCCAAGGACGGCCGGTTCACGGTGTGCGTCCCCGATCCCAAGGCAGCCTCCGGATGTCAGCGTCCGTACCACTATGCATCCCTTATCAACGGGGGCGGCCCCTACGCATCCAATTCCTCGGTGGCGGACATTGATGGAAGCAGAGGGCTCGTTGTGGACCAGGTGGCGAACGCCGGTTGCCGCATTCATCGGATCGCGGGTTCTCTACCTCCTGACGGTCCTGGCGATCCCCGCGCTCGCCCACCATGGGCCACGCTTATCCAAGCCGTGGGCCACGTTCCTGCGGCGCGCGCTCCTCAACTCCGACGGCGGTTGGTACTACTCCATCGCGGTTCACGGGTACGATCGCGTGCCGTTCACCTCGGCCCACCAGCACAACTGGACGTTCTTTCCGCTCTATCCGTACCTCACTCGCTGGATCCATGAGCTTGCAAGGATCCCGATCCCGTGGGTGAGCCATGCGATCTCCAGTCTCTCCTTCTTCGGGTTCTTCTCGTCCTGTATGCGTGGGGCCGCAGGCACCTCACTCCTGATGCCGCCCGCATCACCGTGCTCCTGGCCGCGTTCGTTCCGCTCACGCCGTATTTCGTCGCCTTCCGCGCGGCGTCGCTGTTCGTCCTCCTGTCCGCCCTTTCGTTGGATGCCGTGGACCGCCTGCGGTGGAGCAACGCGCTCGCCTGGGGAGCACTCGCCGGGTTGGCCCGCCCCCCGGGGATCGTGCTTGTGGTGCCGTTCGCGGTGGGCGTGTGGCTGGCAGAGAGACGGACCGTCCGCAGGCTCGCATGGCTCGCCGGCTCGGGCGCGT
>DHWS01000129.1:0-2672 GCA_002413305.1 Actinobacteria bacterium UBA5176 | reverse complement strand
GGGCTTCGCGGTCCTGGCGGTCGTCGATCATCGCGTCAGCGGCAACGCCCTCGCGTTCCTCAAGGGACAGGAGGCATGGGGGAAAAGAATCGGCATCCCGTTTGCCAGCGAGCTTCGTGCAGCGCTGTCCATGCACACGTTCACCGCGCTGGTGGGCGCGGGGGCGGCGCTCGTCGTGAGCGCGGTGGGCCTCGTTGCCGCACCCTTCCTGGCGCGACTCCGCGAATGGAGGCCGGCGGCGGCCTACCTCGCCGTGACGATCGTCCTGTCGAATGCCTCCACGACTTATCTCGCGATCCCGCGGTTCATCGTCGAGGCGCCCCCGTTGTTCTTCGGGCTTGCCCTCATCGCCCAGCGGTTCCGCTGGGAGTACGGGGTTCTTCTGGGGGAGTGGGAGCCTGCTGGACTCTACAGCGCCCTGTGGACGTTGGGCGTGAAAGGCGTTCGGGCCTGAACCCCCACCATACTCCGGGTGATTCTTCCGCGGAGAATGACCTACGGGTGCGGAGGCTCAGGTTCGCCACTTGACCTGGACCCTCGACGATGCGCCGCGATGCTTCTCAAGGGTTCAGCTCTGATCCGCTCGCCGCCGGGCACCGATGGCATGCGACTCCACTTGCCTGGGGAAGGAGACCCGTGCCGTTCCCAGCCCCGTCTGATCCTTCGCCGCGTGTTCGGACGGGAACATCATCGTCTCGGCTTTCGGAAGGGCCTCCGCGCTGGCCCGTGTGGTTTCGCGAAACGGCTCCGGTGAATCCTTGCTGACCACCAGTCAGACGCGCTAACCAAGAACGGCAGCCCTGAACGACACCGAGGTGGAGAAGGCAATTTCCCTGCTGGAGTTTTGTTGTCTCTTCCCTGGACGGCTGAGCGCCTGCGGCCTCAGAATTAGCGGGTCTGGCTGGGCGATGCGAGGGAGAAGTCGATGGGCAGGCACCACGGGTGGGTCAGCCTCGCTGCCGCATGCGCTGTCCTCGTTGCTCCTGGCTTGCTAGCGGCGCCTTCCACAGCGTGGACCGTAGTTCCGAAGCTGGGTCCGCCATCCATAGCGCTCTCACCGGCTGCGGGTACCCCGACCCGGTCGTTCGTTGTGTCGGGTCAGGGCTTCTCGGCCGCGGACACCGTCGACGTGTTCTTCGACAAGATGGACATCGGCTCCGCGGTCACCGACTCGAGCGGCAAGCTTCCGTCCCGCGGACTGCAGGTCCCGACGCTGGCCGTGCCCGGCACGCATTGGGTGACCGCCCTCGATGCCGGTGGCATCAACGCCCAGGCCCCGTTCGTCGTCTCGACGCCGTGGGTGCAGTCGGGCTATCAGTCCTCCCGGGTAGGCCTGAACCCCTTCGAGAACCTGATCACGCCACTGAACGCCTCCCAACTCATCAAGGTGGCCCGTGGGCTCGCCACGGGACCCATCCGGTCCTCGCCGGCGATCGGTTCCGGCGGCGTCTTCGTGGGCTCGAGCGACGGCGACCTCTACTCCTTCCCGCCGACCGCATGCTTCGCACCGCCGTGTTCCCCCACATGGAAGCTGGTCACGGGCGGCGCAGTCACGTCCTCGCCGCTGGTGAGCGGCGCGAGCGTCTACGTGGGATCGGCGGACGGGGACGTCTACGCCGTGGGCAACAACTGCGGGACCGGCGGGGCCACCTGCAATCCGCTGTGGACCGGAGCGACCGGTGGAGCCGTCGAGGCATCGCCCGCGCTGGGCACCTACCTCTACGCCGGATCGGATGACGGCAGCCTGTACGCGTTCAAGCCGGGAGGATGCGGCCTCGCTCAGTGTTCCCCGGTGTGGTCAGTCCCGATCGGCGCGAAGGTTCAGAGCTCGCCCGCGCTCGCCTGGGGGAACGTGTACACCGCCTCCTCAGACGGCACGATCGATGCCCTGAACGCCTCGACGGGTGCCCTCGCCTGGACCGCCCACGCGGACGGGCCGGTCGTCTCCTCTCCGGCCATCACCGGGTTCGTCGAGTACATCGGGTCGGAGGCTGGCACCCTCTACGCGTTCAACTCCCTGTGCGGAACCGGCGGGGCGACATGCTCGCCTCTGTGGACCGGCACGGCCGGCGCCCCGATCGAATCCTCGCCCGCCGTGGCCTACGGCGACGTGTACGTGGGGACAGATGACGGGAAGCTGTACGCCTTCAGCACCATCAAGTGTGCGACTCCGCCCTGTCAGCCGGTGTGGACCGCCACCACCGGGGGGCCGATCGTCGGAGCGCCGGCGGTGGCTGGAGGAGCGGTGTTCGTCGGGTCGACGGACGGCAAGCTGTACGCCTTCAACGCCCGGAACGGCGTCCAGCTGTGGAGCTTCACCATCGGTTCGCCGGTGGACTCATCGCCGGCCGTTTCGAACGGCTTCGTCTACGTCGGCTCCGACAACGGCGCGCTCTACTTCTTCCGATTCGGAAATTATCCAACCCCGCCGCCGAAGCCCGCCCCCTCCTCGTTGGTCCGACTGTCGACGCCGATCCGACACATCGTGGTGGTGTACGAAGAGAACCACTCCTTCGACGACCTTCTCGGCGCGTTGTGTGTGGCCGACCAGCGATGCAACGGAGTAACGAGCGGACAGATCTCAGACGGCACCACGATCCCGCTCGGCCAGTCGACGGACCTCGTCCCGAACATCGACCACACCGATGCGGGCCAGACCACCGCCGTCGACG
>DHWS01000056.1:30989-31256 GCA_002413305.1 Actinobacteria bacterium UBA5176 | reverse complement strand
CCGCTGATCGGCTACGACCAGGATCTGTGGGTCGAACGCCTCGGCCACCAGGACGCCGACCCGGAAGAGCTCCTCGCGTTCTTCGACGTGCTGCGGGAGGCCAACCTGGCGCTGTGGGAACGGACGTCCGAGCAGGAACGGGAACGGGTGGGGATGCACGCCGAACGCGGCCCGGAGAGCTTGGATCTCTCGTTCCGGCTGATCGCCGGGCATGGCCTGTTCCACCTGGCGCAGATCGAGCGGACGCTGGACCGGGTCCGAGCCGCC
>DHWS01000056.1:22366-30760 GCA_002413305.1 Actinobacteria bacterium UBA5176 | reverse complement strand
CGGGCCCGCCCCCCCCGCCACGAGCAGACCGTTAGGCGAGCAGGACCTCCAGCAGCGCCTCCAGCTTCGGGATCGTGATCGCCGCGTCCCGGTGCAGGACGCCGGCTATCCCCAACGCCCGGGCGCTCTCCACGTTGACCGGGATGTCGTCCACGAAGACGCACTCCTCTGGGGCGAGGCCGATCCGTTCGGCGGCCAGCAGGTAGATCTCCGGATCGGGCTTGCGGACCCCGACTTCGCCCGACAGGATCATCGCGTCGAACGATCCCGTCAGGCCGTCCGGGTAGGCGTGCCGGCCCCACGTGTTCGAGACCAGCGCGGTTCGAATCCCCGCCGCCCGTGCCGCGGAGACGGCGGACGTCATCTTCGGGTCCGGACCGGCCCCGGCGAACATCCGCGCGGCGAGCCCGGTCTCCTCGAGCGGCACCTCCAACCCCTGAGACAGTGCAGCGGCCAGCTTCCGGTCGAACTCCTCCACGGGCAGGCGGCCGGTCTCGACCGAGACCACCAGCCCATCGAGATCCGATCCGGGGGGTGCCGAAGCGTACGCCGCGGCCAGCACCTCCTTCAGCCGGGCGGGATCGACGCCGGTCTCCACGCAGAACGCCCCGAAGCTCACCGCGAGCGAGGTGGTCAGGACGCCGCCGTAGTCGACGAGGAGACCGCGGCGAGCTGCCATGTGCGCTGCTGAAGCGGCTACGCGGGTTCCTGGACGAGCTCGACGAGCACCCCACGGAACCCTTTGGGATGGACGAACGCGACCATCGTCCCGCGCGAGCCCGGCCGGGGAGCTTCGTCCACCAGCGGGACCCCTTCGACCTTGAGTGCAGCCAGGACGCGAGGCAGGTCCTCCACGCGATAGCCGACGTGGTGGACGCCTTCACCAGAGCGGCCCAGGAACCTGCCCACCGGCGTGTCGGGCCCGGTGGCGGCCAGCAGCTGGATGTAGGAGGTGCCGACCCGGAACAGGACCTCCTCGACGCCCTGGTCAGGAACGCGTTCGCGGTGCACCGGCTCCACGCCGAACGCCCTCCGATACTCCTCGACGGCTGCGTCGAGGTCGCGCACCGCGATCCCGATGTGGTCGACGTCCGTGAGCATCGAGCCGGCCACCGCCGAGTCCTCGGGCTCGGTCACCGCTTGCGGCGCCGGCGGCCGGCGGCCGGTTCGGGCTGCAGGCGCTGGATCAGGCCGATGACGTCGGGCATCAGATATGCGGGCGTGGAGAGCGCGGCGACCAGTGCCGCGACGGCCTGGTACCGGATCTCGGGAGGAGCGCCTTCCGTATTCAACGCGTAGAACTCGACCAGCTCCATGAACTGCTTGAGGGACGGGACGAGCCCGCCGCGCTCATAGGCGTAGATGGTCTGCTGAGCGGCCGGACAACCTTTCACGGATGCCGCGTCCTTGACGGCACGATAGCCGGCCGTGCGCCTGAGGCCTCGCAACAAGCCGCCGATGGCCCGCGCCACATCGGTGTCGACAGGCTCTTGCTTCTTTCGAGGCAACGGTGGACCTCCTCGGAACGACCCCGGGCGTGGAAGGGTCTGCCGTCCCACCATAGCCTCTTGTTCGATGATCTGTCATGAACGCCCGCAGGCCCGCGGGCCGGTCCGACGCATCGGGCGAGGTCTCGTCCGCATCCGGCCCCGTACGAAGGACCGAGAGCTTTCGGCCCTCCGGCCTATGCGCAAACCCTCTGCCCTGGGTACGATGTGGAGGTCCGAGCGCCCAGCTCTGCGAAGTGCCAGCTCCTATACAGGAATCGGGGTGGCGGAGCCATCAGCGGCAAGAGAGAAACGGACCATCTGGTCGCGGTGCTCGGCGAGTCGAAGCTCCTGAAGGCCGGGCTCGCGGACGTGACCCGGATCCGCGAGCGGAACCGCCGCAAGCGGCTCCTACGCGCTTCGATCACCCTGGTCGGGCTCTGCGCGTTCCTCCTCTACCGGTATCTCGGGGGCAACCCCTTGTCCCCGCCGAAGCTCGGCCCGGACGCGGCGACGTGGCTCCCACCGATCCTGCTCATCATCCTGCTCGGCGGGGTGCTGGTCATCCCGATGCTCATGAGCAGCCGTTCGCCGCACATCCTCATCCGCCCCGAGCACATCGAGATCGGGCTCTCCGAGATCAAGGGCCTGGGGGGCCCGGTGGACGAAGTGGTTCGAAGCCTGAACGTGTTCCTGGGCTACGCGACCTTCCGCGAGGTGCTCGGCGGCACCCCGCGGCGGGGCATCCTGTTCGAAGGCCCGCCGGGCACCGGGAAGACGTACCTGGCGAAGGCGATGGCGAAGCAGGCCGGGGTCCCGTTCCTGTTCGTCTCCGCCCCCGCGTTCCAGTCGATGTTCTACGGCATGACCGCCGTGAAGATCCGCGCGTTCTTCAAGGCGCTGCGGAAGGAGGCCCGCCGGAGCGGCGGCGCGATCGGGTTCATCGAGGAGATCGACGCGATCGGCGGATCGCGCGGCGGCCTGGGGATGAGCCCCCCGCCGGCCGGCCTGGACCGTTCGGTCTCCCACACCCTCACCGAGGGCTCGAGCGGCGTGGTGAACGAGCTCCTCATCCAGATGCAGTCGTTCGACCAGCCCGTGTTCCGGCAGCGGTTCAAGGAGCGGATCTACCGGTGGATCGACGGCTACCTCCCCGAGGGGAAGACCTTGAAGTCCGGCAAGCCGACCTACAACAACATCCTGCTCATCGCGGCGACGAACCGGGCCGATTCCCTCGACCCGGCCTTGCTCCGGCCGGGGCGCTTCGACCGGCGGCTGTATTTCGACCTGCCGACCAAGGCCGACCGGCGGGACCTGATCGACTTCTTCCTGGCCCGCAAGTCACACCACGAGCAGCTCGACGACGAGGGAGCCCGCGAGCGGCTGGCCCACGACACGTTCGGCTACACGCCGGTGATGATCGAGCACCTGATGGACGAATCGCTCCTGGTCGGGCTGCGCGACGGGCGGAACGGGATGAACCTCTCGGACGTGTACGAGGCGAAGCTGGCCGAGGAGGTCGGGTTGAAGCAGATCAGCGTGTACACCGAAGAGGAGCGCCGGGCGGTGGCCACCCACGAGGCCGGACACGCCACGGCCGCGTTCGTCCTGGGGACGACCAGGCGGCTCGAGGTGCTGTCGATCATCAAGCGCCGGACGTCACTGGGGCTGCTCGCGCACACCGACACCGAGGAGCGGTTCACCCGTTCGCGCTCGGAGCTCGAAGCCGCACTGGGGATCATGCTTGCCGGGATGGCGGCGGAGGAGCTGTTCCTCGGCGAGAGCGGGACCGGGCCCGGCGCCGACCTCGCGCAGGCCACCCAGACGGCCGCGCTCATGGTGGGCGCGCTGGGCATGTCGGATTCGCTCATCTCCTACGAGGCGGTGGACGCCAGCGTGGTCAACCGCACGAACCTGGTCGGCAGGGTCCTCGGCCTCGACGAGACCCGCCAGCAGGTCGACGGACTGCTCCAGCGGCAGAAGGAGCTGGTCAGGGTCGTGCTCGAAGGGAACCGCGACATCCTCGAGGCGCTCCGGGACGCGTTGCTCGCCCGCGACGAACTGGTGGGGGAGGAGATCCTGCAGGTCATCCACGCGGCGATGGCCAGGCGGGAACCCTCGCCCGAGACCTCCGCACCGGCGGTGGACCTGAGCGAGCCAATCCGGGTGCTCGCCGGGAACGGGGAGGTGCCCGATTCGAACGGCGACGACTCCCCGGGCTCCGGACCCGTCATCGTGATCCCGCACTCCACCTAGACTGCAAGAATCGACCGGAACGCCTCTCCTCACGCAGGCCCGATGTGGCAGCACGTTGCCCCGAGCGTCGCTCGTAGAATGGAGGACGAACACCTTCGATCCGTGCCTTCGTGCGCGCTGAAAGGAGCCCACACCTATGACGTCCTCCGTCATCGTCTCCGGAGCCCGGACCCCCATCGGCAGGTTCGCCGGCGGCTTCAAGGACCTCCCCGCCGTGAAGCTCGGCGCCCACGCGATCGCGCATGCGGTCCAACGGAGTGGCGTGGCGCCCGACCAGATCGACTACGTGATCATGGGCCAGGTCATCCAGGCCGGGGCCGGGCAGATCACCGCCCGCCAGGCAGCCATCCTGGCCGGGCTCCCCAAGGAGGTCCCGGCGATCACGATCAACAAGGTCTGTCTGTCCGGGCTGAACGCCATCGCCCTGGCCGACCAGCTGATCCGGGCCGGCGAGATCGAGGTCGTGGTGGCCGGCGGGATGGAGTCCATGACGAACGCGCCGTACCTCCTGCCGAGCGCCCGGTTCGGCGCCCGGATGGGCAACGCGGAGCTGGTCGATTCCATGGTCTACGACGGCCTGTGGTCGACCTTCACGGACCAGCACATGGGCGACAGCTCCGACGAGGTGAACAGCGAGCTGGAGATCACCCGCGAGGAGCAGGACGCCTGGTCGGCACGTTCGCATCAGCGCGCCGCGATGGCGTGGGACGAGGGCCGGTTCGCCGAGGAGGTCGTCCCTGTCGAGATCCCGCAGCGCAAGGGCGACCCGGTGGTCGTGGCGAAGGACGAAGGAATCCGGCCCGACACCACGGCCGAGTCCCTGAGCGCCCTGAAGCCGGCCTTCAAGAAGGACGGGACGATCACCGCGGGGAACGCCTCGCAGATCAGCGACGGCGGCGCGGCGGTCGTGGTCATGAGCCGCCAGCGGGCCGACGCCCTGGGTCTCGAGCCCATGGCCGAGATCGTGGCCCACGGCATGAGCGCCGAACGCTACGCCTGGCTCCACACGGTCCCGGCGCTGGCCCTGCAGAACGCGCTGAAGAAGGCCGGCAAGGACGTCCACGACCTCGGGCTCCTGGAGATCAACGAAGCGTTCGCCTCCGTCGCTCTCAACGCCGCCCGGATGCTCGGCGCGGACGAGGAGATCGTGAATGTGAACGGTGGCGCGGTGGCGCTCGGTCACCCCATCGGGATGAGCGGGTGCCGGCTGGTGCTGACCCTCGCCTACGAGATGCGCCGACGGGGGGTCGAATTCGGCGGCGCCGCCCTGTGCGGCGGCGGCGGCCAGGGCGACGCCCTGATCATCCGCAACCCTTCGTAGTAGCCACCTCCCGCCGCGGGAAGCAGCCTCCCGGGAGAGATTCGCGGTAGACCCCTTCCCACGGTGGGGCTGCAGACGGACAATCGACCCGTGATGTCCGCCCGGCTGGCAAAGCGCGTGACCTGGACCGTGTGGGGGGTGGCGTTCGCCCTGCTGGCGGCTGGGGTCGGGCTCACCGTGGCGAACCGCTCGACCATCGACGTCAACACCGGATTCCTCTACGCGGTGATGTGGCTGTCTGCGGCCGCCTACTCCACGGTCGGCGGCCTCATCGCCCGGCGGCAGCGTTCGAACCCCATCGGCTGGCTGTTCTGCTTCATGGCGGTGGCCTTCGCGATGATCCCCCTCTCGCAGGAGTACGCCATCCGGGGCCGATTCCTCGTGCCGGGTTCGCTCCCCGCTCCGAACTGGTTCGGGTTCGCCCAGAACTGGCTGTTCCTGTCGCTGTTCGGGCCGATCGCCCTGGTGTTCCTGCTGTTCCCGAACGGCACGCCGCTGTCGCGGAGGTGGCGGGTCGTGGTGTGGGCGGCGGCCGCCTCCGGCGCACTGGCGCCGCTGATCGAGTTCGTCGCCCCCGACACGTCCAGCGGGACCGGTGGCAACCGGCTGCTGCTCCATGGGGGCCTCGTCCCCAACCCCATCCGGATCGGGTGGTTGTCGCCGAACGGGAACGCGGCCGGGCTGGCGCTGCTGGTGTTGTTCGCGGCGTGCATCGCGGCCGCGGCCTCCGTCGTCCTGCGCCTGCGCCGCTCGAAGGGCGTCGAACGCCAGCAGGTCCGGTGGCTGGCCTACACAGGCGCCGCCGCGGTGCTGTTGATCCCCGTGCTTCCGCTCGGCGTGGCGCTGAATAACAACACCATCCTGGGGGATCTCTTCTGGTACGGGATCATCTCCGTCCTGGCACTGGGGATCCCTCTTGCCTCGGGGGTCGCGGTCCTGAAGTACCGGCTGTACGACCTCGACGTCGTCGTCAAGAAGACGGTCGTCATCGGCGTGCTCGGCGCGTTCGCCACGCTCGTGTATCTGGCCGTGGTCGTCGGGATCGGGGCGGCGGTGGGGAGCCGGAGCAACGGTGCCCTGACCCTGGCCGCGGCGGCCATCGTGGCCATCGCCTTCCAGCCGCTGCGGTCCCGGGCCCGCCGGTTCGCCGACCGGGTGGTCTATGGCGAGCGGGCCACGCCCTACGAGGTGCTGTCCGAGTTCTCCGACCGCATCTCGGCGAGCTACTCGACGGACGACGTCCTGCCCCGGATGGCGGAGATGGTGGGGCGGGGGACCGGCGCCGAGCGGGCCACCGTCTGGCTCCGGATCGGGTCGGAGGTCCGGCTGGCCGCGGCATGGCCCAGGCTGGAGGACCAGGAGCCGGCGGTGGCGGCGGCTTCGGGGGAAATCGAACCGCTCGCCGGGGACGGCACGACCTTCCCCGTCCGCCACCGCGGCGAGCTGCTGGGGGCTCTGGGGGTGACCATGCGGCCCGCCGAGCCGATGACCCCGACCCAGGAGCGCCTGATCGGCGACCTCGCCGCCCAGGCCGGCCTGATCCTTCGCAACGTCCGGCTGATCGAGGAGCTCCGGGCTTCGCGGCAACGCCTGGTCGCGGCCCAGGACGCGGAGCGCCGCCGGCTGGAGCGGAACCTCCACGACGGAGCGCAGCAGCAGTTCGTGGCCCTGCGGGTGCAGCTCGGTCTGGCCCAGCGGCTGGCCGGGAAGGATGCCCCGGAGGTGGCCGAGCTCCTGGAACGGCTGCAGGCCCAGGCGGGAGAGGCACTGGACGACCTGCGCGACCTGGCTCGGGGGATCTACCCGCCGCTCTTGGCCGACCAGGGACTCACCGCCGCCCTCTCGGCGCAGGCGTCGAAGGCGGCGGTGCCGGTGCAGGTCGACGTCGATGGCATCGGCCGCTATCCGCAGGAGACGGAGGCGGCAGTCTACTTCTGCGTCCTGGAAGCGCTGCAGAACGTGGCGAAGTACGCCGGCGCCAGCAGGGCTCAAGTTCGTCTCCGGGCGGTCGACCGCGAGCTCGCCTTCGAAGTCGTCGACGACGGGAAGGGGTTCGACCCGGAGGGCCGGCCCCTGGGCTCGGGACTGCAAGGGATGGCGGACCGGCTGGATGCGCTCGGCGGCGGGCTGGAGGTCCGCTCGGCGCCCGGGCGCGGGACCACCATCGCGGGCCGGCTTCCCTTGCCCCTGTCGCCGGCACCCGCCCACGCTCCCGCCGACGCGCTATCGTCCCCCTGAAGGATCCACCCCCCAAGGAGACGAGATGACGGAAGACCGGTTCAGCCTGCCATCCGAACTGGAAGAGTTCCGGTTTCTGGTCCGCGAGATCGTCGAGGAGCGCATCGGGCTCGCCAGAGCGGCCGAGATCGACGAGACCGACGAATTCCCGTGGGACGTCCACAAGACGTTCGTGGAGAACGAACTGATGGCCGTCGGCTACCCCGAGGAGTTCGGCGGGTCCGGCGGGGGCTCGCTGACGTTCGCCGTGATGGTCGAAGAGATCTCCCGGGTGTCGGCGGGGTCCGCCCTGATCCCGCTGGTGTCGCGCTTGGGCGCCATCCCCATCATGCTCGCCGGCACCGATGCGCTGAAGGAGGAGCTGTTCGGCGGCATCTCCCGCGGTGAGCACCAGATGTCCTACTGCCTCACCGAGCCCGGCAGCGGCTCCGACAGCGTGGCCATGAAGACCCGCGTAGAGAAGCTCCCCGGCGGCGGATACCGGTTGAACGGGACGAAGCGCTTCATCACCGGCGCGGGGGTCAGCGACGCCTACACGGTCTTCGCGACCCGCGACCCCGAACTGAAGGCGAAGGGGATCTCCGCCTTCGTCGTCTACAGCGACGACCCCGGCGTCACGTTCGGCAAGCTCGAGCACAAGATGGGCATCCGCGGCTCACCCACCCGCGAGGTGTACTTCGACCATGCCGAGATCCCGGCCGATCGGCTGATCGGGCAGGAGGACGAAGGCTTCACGTACGCCATGCAGACACTGGACTATTCGCGACCGACGATCGGCGCGCAGGCCCTCGGGATCGCCCAGGGCGCGTTCGACTTCGCCGCCAGGTACGCCACCGAGCGGCAGCAGTTCGGCAAGCCGATCAGCTACTTCGAAGGCCTGCAGTTCATGCTGGCCGACATGGCCATGGAGATCGAAGCCGCCCGCCTGCTGGTCTACAAGGCGGCCAGCCTGGTCGAGGCCCACGACCCGAAGATGACGCTGTTCGCCTCCATCGCGAAGTGCTACGCCGGAGACACCGCCATGAAGGTCACCACCGACGCGGTACAGATCCTGGGCGGCTACGGGTACATGCAGGAGTACCCGGTCGAGCG
>DHWS01000056.1:12162-22112 GCA_002413305.1 Actinobacteria bacterium UBA5176 | reverse complement strand
AAGATCACCCAGATCTACGAAGGGACGAACCAGATCCAGCGCGTGGTCATCGCCCGGAACATCTTGAAGTCGATCACCGGATGAGCCCGGACGACGAGCGGCGCCTGCCATGGGGGCTGTGGTACCAGCCCCCGGAGCAGACCGAGTGGGACCTCAAGCCCCGGCCCCCCTCCGCGTCGGCGGTCATCCTGTCCGAGCCGATCGGCGTGGCCGGGGCGAACCTCCTCGGCAACGTCCACGGCGGGACCGTGATGAAGCTGGTCGACACCGCGGGGGGACTGGCGGCCATGAAGCACTGCGGCGGGCCGGTGGTGACGGCCGCGCTCGACGAGATGACGTTCCTGGAGCCCGTCTTCGTCGGCGAGCTGGTGACCGTGAAGGCGATGGTCAACGACACCGGCCGGACCTCGCTGGAGGTCGGCGTCCGTGTGGAGGCCGAGAACCTTCGAACCGGCCGCACCGTCCACACCTCCAGCGCGTACCTCGTCTACGTGGCGCTCGACCGGGACGGCCGGCCGAGGCCCGTCCCGCCGGTCGTTGCCGAGGACGACGAACAGCGCCGGCGCCAGCGCGAGGCGAAGCTCCGCAGGGAGGCCAGCCTGGCCAGGAAGCGGGCCATCCTGCAAGCACGCCGAGCCAAGGGCGAGGGCTGACCCGACCACCAGGTCCGGCAACTGTCTCCGTCATTGCGCGTGCCCAGGTTGGAATATTTCGCGTCGCTAATTAGTCTTACGAAGTATGGGAGATGTGAGGACCGACCTGGGCATCGAGACGCCCGAAGTGCGCGGAGACGAGCTGGTCCAGCTGGCCGCGCGGCTCCGCCTGGCCATCGTCCGGGCCAACCGCCGGCTCCGGCAGGAGGCCGACGTGGACGTGACGCCAACGCTCCTCTCAGCGCTGGCGACCGTGCAACGCCTGGGCCCGCTCACCCTCGGCGAGCTGGCCATCGCCGAGCACGTGCAGCCGCCCTCCATGACCCGCGTCGTGGCTCGTCTCGAGGAGGCGGGGTTGGTTCGCCGCCAGGCCGACCTCGCAGACCGACGGGTCTCCCGGGTCACGGCCACGACGCAGGGGAAGCAGCTGCTGGACAGGAGCCGCTCCCGCAAGACCGCCTTCCTGGCCCGCCGCATCCGGGACCTCTCGCCGGACGAACGCGACACGCTGGGGCGGGCCGCGGCGCTGATCGAGCGCCTGCTGGCCGAAGACGACCGCCTGTGAGCCGATTCCGCGCGGGCGCGACCCGGACGTTCAGCTCGCTCCGGATCAGGAACTACCGGCTGTATTTCCTCGGCCAGATCGTCTCGCTCTCCGGAACTTGGATGCAATCGGTCGGCCAGGTCTGGCTCGTCCTGAAGCTGACCGGGTCCGGGGTCGACCTCGGCCTGGTGGTCGCCCTGCAGTTCCTGCCGGTGCTGCTCGGCGGCTCGTGGGGTGGGGTGATCGCCGACCGGGTCGACAAGCGGAAGCTCCTCATCGTCACCCAGACGGTCTCCGGCCTGTTCGCCCTGGCGCTCGGCGTGCTCACCGTGACGAACGTGGTCACGCTGTGGATGGTCTACGGGCTGGCCCTCGGCCTGGGGTGCGTGACCCTGGTGGACATGCCCGCCCGGCAGAGCTTCGTCATGGAGATGGTGGGCCGCAAGGACCTCGCGAACGCGGTCAGCCTGAACAGCGTGGTCGTGAACGCCGCCCGCGTGGTGGGCCCGGCCCTCGCCGGCCTGCTGATCGCCACCGTCGGCATCGGGATCTGCTTCCTCCTGAACGCCGTCTCCTACGTCGCTGTGGTGGTGGCGCTGGTCCGGATGCGGGCTGCCGAGCTCGACCGCGGGGCTCCGATCCCAAGGAAGAAGGGCCAGCTGCGGGAGGGGTTCCGGTACGTGTGGTCCAAGCCCGACCTGCGGGTCCCGCTGCTGCTGATGGCCGTGGTCGGGACCATTGCCTACAACTTCTCGGTCACCTTCCCGTTGATCGTGCACCGGGTCTTCCACGGAGGGGCGGGCGTGTACGGTGTGCTGTTCGCGGTCATGGGGACCGGCGCCGTGGCCGGTGGGCTGGTCGTGGCCGCCAAGGCTCGGGCGACCCGCGAGCTGCTGGCCGCCGCCACCGTCGGGTTCGGCCTGGCGATGTTCGCGGCCGCCTACATGCCGAGCCTGCCGCTGGAGATCGCGGTGATGCTTCCGGTCGGGGCCATGAGCACGACGTTCATCGCCACGTCGAACTCGCTGCTACAGCTCAGCGCCAGCCGGGAGATGCGGGGCCGGGTGATGGCCCTGTTCGCGATCACGTTCCTGGGATCAACTCCCATCGGCGGCCCGTTCATCGGGTGGTTCGCGCAGGAGTTCGGGCCTCGCTCGGCGCTGGCGCTGGGGGCTGGGTCGACGCTCGCGGCCGGGCTCCTGGCGGCGAACACCCTCCGACGGGCCCGCCGCCGCGCTGCCCCTCGGCGTTTCCCACGAGGAGCGTGCGGTGGAGGAGCTGCGGGTCGGCCAGCTGTCAAGCGCGCCGGATCCCTCGGCCGGTACGGCCGCGACCGGTTCAGCCGGTCGAGACCTGACCGGGGGGCGAAGCGACGAACACCGGCGCGGACGTCGGCGCCGGGCTCCCGCCCGGTGGTTCCACGCTGACCGCGAGCAGCGAGAACGACGGATCGATCGAGACCGGGCTCAGCACCCCTCCGCCCGTCGGTGAGAACGTCCCGGCCGGGTGCATGGGGCCGGTGCCTCCCGACTGGAACCACAGCTCGTAGACCTTGCCGTTCGGCGGGGCGGTGATGTTCGAACCGACGACCCAGGCCCGGCGGGTGCCCGGCGAGAACGCCACCGCGAGCGTCTGCCCGGCGGACGCCTTGAAGCTCACGACCCGGACGCCTCCAGGGCCGTTCGGCGCCAGCGCGTAGCCGACCGCACCGGCCACCAAAGCCAGGACGGCGGCGACCGCGGCGGCGGCCGCCCAGCGCCGAACCCGCCCGGTGGAGATGGATCGAACGGTCGCGGGCCCCGCTGGGACCACCCGGTCCACGCCGCGGGCGAGCTCGATGAGCCGATCCTCGGCTCCGGCCGAAAGCGGTAAGGGATCGGCAGCCATCGCCAGGCGGCCCGCGGTTTCGGCGTAGGCCATGATCAGGCGGCGGCAGTCGGCGCAGTCGGCGCCATGCCGGGCCATCTCCGCGATCATCCGCTCGTGGTCGGCCTCGGACAGGCCGTCCAGGGTGTCGGCCGCGATCAGTTCCTCCAGCTCGTCGTGAGGCAGCTCGACGGGGGTCATCCGCTGGCCTCCAAGAGCATCGTGCGGAGCCGCCGCATCCCCAGGAGGGTCCGGCTCTTCACCGTCCCCAGGGGGAGATCGAGCTCCTCCGCGATCGTCGTCTGCGTCTTGCCTTCGAAATACATCATCTCGAGCACCCGGGCCTGCTCGACGGGGATGTCGCGGAGGGCCTCGCGGACCCGTTCGCGCGATTCGGCGAGATCGACCTCCTCGACCACCGCCGCTCCGATATCCTCCACCACGCTCTCCATCCCCTGTTCTCTGCTCCGCCGGCGCTGGGCCTCCTCCCGCCGCACCAGGTCGACGGCCCGGTGGTGCACGGTCGACATCAGCCAGGCGCGGAAGCTGCCCCGTTCCTCTCGGTATTGGCCGGGGTCGCGCCACAACGCGAGGAACGCCTCCTGCACGATCTCCTCCGCCAGGAACTGTTGGCGGACCATCCGGAACGCCAGGCCCTTGGCGAGGGGTGCGTACCGGACGAACAGCGCCCGGTAGGCGGTCTCGTCGCCCCCGACCACGCGCCGGACCAGGTCGCGATCGCGGGCATCCTCAAGGTCACGCACGATCACGCGCGGTCTCCCTCCGTGGTCGTGTGCTTCGAGGACCGATGCCTGGTGGTTCACCCCTGCACGGCTCCTGCTCCCCTGCGTTCACCAGGCGTTCGCAGCGAAGTCGCCGCCGGATCACGGTCCGGACATCACACGAGTCCCATCGGAAGCGCCCCACGAAGCCCTCAGAGTCTCGCCCGGATGGCGCCCAGGGCGTCGGGGTTCTCCAGGCTGGACAGGTCGCCGGGCTCCTTGTCCAGGACGACGGCCCGGAGCGCCCGGCGGACGATCTTCGCGCTGCGCGTCTTCGGAAGCTCCTGGACGAAAACGACCCGGGACGGCTTGAACGACTTCCCCAGGCGATCGGCGACCAGCCCGGTCAGCTCCCGTGCCAGCTCGTCCGTCTGTTCGACCCCGGGCCTGGTCACGACGAAGCACCATACGGCCTCGCCCTTCAGTTCGTCGGGGATCCCGACCGCCGCGCTCTCGGCCACGGCGGGGTGGTCGGTCAGGGCGCTCTCCACCTCCGCCGGTCCCAGGCGCTTGCCGGCGATCTTCATCGTGTCGTCCGACCGGCCGTGCAGGAACCAGAACCCGTCCTCGTCGACCATGGCCCAGTCGCCGTGGACCCACACGTCCGGCCAGCGACTCCAGTAGGTGGCGATGTACCGGTCCGGGTCTTTCCAGATGCCACGGGTCATGCCGGGCCAGGGTTTCTTGCAGACCAGCTCGCCGACCTCGCCGGGCCCGACCGGCGCGCCGTCGGCGTCCCACACGTCGATGTCCATCCCCAGCGCCGGCCCGCGCAGGGTGCAGGCTTTGAGCGACGTGATCGGCAGGGGCGAAAGGAAGCATGCGCCGACCTCTGTCCCGCCCGAGATGTTGATGATCGGGCAGCGGCCCCCGCCGACCTCGCGGAGGAACCACAGGTACGGCTCGGGGTTCCAGGGCTCACCGGTCGAACCGAGGATGCGCAGGCTGCTCAAGTTGTGCCCGCGGACGGATTCGTCGCCTGAGGGGATCAGAGCGCGGATCAAGGTGGGGGAGATGCCCAGCACGTCGATCCGGTGGCGCTCGACCAGGTCCCACAGCCGGTCCGGCGGGTCGTTCGGCGCTCCGTCGAACAGGAAGACGGTCGCCCCCAATGCGGTGGCGCCGGTGATCTCCCATGGCCCCATGATCCATCCGAGGTCGCTCACCCAGAACAGCGTCTCGTCCTGGTGGAGGTCGGTCTGGTAGGCGACCTCTTCGGCGATCTTCACCAGGAACCCGCCGTGGACGTGGACCGAACCCTTCGGCCTCCCGGTGGTGCCGGAGGTGTAGGCGACGAACAGCGGGTGCTCGGGGTCGAGGTGGGCGGTGTCGAAGGGCGCCGCGGGTTGAGCGTCCAGCAGCTCCCCCCACCGCACGTCCCGGCCCTCCGTCCACGGAAGGCCGGTCCGGCCCAGCCGTTCCCACACCACGACGTGGCGGACGGAGGGCGCCGCGGCGACCGCTTCATCCGCCGTCTCCTTCATGGGGACGACCTTCCCCCGGCGCGTCGTGCCGTCGGCTGTGATGAGGACCGTGCAGCCGGCGTCCCGGAGCCGGGTGGCCACGGCGTCGGCCCCGTAGCCGGAGAACAGCGGAAGGTAGATCGCGCCGAGCTTCGCGCAGGCCAGCGTGGCGGCCACCGTCTCGGGCGCCATCGGCAGGAAGATGCCGATGGTGTCGCCGTCTTGGACGCCCAGCGAGCTCAGGCCGTGGGCCAGCCGGTCGGACATCTCGCGGAGCTCGGCGTAGGTGACGGCCCGCGAACCCGGCTCCTCGCCCTCCCACCGCACGGCGACGCGGTCCGGGGTGCGTTCGGCCCATCGGTCCACGCAGTTGTGGGCGAGATTGATCGAGCCTCCCCGGAACCACGTCGCCCAGGCGATCCCGCCAGAGGTGTCCAGGACCTGCGTGTAGGGCTCGTAGAACTCGAGGCCGAGGTCCTTCACCACCGCGTCCCAGAACCATTCCACGTCGGCCTGGGATCGCGCGACGAGCTCTTCGTAGCTGCCGATCCCGTTCGCGCGCATGAAACGGGTGACGTTCGCGCGCTCCACGTAATCTTCAGATGGACTCCATACGATCTCGCTCACCGCGTCGACGACTCCTCATGCGTGCCCTGTAGGCTCACCGGAAGACTAATGGCCCATCGCATCTCCCAGCCAGACGGATCTCCGCCGCGGCGTCACCGTGGACGCCGGGTCATGCTCGCCGTGGCCGGCGTGCTGGCCGTGCTGCTGGCCGGTGGATCCGGCTTCTCGATCGTGGCCATCAAGCACTTCGACCATTCGCTGCTGGTGGGGAGCTTGTGCGTGGGCGTCGAATGCCGTCCCGGCGAAGCGGGGCTTCCGGACGTCAGCACCTTCTGCGAGCACGACGCGTGCAACTTCCTGGTGCTGGGGAGCGATAGTCGCGCCGGTCTGACGCCGGCGCAGCAGAAGCAGTTCGGGAGCTCGTCCACGGTGGTCGGCCAGCGCTCCGACACGATCATCCTGGTCCAGTACGATCCCAACAACAATCGGACGATCGTCCTGAGCATCCCGCGCGACCTGCGCGTCGCGATCCCTGGACACGGCACGAACAAGATCAACACTGCGTTCTCCTACGGCCCCGACGTGCTGGTGCAGACGGTGGAGAAGCTGACCGGCCTCAAGATCAACCACTACGTCGAGGTGAACTTCTCCGGCTTCCAGGACATCGTGAACGCGCTGGGCGGCGTGCCGGTTTGCATCGACAAGCCGATGGTGGACAGCGTCATCAACCTGAACCTCGCCAAGGCCGGGTGCTACCAGCTGAACGGGGCGAAGGCGCTAGCGTTCGTCCGCGCCCGCCACGTCCAGGGCGACCTCATCCCGGACTTCTCGCGGATCGCCCGCCAGCAGCAGTTCATCCGGGCGCTGATGCAGAAGGCGATGTCGGTGGGCGCGATCTTCCACATCTCCCAGTTCGTGGCGGCGGCGAAGAACAACATGGTGATCGACAGCCACTTGAACATCTACGACCTCCAGGACCTGACGCTCCGCCTGGCCAAGCTCGGCTCGCAGAACGTGCTGTTCCGCGTGCTGCCGGGGCGTCCCGTCCAGATCGGTGGGGTGGACTACGTCGAGCTGGTCCAGCCGTCCGCTTCGTTGCTGCTCCAGCGGATCCGGGACGGGAAGGGCCTGGGGAGCATCGGGGAGCAGTCCCTCGGGACCGCCCCCTCCACCGCGTCGATCACCGTCCACGTCCTGGACGCGAACTCCGGCGGCAAGGCACAGCAGGTCTACGCTTACCTGCAGAAGTCGGGGTTCGCGGTGACGCCCGTCCAGGCTGCCCCGGCGCAGTTCACCAAGAGCGACATCCTGTTCGGGCACGGGGCGACGAACCAGAAGAACGTCGTGAACGCGTACCTGGCTTCACTGGACGCCGTCTACGACAATGCCGACACCAACCAGTCGGACATCACGGTCGTCATCGGCCCGGACTTCAAGGGAGTGCCTTCCTGATGCCGGTCGAGATCGACGTCGACCACGTGGCGCGCCTGGCCCGGCTGGCCCTGACCGACGAGGAGCGCGAGCGGTTTCGCCGGCAGTTGGGGCTGATCCTCGAACACGCCGAGAAGGTTCGCGAGGTCGCGGCCGAGGACGTCCTGCCCACCTCCCACCCCGTGCCCCGCTCCAACGTGTTCCGGCCCGATGAGGTCGAACCCTCGCTCAGCCACGACGAAGCGATGGCCGGCGCGCCCGAGGTGGAGGACGGGCGGTTCCGGGTGCCGCCGATCATCGAGGAGGAGGGCTGAGCGTGCCCGAGCCCTGCGACCTTCCCGCGCACGAGCTGGGGCGGATGCTCCGGGCCGGCGAGCTGACGGCGGCGGAGCTGGCGGAATCGGCCCTTGGCCGGGCCGACGCGGTCGAGGAGCACCTGTTCGCCTTCCTGACCCGGACCCCGGGCCTGGCTCGCGAACAGGCCGCCCTGGTGGACGAGCGGTTGTCGGCCGGGGAGGAGCTGCCGGCGGGCGCCGGTATCCCGCTGGCTGTCAAGGACGTGCTGACCACGAAGGGTATCCGCACCACGGCCGGTTCGAAGATCCTCGAGCCGTACGTTCCTCCCTACGACTCCACGGCTTGGGCGCGATTGTCGGCGGCCGGTGCGGTACTGATGGGCAAGACGAACTGCGACGAGTTCGCGATGGGTTCGTCGAACGAGAACTCGGCCTACGGGCCCGTGCACAACCCATGGGACCTGGGCACGGTGCCCGGCGGGTCCTCCGGCGGGTCGGCAGCGGCGGTCGCTGCGGGCGAGGCCGTGTGGGGCCTGGGGACCGACACGGGGGGTTCGGTCCGGCAGCCGGCCGCGTTGTGCGGCGTCGTCGGGCTGAAGCCGACGTACGGGCGGGTCTCGCGGTACGGGTTGATTGCGTTCGCTTCGTCGCTGGACCACGTCGGCACCTTCACCCGTGACGTGAGGGACGCGGCGACGCTCCTCGGTGCCATCGCCGGCCACGACCCGAAGGATGCAACGAGCCTGCCGGACCCGCCCGCCGACTACACCGAGGATCTGGACGCCGGGGTGCGCGGCTTGCGGGTGGGCGTCGTGGCGGACTGGCTGGCCATGGAGGGGATCCAGCCGGCGGTTCGGGACGCCGTCGGCGCCGCGGTGGAACGGTTGGCGGGTCTGGGCGCCTTTGTCGAGGAGGCGGCGCTGCCCCACGCGGAGTACGCCCTGTCGGCGTACTACCTAATCGCTCCGGCGGAGTGCTCGTCGAACCTGGCCCGCTACGACGGCGTGCGGTACGGGTACCGGGCGCCGGACGGCGTGGACGTGATGGACATGAACATGCGGACCCGGGGGGCGGGGTTCGGGGACGAGGTCAAGCGGCGGATCATGCTGGGGACGTACTCGCTGTCCGCGGGGTACTACGACGCCTACTACGGCCAGGCCCAGAAGGTCCGCACGCTGGTGATCCGGGACTACGAGGAGGCCTTCGCCCGGTTCGATGTGCTCGTATCGCCGACGTCGCCCACCACGGCGTTCCGGCTGGGGGAGAAGACCGCCGACCCGCTGGCGATGTACCTGTGCGACGTGTTCACGATCCCATCGGACCTGTCCGGCACTCCGGCCATCTCGATCCCGTGTGGGCTGGGTGAGGACGGGCTGCCGATCGGGTTCCAGATCATGGGCCGGCTGACGGACGAACGAACGGTGCTCCGGGCCGCGTATGCGCTGGAGCAGGACCTTGGGTTCTCGTCCCGGCCGGCGTTGATTGGGGCGCTCTCCGGGTAGGCCCCCCTCGGGCCCCGAGGAGCCGCGTTTCTCACCCAACACGGGTTGTCTTAGTCGAAAAGAAGCTGAGTGGCGGCATCAAGACCGCCGGCGCGATCGAATGTCGCTGCCGAACGTCATCATCCCGAGGAGATCGGGCCCATTCCCCCCATGTATGGCGCCATACGTATGGCGCCATACATCAGAGAAGCAGGAGGGGATGGGGGATGAGCTTTCGAAAGTCCACCATCTGGCTCACTCAGGAAGAGATGCTCGCGCTCGACCGGCTCGCCCTTCAGCGGGGGCTCACGCGTTCGGCCCTCATCCGGGAGGGGATCTGGCGGTCCTGCAGTCCCACGACGGAGAGCGACCGGTAGGGGTGGTGGATTGGTACACGCGCGAACAGGAGCTCGTTATTGCGCTCACGAACGGAGGATTTTCGGATGAAGCCATCGCCCAGGAGCTCCGGGCGCCAGTCCAGCGCGTTGCGGAGCTGCGCAGGAGCATCCAGGAGCGCTGGCGTCGCTGGGACGAGGAAGACGCCCACGAAGACCCATCCGCTATCGTTTCCCAGTCATGACCGAAGCCTCCGCCCAGGCGGCCGGCGCCCCCCCCGCCCAGACCGACTTCGATACCGTCATCGGTCTCGAATGCCACGTCGAGCTCTCCACGGCCACCAAGATGTTCTGCGGCTGTCGGAACGAATTCGGCGCCCCTCCGAACACCAACGTCTGCCCGGTCTGCCTCGGCCATCCGGGCACCCTCCCCGTTCCCAATGAGAAGGCCATCGAGTACATCGTGAGGATCGGCGTGGCGCTGGACTGCGAGATCGCCCCCCACAGCCTCTTCCACCGCAAGAACTACTTC
>DHWS01000056.1:2578-11919 GCA_002413305.1 Actinobacteria bacterium UBA5176 | reverse complement strand
AAGAACTACTTCTATCCCGACATGCCGAAGAACTTCCAGATCAGCCAGTACGACCTGCCGATCTGCATCAACGGCCACCTCGACATCGAGCTGCCCGACGGCACGGCCCGGCGGATCGGTATCACCCGTGTCCACATGGAAGAGGACACCGGCAAGACCGTCCACGGCGGCGCGACCGGTCGGATCGGTGGCGCCGACTATGCCCTCGAGGACTACAACCGGGCCGGCGTCCCGCTCGTCGAGGTCGTCTCGGAGCCCGACATCCGCACCCCCGAAGAGGCCCGCGCCTACCTCACCGAACTCCGCGCCACCCTGGAGTCCCTCGGCGTCAGCGACGTGCGCATGGAGGAAGGTTCGCTCCGCTGCGACGCCAACATCAGCCTCCGCCGCCGGGGCGACCACGAGTTCGGCACGAAGATCGAAGTGAAGAACCTGAACTCGATCCGTTCGCTGTACCGCGCCCTCCGTTACGAGCAAGAGCGTCAGGTCGCGGCGCTGACGGGTGGCGAGCCCCTCATCCAGGAGACCCGGCACTGGGACGAGAACAAGGGCGTCACCACCCACGGCCGCTCCAAGGAGTACGCGTTCGACTACCGCTACTTCCCCGAACCGGATCTGGCGCCCCTGGAGCCCGACCCCGAGTGGATCGAGAAGCTCCGGGCGGACCTCCCCGAGCTGCCCGCCGCCCGCCGTGCCCGGTTCCGGGACCAGTTCGGGCTGGACCCCAACCAGTCGGCCATGCTCACCGAGGATGCGCGCTGGGCGTCGTTCTTCGAGCAGGCCGTCTCGGACGGCGCGTCGCCCAAGGGCGTGGCGAACTGGATGACGGGCGACCTCGCCGGGCTCCTGAACGAGTCGCACCAGCAGCTGGCCGACGCGAACGTGACGCCCTCGCACGTCGCCGAATTGGTCAAGCTCCTTGACGCACACACGATCTCCTCGGCCGGCGCGAAGACCGTACTGGCCGAAGCTTTCGCCAGTGGGGCCTCCATCGCTTCCATCGTCGAGTCGAAGAGCCTCACGCAGGTCTCCGACACCGGCGCCCTCGAAGCCGTGATCGACGAAGTGGTCGCGGAGAACGCGGACCTCGTCGAACAGTTCCGCGGGGGCAAGGAAGGCGTGATCAACGCCTTGGTCGGCCACGTGATGAAGAAGACGAAGGGGTCGGCGAACCCCGCGGTTGCCCAGCAGCTGCTGCGGGAACACATCGCCGCGGGCTGATCGAAGGGCCCGAGCGGCGGGTGATACCCTGGCTCGACCCCACCGTCATCGCGGAGATCCCGACGTCCCGACCAGGAGCGTGAGAGCCGTGGAGAAGCCCGAGATCATCATGGCGCCGGGCCCGACGCCCGTTCCGCCCGAGGTCCTGCTGGCGCAAGGGAGCCCGTTGGTCTACCACCGCGGACCCGGGTACGGGGACCTGCTGCGCGAGGTGACCGAAGGGCTCCAGCGCGTCTACCACACGGCCGGCGACGTGCTCATCTTCGCCGCCAGCGGCACCGGCGGACTCGAATCGGCGGTCCAGAACCTCTTCTCGCCGGGCGATCGCGTGGTGGTCCCGGTGGCCGGCTACTTCGGGGAACGCTTCGCGAAGATCGCCGCCGCGTTCGGGCTGGACGTCCGGCGGATCGACTACGAATGGGGCACAGCCGTGAATGCCGAAGACGTGCGGGCCGCCCTCCAGGAGGCCCCCACGAAGGCGGTCCTCGTCCAGCACAGCGAGACCTCGACCGGCGTGATCCACGACGTCGAAGCGATCGCCGGGGTGGCCAAGGACGCCGGCGTGCTGATGGTCGTCGACGGGATCTCGAGCCTCGGCGCCGTCCCCTACGAAGGCGACGCATGGGGCGTAGACGTGTGCGTGGGAGGCTCCCAGAAGGCGTTCTCCGCGACGCCGGGACTGGCCTTCGTCTCCGTCTCCCCGGCCGCGTGGGAGGCGACGAAGACGGCCACCAACCCGCGGTTCTACTTCGACTGGGCGGCCTACAAGCAGGCGTACGACCTGCCCAGTCCGGAGAACCCGTTCACGCCAGCCATCTCGCTGATGCTCGGCATGCGGGCGGCCCTTCGCCGGTACTTCGACGAGGGGCCCGAGGCGGTCCTGGACCGCCACCGCATCCTGTCCGCCGCGACGAAGGAGGGCATCCGGGCCCTGGGTCTTGACCTGTCCGGTGAGCACCTCGATCGGGCGTGGGCGGTCACGGCGGTCAATGCGCCGGAGGGCATCGACGGCAACGCCCTGGTGGCGAAGGTTCGCGCCGACCACGGGATCATCCTGGCACCGGGACAGGGTCCGCTGAAGGGGAAGGTCTTTCGGATCGGCCACCTCGGGAACTACGACCGGTTCGACATCATCCGGTGCCTGGCCGCGCTCGAGCTCACGCTGGCCGAGATGGGGTACCCGGTCAAGCCCGGGTCGGCGGTGGCGGCCGCGGAAGGCGTGTTCGCCGCCCACCCGTGAAGGTCCTCGTCACCGAGCCGCTGTCCGAATCCGGCCTCGACCTGCTCCGCGGGGAGCTCGACGTGGACGTCCGGCCGGAGCTCGCCAAGGAGGGCCTGGCCGATGCGATCGCCGGCTACCACGCGCTGATCATCCGCTCGGCGACGAAGGTCACCGCGGACGTGTTCGACCGGGCCGACGAGCTGCGGGTCGTGGGGCGGGCGGGGATCGGGCTGGACAACGTCGACGTGGAGGCCGCGACCCGCCGCGGTGTCATGGTCGTCAACGCACCGGAGGCGAACATCCTCTCGGCCGCCGAGCACACCATGGCACTGCTGCTGGCCCAGGCCCGGAACATCCCCCAGGCCCACGCGTCGCTGAAGGCCGGCCGCTGGGAGCGCTCGAAGTTCGAAGGCGTGGAGCTGCACGGGAAGACGCTGGGCATCCTGGGGCTGGGCCGGGTGGGAGCGATGGTGGCAGCCCGGGCGCAGGCCTTCGGGATGCGCCTGGTCGGCTACGACCCCTACGTGTCGAGGGAGCGCGCGAAGTCCATGGGCGTCGAGCTGATGCCGAGCCTGGAAGCGGTGCTGGTGCAGGCGGACTTCGTCACCATCCACCTTCCGCGGACGCCCGAGACCATCGGGCTGATCGGGGAGCGAGAGCTGGCCCTGTTGAAGGATGGCGCCCGGATCGTGAACACGGCCCGTGGGGAGATCGTGGACGAGAAGGCGTTGGTGGCTGCCCTGCGGGACGGGACGATCGGTGGCGCCGCGCTGGACGTGTTCGCCCAGGAGCCCATCCCACCGGCTCACCCGCTGCTGGTGTACGACAACGTGGTGGTCACCCCGCACCTCGGCGCGTCGACGCGGGAGGCGCAGGACAAGGCCGGGACGGCGATCGCGGAGATGATCGGCCTGGCCCTTCGGGGCGAGTTCGTCCCCTACGCCGTGAACGTGCCGGCGGCGGGGGAGGTCAGCGAGCGGGTCCGGCTGTTCCTCCCGCTGGCCGAGAAGCTGGGGGCCGTCCTCACCGGCCTGGCCGCCGGGGCCGTCCGTTCCCTGGAGGCCGAATACGTCGGCCAGCTCGGCGACGAGGACACCCGCGTGCTGACGCTCGCAGCGATCAAGGGCGCGCTGGCATCGGTGGTCGACGAGCCGGTGTCGTTCGTCAACGCTTCGGTCATCGCGCGGGAGCGGGGGCTGCGGGTGTCGGAACGCAAGTCCGGCGAGTCGCGCGACTACGTGAACCTGATGACGCTCCGCTCCGAGACCGACGCCGGCGAGGTGAGCGTGGCCGGGACGCTGGTCGGCCGGCGGGACGGCGAACGACTGGTCCGCGTGTACGACTTCGACATCGACATGGCGCCGGCCCGCCACATGGCGTTCTTCCTGTACGAGGACCGTCCCGGCGTGATCGGCACGGTCGGTTCGCTCCTCGGGGCGGCTGGGGTGAACATCGCCAGCATGGAAGTCGGGCGGCAGCAGGCCGGCGGGCAAGCACTCATGGGGATCACCGTGGACAGCCCGATCCCGGCCGAGGTGCTGGCCCGGATCGAAGCCGAGGTGCGCGCCGAACGGGCCCGCACGCTGGTCCTGCCAGGCTGAGCCTGCCGAGTCTCAGCCGGAGATCGTGTAGCCCTTCTTCGTCAGGTCGGTCAGCGCGCCCTGGACCTCGACCTGGCCGGGGACGCGGTTCTGGCGGACCTCGTTGTCGAAGGACTGGACCGCCGTGACGTCTCCGCGCTGGGCGGCCGCGGCGAACGCGTCCAACCCGGCGGCGAAGTCCCGAAGGCCCTTCACGAGCTGGTCGTCGTCGGCCTGGGCGTCGGCCGGGGGGTTCAGTCGGTCCAGCTGGTCGGCCAGCTGGCGGAGCGTGCGGTCGTGGGCCCGGATCGCGGCCACGACCTGGGCAACGGTCTCCTTCGATGCGTCGGCGAAGATCTGCGACATCTGCGACTGCACGCTCCGTCCGATCACCGTGAGCTTCGATTCGTACGCCTGTTTGGAAAGGCGCGAGGAGCCGCAGGCGGCCAGCAACAGGATGGCGGTCAAGGCCAGAGCGACGGTGCGGGCCGTTCGGACCGTTCGGCGGGGCATCGGGGCATCCTCGCAGGAGCCGGGTATCCTTGCCCGCGCCGAGCCCCAGCCCGCTCATGAGGCTGGAAGCCGGCTCCTGGAGGAGGACCGAGTTGCCGATCCAACCCACCGACAAGATCTGGATGGACGGGAAGCTCGTGGACTGGGAGGACGCCACCATCCACGTCCTGACCCACGGTCTGCACTACGGCAGCGGGGCGTTCGAGGGCATCCGCGCCTACGAGACCCCGAAGGGCACCGCCGTGTTCCGGCTGGAGGATCACATCCACCGGCTGTTTCGCTCGTGCAAGGTGTACGCCATGGAGGTCCCGTTCACCGAGGACGAGATCGTCCAGGCCGTGAAGGACACCGTCCGCGAGAACGCGATGACGGCCTGCTATATCCGGCCGCTCGTCTACCGGGGCTACGGCGAGATGGGGCTCAACCCGCTGCCGGCGCCGGTCAACGTCCTGGTCGCGGTGTGGTCGTGGGGGCTGTACCTCGGCGAGGAGTCCCGCGAGCGAGGCGTGCGGGCGAAGATCTCGTCGTGGAAGCGCCTTGACCACAACATCCTCCCCCCGGGCGCGAAGGCCACCGGCCAGTACCTGAACTCGAGCCTGGCGAAGGTCGAAGCGCTGAACGCCGGATACGACGAGGCGATCATGCTCAACATGGCGGGGTACGTGACCGACGGCTCCGGGGAGAACGTCTTCATCGTGAAGGACGGGGCGCTGCACACACCGCCGTTCCAGGCGGGGTGCCTCGACGGGATCACGCGCGATTCGGTCATGACGATCGCCCGCCACCTCGGCTACGAGGTGATCGAACGCAACCTGTCGCGGTTCGACCTGTACACGGCCGACGAGGCGTTCTTCACCGGGACGGCGGCCGAGCTGGCTCCGATCCGGTCGGTGGACGACCGGGACGTCGCGGTGCTCGGTCGCGGGCCGGTGACGGCCGCCTTGCAGACGGCGTTCTTCGCCGCGGCCAGCGGGAGCGAGCCGACGTACGACCACTGGTTGACGTACGTCGGCGCCTGAAGCCGTCGATCCGGGGTTCGATCGCCTCCTCTCACACATCCGGCGCGCGGTACCCGTCCACGTACCTCAGATAGTTGCGGGCGCCCGGCCGGATCAGGCGTTCGACGTCCTCCTCGGTGAGCTCGCGGAGCCTTCGGACCGGGGACCCTAGCAGCAGCGATCGCGCCGGGAACTCCTTGCCCTCGGGGACCAGGGCGCCGGCGGCGACCAGCGATTCGTCCCCGATCACCGCCCCGGACAGCACGACGGCGCCCATCCCGATCAGGCACGAGTTCCCGATCCGGCACCCGTGGACGACGGCCCCATGCCCGATCGTGCAGTCCTCGCCGATCTCGCACGGGACCCCCGGGTCGGTGTGCAGCACCGCGCCGTCCTGGACGTTCGTCCTGGCCCCGACCCTGACCCGGTCGCTGTCCCCTCGGAGGACGGCGCCGAACCACACGCTCGCGTCCGGGCCGAGCACGACGTCGCCGATCACCCAGGCACCGGGAGCGACGAACGCGGTGGGGTCGATGCGCGGCTCTCGGCCTCGGTAGGGGAGGGTCGACACGGGCCGAAGCTTACGTCCGGGAGAACAGCTCGACCTGCGTTTCGGCGGCGATGGTGACCTCGGGAGGGAGCCGCGCCGACATCGCTTCGATCTCGCCGAGCAACTCCCGGTGGGCCGCTTCGGGCAGCGCCGCGACGTCGCTCGACGTGGCGACCAGGGCGGCGATCTTGCCGGAGAGGATCGCGTGCGGATAGTCGAAGGATCGAACGTCCGACGGCTCGAACGCCCCCGAGGCGGTCAGCGCGTCGTGCCACACGCCGAAGACGGCCGAGGAGGCCTTGCCCGCGGGAAGGAACCGATCGATCACCGCGTCGACGGCAGCGTTCACCGGATCGTGGGGAGCGTAGACGTTCGAGAACACGCCCAGCGTGCCGCCGGGCCGGACCACCCGGCGAAGCTCGGCCAGGGCGGGCTCCACGTCGAACAGGTGGAAACCGTGGGCGATCGCGATCGCGGGCACGGTCCCGGTGGCGAGCGGGAGGCGCTCGGCCATCGCGGCCACCACCCGAACGCCCGGCAGGCTCAAGGCCAGCCTCTGTCGCATCGCGGGCCCGGGCTCCACGGCCACCACGTCCAGGCCGGCGTCGACCAACCGGCGGGTGAGCTTGCCCGTCCCCGCCGCGACGTCGACCACGCGATCGCCGGGGCCCAGGCCGGCCGCCCCGACGAACCAGGCCACCGCCTCAACCGCGTAGTCCGGCCGGTACCGCTCGTAGTTCTCGACGTTGACGGCGTCGTGGCTGAACCGGCGGGTGTTGGGGTTCAACCCGGCCATCACCAGGGAGTGCGGAGTTCCTGCTCGACGGCTTCGACGTTGTCCTCCAGGAAGTTCGGTCCGGTCCAAGGTGCTGCCTCGATCCGGTCCGTTCCGTCCACTGACGCCGGAGGCTACCCCTGGTCGACGTAGGGCGCCATCCGTGTGGCGCCCTGCTTGCGGGAGACGCGTCACCGCCGGCTCGTGCGCCCTGCTAGCCTCGTCGCTCGTGAGACTGGTTCGCTTCCGGCACGGCAACCGCATCGCCACCGGCTCGCTGGAGGGGGCGTTCGTGCGTCCGCTCCGGGGAACCTACTTCGACAACCCCGTGCCGACGGGGGAGGAGATCCCGCTCCAGGATGTCCGCCTGCTGGCCCCAGTTCTGCCCAGCAAGGTCGTGTGCATCGGGCGAAACTACGTGGACCACGCCGAGGAGATGGGCGGCGAGGTCCCCGAGGAGCCGCTGATCTTCCTGAAGCCCTCGACTTCGGTCATCGGGCCCGGCGACCCCATCCCGTACCCGAGCATCTCGGAGCGCGTCGACCACGAGGCCGAGCTCGCCGTGGTCATCGGCCGCCTGGCCCGGTACGTGAAGTCCGAGGAGGCGGGGAAGTACATCCTGGGCTTCACGTGCGGCAACGACGTGACCGCGCGCGACCTGCAGGCGAAGGACGGCCAGTGGACCCGCGGCAAGGGGTTCGACGGTTTCTGCCCGCTGGGCCCGTGGATCGAGACCGTGTTCGACCCCACTGACGTGGCGGTCGAGTGCCGCGTCGGCGGCGACACGCGCCAGGCCGCGCGGACGTCGCTGCTCACGTTCGGTCCGAACGAGCTGATCGAGTTCATCACGCAGGTCATGACGCTGCTTCCGGGCGACGTGATCATGACCGGCACCCCGGCCGGCGTCGGCCCGATGCAGGTGGGGGACCGCGTCGAAGTGGAGATCGAGGGGATCGGTGTCCTGGAGAACGAGGTGACGAAGGGTGTCTGACACCGCGGGAAGCCCGCAGGTTCGGTGCCGCTTCGCGCCGGCGCCCTCGGGCTACCTTCACGTGGGCAGCGCCCGGACCGCGCTGTTCAGCTGGCTGTTCGCGCGCCACCATGGAGGTGCGTTCGTCCTGCGGATCGAAGACACCGACCGGAAGCGCTCGACGGACGAGGCCATCGCGCTGGTCATCGACTCGCTCCGGTGGCTGGAGCTGGAATGGGACGAGGGGCCCGAGGTGGGCGGCCCGTTCGGTCCGTACCGGCAGACCGAACGGCTGGAGCTGTATCGGGAGGTGGCCGGCCGGCTGGTCGGCGAAGGCCATGCGTATCCGTGCTATTGCACCCCGGAGGAGCTCGAGGAGCGCCGGAAGGCCGCCCTGGCCCGCGGCGCGACCCCCGGCTACGACGGGCGCTGCCGGAACCTGACCGAGGACGAACGCCGGGCCCGCGAAGCCGAAGGCCGGGCGAAGGCGATCCGGTTCGCGATGCCCGACCAGGACGTCACGGTCCATGACCTGATCCGGGGGGACGTGCACTTCGCTGCCCGGGACCTCACGGACTACGTGGTCCTGCGGAGCGACGGCACGCCGACGTACCTGCTCTCGGCCGCGGTGGACGACGTGGAGATGCAGATGACGCACGTGATCCGCGGGGAGGACCTGCTGCCGTCGACCCCCCGGCAGCTCCAGCTGATCCAGGCCCTGGGTGCCGAACCGCCGAGGTACGGTCATCTCCCGCTCATCACCACTCCGGGGGGCCAGAAGCTCTCCAAGCGCCACGGTTCGATCTCGATCGAGT
This sequence comes from Actinobacteria bacterium UBA5176, assembly GCA_002413305.1. Classification (GTDB taxonomy): domain Bacteria; phylum Actinomycetota; class UBA4738; order UBA4738; family UBA4738; genus UBA4738. The sequence continues at coordinate 3,275 of DHWS01000056.1, read as the reverse complement.
GGTACAAGGAGCAGGGGTTCCTCCCGGAGGCGGTCGTCAACTACCTCGCGCTCCTGGGGTGGTCGCTCGACGAGAAGACCACGTTCCTCACCCGCGACGAACTGATCCGGGCGTTCGATCTGTCGCGCGTGTCGCACAATCCCGCGGCGTTCGACGTCCAGAAGCTCGAATGGATGAACGGCCACTACATCCGGGAGTCGCCGGACGCCCGGATCGCGGAGCTGTTGGAGAAGGAGCTCCTGCATCAGGGGCTGGACGCCGACCCCGAGGTGGTCCGCCGGGCCGTACCGGCCGTGAAGGAGCGCATGTCCACGATCCCGAAGGGCGCCGAGCTGATCCGGTTCCTGTTCGTCGACCGGGTCGAACCGGACGCCAAGGCGGCGAAGATGCTCGGGCCGGAACGCGGGGAGTACCTGCGGGAGGTCGCCGGGCGGCTGGATTCGGTGGGGGACTGGACGCACGGGGAGATCGAACGCGTCCTTCGAAGCCTCCAGGAGGGATCGGGGCTCTCCGCCACCCAGGCCTTCCAGCCGATCCGGGCCGCGGTCACCGGGACCCTGGTCTCGCCACCCCTGTTCGAATCGCTCGAGCTGCTCGGCAAGGAGCGGTCGCTGGAGCGCCTGCGCGCGGCCGCCGGCGTGCCCTGAGAGCCAGCACCGCGATCGAGTAGTCCGAACGGGATTCGAACCCGTGCCTC
>DHWS01000056.1:2138-2452 GCA_002413305.1 Actinobacteria bacterium UBA5176 | reverse complement strand
ATTCGAACCCGTGCCTCCACCTTTGAGAGCATTGCCTCCGGACCTTCCTGGCCTTCTGCGGGATTCCTGCCCGGAGCTATCTCGACCCGCGATGGCGCGACCAATGCAAGTTCACAATGGTGCTCGCGTCACTTCTACTGCCACTGCGACTCGCACTTGTGTTCCCGAACGTGGGATGTCCAACACCTTTCGAAGATCCTCGTCGAAATAGTCCTTCAGCACTGGGGGACGAGGCGCTGTGAGGAACTGGTCTGGCTGCTGAACCAGTTCCGCGGAGCCCACGAGTGGCAACTCGTCTCGCCGCGACACCGACT
>DHWS01000056.1:512-1963 GCA_002413305.1 Actinobacteria bacterium UBA5176 | reverse complement strand
CGTCTCGCCGCGACACCGACTGGATGAGCGCCGGGACGTGGGTGATGCCCATATCGCGAAGGGCGAAGGCGCGGTGGCTACCATTTCCGAGAATGAGTCGCCCCTCAGCGGAGATCACTTGGAGGAAGTTGATGCCATGCCCCAAGACCAGAGCGACGATAGCTGACGGGAATCCTCCCGGGACGTAGTTGAGTACTTGAGCCGGGTTCAGAACCGTCATATCCAACGCACGGAAGTCGCCGGACGGCGACGTGAACACGAAACCGTTTCCGACGTTGCGCCACTGCATTGGGGGCATCGCGGGGTCCGCGGGAAGACTGAACCGAAACAGCGCCTCCGGCGAGGGATTGGTTCCGAGCTGCTCCTGAAGCTCGGCCACATACCGGAGGTTGATGAACTTCTGGAACACCACCACCCGGTCCAGCTCGACGATCCCGATGGACGTTGGAAGCGCGAAGGACTGCTGAACGTTGAGGTTGCCCTCGACCTCTGCAGCAAAGGGCAGGAGATCGTCCCCAAGCGCGGACGGTGGATGACCGTCTGCCCATCCCACTTCCTGCTCTTCGAGGTCGCGGATGTGGTCGTTCGCAAGGCGCCACTCATCCATGAGCGCCCGCTGATTGTGCAAGCCTGGAGCCTGTTGACTCACAAAGCCGAGGAAGTCCTGGATCGGTGGTCGGCCCAGCAGGTACACGACCTGATCCGTCGCTACGATCTGTTGCACTTGATCCTCCTGTCCCGAAGGGGCTTGGACCAGCCCATCAATTCGATCGTGCGAGCGTACGCGGAGGGTCTGACACCCGCTGACCTGCGGAAACGAGCCATACTTCTCGACCTTGTGAACAGGCTCCTCCTATTCAGGGGACAAGGCGTGCTTGATGGAACAGCCCTCCTCGTGGGCGAGGCAAACCCGCCAAGGGATTGAGGGCTCAAGCGCCCGACGTTTGTCCGGTGATGTGAGCTGTCAGCTTGCCCGAGTCATATGTGGCTGGAGCGTTGATGAACCAGCCGTACCCATCGCCGGAAACGCCGAAGAGGATTGCGCCGATGCTCGATGTCCGCGCCAGCCTGTCCTGTATCGACTCTCCGGTCTCGTAGAAAGGCTGAGCCACTTGTGGCATCTCCGGTAGGGGTGGTGGGCGGATTTCGGCGAGCGGCTGAACTACCACCATCGCCTTCCGCTTCGTGCGGGGCATATGCAGGGAACCGATCAGGTCAGCGCCGTGGTTAGCGCCGGGTGTCCCGACATGCGCTCGTCCACGAAGAACAGGTCGAACTCAGCCCCCTTCGCGTCCTTGGGTATGTCCCACCACACCACAGAATCGCTCCCCCGCGCCGGACCCAAAGATGTTCTGGGAACCACCATGGCGAAAGCCCGTGTCACGCCGGGCGCGAGCGGTGAGGGCTGGGGCCAGCGGTGCTCGCTGAGTGGCTGGTGCGGCTGTTCCGGG
>DHWS01000056.1:0-295 GCA_002413305.1 Actinobacteria bacterium UBA5176 | reverse complement strand
CTGGTGCGGCTGTTCCGGGCGCGCGATCTTGAGGTGCCAGTCGCCCCGCTCGTGGAGGCTCGACTTGAAGGCGACGCCGGTGGCGCGACAGAGGACATAAACGGAATCGTCGCGGCCACCAGGATTGAGCCACACCCTGTAGGTGGGTGAAAGGCCCGCGGGCCCGCGGACGCCGAAGCGGAGTGTGTTCGTCACTTAGCTCCCTGTGACCAATCCCCGTGACCAAGCGAGTCCGCCAGGAGAACACGAGGCGCGTTCGCCCTGGTCAACCCGGTAGTCCCAACGGGATTCGAAC
>DHWS01000067.1:52780-53078 GCA_002413305.1 Actinobacteria bacterium UBA5176 | reverse complement strand
GCCGGGGTGCCGTTGGTGGCCGAGGTCAGCACGGCGGCGGTCGCCAACTTGAATGGAGGTGGGACAGGAGACCTGGGTTTCCTTCAAGGCGACCGAGGTCGACGTCTATTCGGCCTGACCCCCCACCAGGCGGTGGTAGTCATCGAGGGTGTCGATGTCGATTGGGTGCCCTCCCCGGTCGCCCATGGGCAGGGCGGCGACGCGTTGCGGGTGAGATCGGATCAGCGCCCGGCAGCCCAGGTCACCCTGGAGGTCGTCGAGCTCGTCCCAGAGGGTGCGCTCGAGGACGACCGGCGGG
>DHWS01000067.1:50141-52587 GCA_002413305.1 Actinobacteria bacterium UBA5176 | reverse complement strand
GCAGCAGGCCGTTGAAGTCGAGCGCCGAGGAGGGCCGGCCCGATGTCGACTGCAGCTTCAGCAGCTTGTCGATCAGCAGAGCGGTCACGTCCGGCTGGTCGCCAAGGACGATGATGACGCGGTCGATGTCGGGCCCCAGCGCCCGCACCCCCGCTTTGAGCGACGAGCTCATGCCCGTGCCGAAGTCGGGGTTGACGATGAAGCGGGCCCGGCCGAAGTCCACCTCGGCGGCGATGGCGTCAACGTGGCCGCCGAGGACAACAAGGACCTCGTCGACATGAGAGTCGTTAACCTCGGTCAGCACCCGCTCCAGCAGCGGGCGTCCCTGCACCGGGAGGAGCTGCTTCGGCCGCCCCATCCGCGCCGACCCCCCCGCGGCCAGCACCAACGCGGCCGTGGTCACGACGAAGGCCTCACAACCCGGCGAGACCGCTGACGGGCACCAGCGGCAGCAGCAACGCGATTCCAAACAGGAGCGCCGCGACGCCGGCGGCACGGGAGACGAGCACGCGCTTCCTGCCCCACCGCTCGTACGCGATCAGCGGCGTGAGCGCCAGCATCCAGGCGACGTTGCCGACCCCGGCGGTAAACATCAGCAGCATCAGCGACCAGCACCCGCAGACGCCGGAGAGCCCGTGGTCGAACCCGGAGCGGACCAGCGGCCGCCAGCCCGCCTCGGCGGTGCGCGCCGCCGCCAAGGCATCGAGGCGCTCGCACCACGCCACCGGCGCCAGCAGCTGGTGCGCGCCGATGGCCAGGAAGAGCGCCGCCGTGATCAGGCCGGCGTGGGTGAAGAACCATGCGCTTGACCGCGCCAGGGCGTGGACCTCGGCGTCGCCAAGCAGCGCCAGCACCCCGAACGCCGTCCAGACGGCGAGGTAGCCGCCGACGAAGGCCGCTGGCCGGCCGTGACCGCGCGCCGAGCGCCAGCGGTCTTCGCCGATGGCCGCCAGCAGTGGCAGGCTGGAGGGCACCATCATCGCCACCACCATCACCTGCCAACCGAGGACGAAGGCGACCAGGCCGCCAAGGCCCGGAGTGCCGCTGCGAAAGAGCTGGTGATGGTGGATCAGCGAGAGCTTGCCGGTCAGCGCCAGCGGGATGATTAGCGCCCAGGCGACGGCCACTGCCGCCGCCAGCGCCGCAACGAAGCGCCACCGCAGTGGCCCCGGGAGCGCGCCGGCAACGGGGTGGGCTCCGAGGTCGGCCCTCAACCGGTCGCTTCCCCGCGCTCGGCGGCCGCTGCCACCGCCAGCGGCTGGTGGATCGGCCCCGACCTGTTGGAGAGCGACGGCGCCTCCTTGCCGTAGCGCAGAGCGATGATCTCGGCGGCGATCGCAACAGCGACCTCCTCAGGGGTCCGGGCCCCGATGTCGAGCCCGATCGGCCCGCGAATACGCGCCAGGTCACGCTCGGCAACCCCCTCTTCGCGGAGGCGCCGCATCCTGTCGGTGTGGGTCCGGCGGCTCCCCATGGCGCCGATGTACGCCGCCAGCGTCCGCACCGCGGCGACAAGCACGGGGACGTCGAACTTGGGGTCATGGGTTAGGATGCAGAGCGCGGTGCGCTCGTCGACCGGGGCCGAAGCGAGGAACTCGTGGGGCCAGGCCACCACCACCTCGTCGGCTTCGGGGAAGCGCCTGGCGGTAGCGAACGTCTGCCGCGCGTCAATGACGGTGACGTGGTAGCCCAGGAGCTTGCCAACCCGCACCGTGGCGCGACTGAAGTCGATGGCGCCGAAGACGTACATCCGCGGCGGCGGCGCGAACGACTGGATGAAGACCTCGACCTCGTCGCCGCGCTCCTCGCCGCTTAGGCCGTAGTGGCGGGTGCCGGAGGCACCCTTCGCCAGCATCGCGCGGGCGTCACCGACGGCGGCGTGCTCCAGAGCGATGTCGCCGAGCGACCCGGTCACCCCGGACGGCGAGACCAGGGTCTTGCCTCCCGCGGTGGGGCCGGCCACCACGGTGACCAGCGCCACCGGCCGCTCCTCGGCGGTCGCCGCCAGCAGCTCCTGGAGGATCGGATGGCTCACCAGTCGACGCGCTCCACGAAGAGGTGGATGGTACCGCCACAGGTGAGCCCGACGTTGAAGGCCTCCTCGTCGGCGACGCCGTATGTCAGCCGCCGGGGGACGCCGGTCCGCAGCACCTCGAGCGCCTCCGACACCACGGCGCCCTCGACGCAGCCACCCGATACCGAGCCCACCACCTCGCCGTCCTCGCTGACGGCCAGCGCGGCGCCGGGGTCCCGCGGCGACGACTTCTCGGTGGCGATCACCGTCGCCAGCGCCACCTTCTTGCCGTCGACGATCCAGGCGCGGACCTGGGGCAGGACGTCCTCCATCTCAGTGGCGCACCAGCCAGAAGATGAGGACACCCAGGGCGATGACAACGATCACCAGGGGTACCGCCACCTGGGGTTTGCGGAGGCGGCCCATCAGGAC
>DHWS01000067.1:27401-49982 GCA_002413305.1 Actinobacteria bacterium UBA5176 | reverse complement strand
GCGGCTCCATCGGCCAGGGCAGGCCCGGGCGCGGCGGGAGTGGTTACCGCGGCCGGCGATGCGGTGGCTTCCGGCTCCGCAGCCGCGACGGCCCCCACCGCCGCCGGCGCCATCATCGCCTGGAGGTTTTCGCTGAACGTGTTCACCAGCTTCTTGGAGACGTCGGCGATGACGCCCTGGCCCATGCTCGCCATTCGGCCGCTGAGTTTGACGTCGGTCTTGACGGTGGCCACGGTGGCGCCACCCTCATCGGTGAGCGTCATCTCCGCGGTGGCCTCGGCGGCACCCTGGCCGCGGACCTCGCGGCCGCTGCCGCTGAGGACGGCGCGGTGGGCAGCCTCATCCTTTTCCACGATCTCGACGTTGCCCTTGTACTCCATCGTGATGGGGCCCACCTTGACGCGCATGCCCACCACGTAGGCGTCGTCGCCAGTCTGCTCGATCACCTTGGCCCCCGGCAGGCAGGGGGCGACCCGCTCGACATCAAGGAGTACAGCCCAAACGTCGGCGATCGGGGCATTGACCGAGAACTGGTTTTCGAACTGCATCTTTTTCTCCTAGGCGGCTGTCTGACGGCTGTCGGCGATCGCCTCGGCCACCTCGTCCATGGCCGCCAGGCTGTGTCCGCTGACGAAGGCGTCGCAGTGAGGCAGGGCGGCCGCCATTCCGCCGGTCAACGGCTCGAAGCGCGGACTCGCCTTGTGCGGGTTTACCCAGATCACGCGGTAAGCAAGCCGCTTCAGCGCCGCCGTCTCGCGGCCGACGGCTTCGGCGTCGCCGACCTCCCAGCCGTCGGAGAGGATGACGACGACCGCCCCGCGGGCCAGGCCCTGGCCGCCGTAGCCGCGGTTGAAGGCGTGCAGTGCGTCGGCGATGCGGGTGCCGCCGGACCAGTCGGGGGCGGCGTCGGCGGCCCGCTGCAGCACCGCTAGGGCCGGCGCCCGGCGCAGCACGCGCGTCAGCCGGGTCAGCCGGGTGGCGAAGACGAAGGCCTCCGCCCGGCTGCCGCCGACCGCGCTCTGCAAGAACTGGAGGTAGGCGCGGGCGTAGGGCTCCATCGAGCCCGAGATGTCGCAGATCACCACCAGATGCCGGGGCCGCTGGCGACGCTTGCGCCAGGCCAGCCGCGTGGGATAGTCGCCGGCGCGAATGCTGCGGCGGAGGGTGGCGCGGACGTCGAGCCGCTTGCCGTGTTGCGAGCGCCGCGCCCGCCGCGAGCGCCGCAGCGGCGGCTCCAGCCGCAGCCGCGCCATCAGGTGACGCACGTCTGCCAGCTCCTGGGCGCTGAGGTCTTCGAAGCTGCGCTGGGAAAGGCGCTCCTCGGGGCTGGCGGCGGCGAGGGCGGTCTCGCGGGCTGACCCCTGGCTGTCACGCTCCTGGTCGGCGGAGGGGCTGGCCCAGGGTGAGGTCTCGGACGAGCCGGAAAGCTCAGCCTGCCGCGCGCCCTGGATCGGCTTGCGCTCCCCCGCCTCGGCGCCCGCGGGTGGGGGGGCGTTGGGGTCGCCGCGCTGGTCGGCCGGGTCCTCGAGGCCGTCGACGAGCCCGGCGAAGACGCGGTTGAAGATCGACACCTGCTGGTGAGAAGCGACGAAAGCCAGCCGCGTGGCCCAGTAGGCGCCCTTGCGGTCCTGTGGGTTGAGCGTGACGAGCGCATCGGCCGCCACGACCGACCGGTCGGTCGTCACCGGCACCCCGGCGCGGCGCAGGGCGCGCGAGAGCGTGACTACGAAGGCGGCGCTGTCGGCCTGGGTCACCGGCTCGCCTCGTCCCCAACCAGCCAGCTCAGCCCGCGGGCGCGGACCAGCTCCTCATCCTCGTGGTACTTCAGCACGGCGCCGAGCGTCTTCGCGGCGGCGGCCTGGTCGAGCTTCTCAGCCGGCAGCAGCCGTAGCGCCGCAACCCAGTCGATGGCCTCGGCGATCCCGGGCGGCTTCTGCACGTCGCTGGCCCGGAGCCGCTGTACCGCCGCCGTCGCCTGCACCGCCAGGTCGTGGCTGCCCTGGGGCACGCGGCGGTGGACGATCTCCACCTCGCGCTCGGCCGAGGGGTAGTCGATCCAGTGGTACAGGCAGCGCCGCTTGAGGGCGTCGTGGAGATCGCGGGTGCGGTTGGACGTCAGCACCACGATCGGGGGGCAGGTGGCGCGGATGGTGCCGCGCTCGGGGATGGTGATGCTGGCGTCGGAGAGGATCTCGAAGAGGAAGGCCTCGAAGTCGTGGTCGGAGCGGTCGACCTCGTCAACCAGCAGGACCAGGGGGAAAGGCCCAGGGTGCTCCAGCGCCTTGAGCAGGGGCCGCCGAATGAGGTAGTCGTCGCCGAACATCTCGTTCTCACCAAGCTGGGTGCCGCGCGTCTCCGCCGCGCGAATGGCGAGCAGCTGGCGCGGGTAGTTCCACTCGTAAAGCGCCTCGGCGGCGTCGATGCCCTCGTAGCACTGGAGCCGGATCAGGTCGCGGTCCAGCGCGCCGGCCAGCGCCTTCGCCACCTCGGTCTTGCCGACGCCCGCTTCGCCCTCCAGCAGCAGCGGCTTGTCGAGCGATATCGAAAGGTGGATCGACGTGGCCAGCGCACGGTCGGCGAGGTAGGCCTCGCCCCGGAGAGCGTCCGTCAGGGCGTCGACCGATTCGAACAATGGCGTGCCCATAGATGGCTCACATGGTAGCGGGGCCGAGTCGGGAAGCTGTTCGCTATCCGAGCAGGTCCTCGACGGCGAGGCGGAACCCGCCGATCGGCGGCGGCTCCAGGGTGTCCCCCATCCCGAACAGCACCGGCGGGCCGAATCGTTCCCCTTCCAATCTGTAGACCTCGACGCGATCGGCGTCGAGGTCGACGAACCAGTACTCCGGCACGCCGAACCGTTCGTAGAGCTCGCGCTTGCGGGTCAGTTCGAGCCTCCGGGTGCTGGGTGAGGAGACCTCGACGACGAGGTCCGGCGCAGAACGAACGAATCGCTCCTCCACCTTCTCCAGGCTCTGCGGTCCCACGTACAGCACGTCGGGCTCGACCACGTTGACATCCGAGAAGTAGACGTCAGTGGGCGCGGGGAAGACCTCGCCGCCGTGGACCTCGCAGTGCGAGGCCAGCCGATGAACGAGCCTCGTGACCACTCGCTGGTGGCGGGTGGCCGGCGCGGCGGTCACGATGAGCTCACCGTCGATGATCTCGCGCCGGAAGTGGTCCTCGGGGAACCCCTCCAGGTCTCGGTATGTGTAGGTCTTGGGCTGCGTCGCCACGGTTCACCTCCCGGTCCATGCGCCGGAGGATACGGGGAGCCTACGACATCCCTTCGCCACGGACCGCCGCGCGCCGCCGCCCGCGCCGCGAGGAGGTGAGGTGCGCGTACGCCGCAGCGCCGAACGGAAGCGGAAGCCAGAAGTTCACCAGGCGGTAGCCGATCACCGCGATGACCGCGATCTGGCGCGGCGCGCCGAAGGGGATCGACAGCGCGACCAGGGTGGCCTCGACGATCCCCAGGCCCCCGGGCGTGATCGGCAGGACGGCCAGCAGGTTCGCGATCGAGTACGCGACGATCACCGCCCCGAGGTGCTGGTGGTGGCCGACGGCCAGGAAGAACAGGTACAGGACGACCAGGTCCAGCGCCCAGTTCGCCAGGGCCAGTGCCAAACATTCGGCCAGTCCGGAGCCGCTCAGGACGCCCCGGGCCTGCAGGGAGAGCACCATCGCGTCGCGCGCGGAGTCCTCCGGGTTCAGGTTCCGCCGGAATCGGTGGATGACCCGGCCGATGAACCGGCCGATCCGTTCGGCCAGGGCCGGCCGGCGCGTCGCCAGGAGCGCTGCGGCGGCCGCGCCCGCCAGGATCGGGATCACGACCGCGGCCGTGGTCAGATAGGCCACGGGCAGCTTTCCCTTGGTGAACGAATACGCCAGGCCCACCAGGAAGGTGATCAGGAGCGCGACGGCGGAGAGGAGCGTGGTGAACGCCACCGCCACCGCGGTCGTCGAGGCACGCCCTGGTCCCGCATGGTGTCCACGTTGGTCGCCGTCCCCGCCGCCGACCCGCCGGGGACGAGGTGGCTGACCAGGAAGGCGGCCATCGTCACCTCGGTGGTGGCGAAGACCCCGACCCGGTGCCCCATCAGCGTCAGGACCTTTCGGTACAGCAGGACGTAGGCGAACAGCGACGCGGCTTCTAGCAGGAGCGCGGGCACCACGAGCCACCACCGGGCATGTCGGAGCACCTCCGCGTCCTTCTGCAGGCCGCCGATCCGCGGCAACAGGAAGGCGATCAGCGCCCCGAGCACCAGGACGAAGAAGATCCGCTTCAGCCAGCGGTTCACAGCGCAAGCTTGCCATGCGAAACGAGCCCGAAACCCTCGCCGGCCCAACGGCGGCCGCGGCTAGCTTGCCAGGGCCTCCTGTACGGCCCGCCGGACCAGCACCTTGGAGAGCTCGCGCCGGTACTCCGCGCTGCCGTTCGTGTCCGATGGGGGGCTGGTCCCCTCGGGAGCATGTTCCGCGGCGGAGGCCAGCGCCGCCGCATCAGATGCGTCCGCCCCGGCCAAGGCCTGTTCGACCCCTGGCGCCCGGAGCGGTGTCAGGCCCATGTTCGTCAGGCCGATCCGGGCGCTCCCGATGTGGCCGTCGTCGCGCTGGACGACCGCGGCCACGCCCACCAACGCCCAGTCGATCTGCCGGCGGTGGAACTTCTGGTAGGACCAGCCGCTGCCGGCCCCGAGCTTCGGGACCCGAACCGCCGTCAGCATCTCGTCCGGCGCCAGTGCGGTCTCGAACAGGCCGGTGAAGAAGTCCGAGGCCGCCACGGTGCGTTCGCCGCCAGGGCCGCGGGCCACGAACGTCGCGTCCAGGGCCAGCAGGACGGACGGGGGGTCGGACGCAGGGTCGCCGTGGCTGACGCTGCCCCCCAGCGTGGCCCGGTGCCGGACCTGCGGGTCGCCCACCTGCCCGCACGCATAGGCGAGGATCCCGCAGTGTTCCTTCAGCGTGGCGTCCTCGGCCAGGTCGCCGATCCGGGCTAGGGCGCCGATCTCCAGAGCGTCGCCCGTGTCCCGAACGGAGGAGAGGCCGTCGATCCGGTCGATATCCACCAGGACCGATGGCCGCGCCAGCCGGAGCTTCATCAGGGGCAGGAGCGAATGCCCACCGGCCAGGAGCTTCGCCTCGTCGCCGTGCTGCGACAGCAGCTGGACGGCCGCCTCGACCGAATCCGCCCGTTCGTAGTCGAACGCCGCGGGGATCACTGCGCACCTCCCTTCGCGTCGCGGATCGCTCGCCACACGCGCTCCGGGGTGACCGGCCGCCCGATGTCCGTGATGCCGTACACCGACAGCGCGTCGATCACCGCGTTCAGCACGGCGGGCGGCGAGGCGATGGTCCCCGTCTCACCGACCCCCTTCACCCCGAGCTCGTTCGAATTCGAAGGCAGGCCCGGCCCCCGTCCGATCGTGATCGACGGGACGTCGGAAGCGGCCGGGATCTCGTAGTTCGTCATGGACGAACTGAGCAGCTGGCCGTTCTCGTCGTACACCGCCTCCTCGAGCAGTGCCTCGGCGATCCCCTGGATGACGCCGCCCACCACCTGTCCCTCGACGATCTGGGGATTGATGACCAGGCCGACGTCGTCGACGGCCACGTACTTCGCCACCTTCACCTCGCCCGTCTCCGTGTCGACCTCCACCGCGCAGATGTGCGCCCCGTAGGGGAACACGAAGTTGGCCGGGTCGTAGACGGCGGTCTCCTCGAAGCCCGGCTCCATCCCGTCGGGCAGGTTGTGGGCGGTCCAGGCCGAAAATGCAAGCGCTGCAACCGTTCTGGCCTTGTCGGGCGCGCCCTTCACGCTGAACGTCCCGCCTTCGTAGTCGAGGTCCTCCTCGGCCACCTCCAGCTCGTGTGCGGCGATCTTCTTCGCCTTCGCCACCAGCTTCTCGGCCGCCCGGTGGACCGCCACGCCTCCGATGGCCAGCGAGCGGCTGCCGTAGGTGTCCATGCCGAGCGGGGCCAGCATGGTGTCCCCGTGGACCACCTCGATGTCGTCGACGGAGATCCCGAGGTCGTCGGCGGCGATCTGGGAGAAGGTGGTCGCGTGCCCCTGGCCATGGGGGGAGGTCCCCACCACGACCGTGACCTTGCCGGTGGGCGAGAGGCGGATCGTCGCCGCGTCCCACCCCCCTGCCGCGTACTTCAGCGCGCTCAAAACGCGGGAGGGCGCCAGCCCGCACATCTCCAGATAGGTGCTGAACCCGATCCCGAGCTGCTTCGGGTCCCCTCGCTCCCGCCGGGCCTGCTGTTCGGCCCGCAGGTCGTCGTAGCCGATCAGCTCGAGCGCCTGGTCCAGCGTCGCGTCGTAGTCCCCGCTGTCCAGCATCAGTCCGCCGGGCATGGGCGTGGGCTCGTTGAAGGCGGGGATGAAGTTCAGCCGCCGGATGGCGATGGCATCCTTGCCCACCCGCCGTCCGAGGGCGTCGATGGCCCGCTCGATCGCGTACGTCGCCTCCGGCCGCCCGGCTCCACGGTAGGCGTCGGTCGGCGTGGTGTTCGTGAACACGCCGGTGCATTCGAAGTGGTACGCCTCGCCCCCGTAGCAGCCGCAGTACAGGAAAGCACCCAGGAGCGGCGTGCCGGGTGTGATGATCATGAGGTAGCCGCCCATGTTCGCCAGGATCTTCATGCGGTAGCCGTGGATCCTGCCGTCGGCGTCGGCGGCGAGCTCGACCTCCTGGATCTGGTCGCGGCCGTGGTGGGAGGCCAGGTAGTTCTCGCTCCGCTCCTCGACCCACTTGATCGGCCGGCCGAGCCGCTTGGCCAGCGCCAGCGCCAGCATCTCCTCGGCGTACACCTGGAGCTTGGCGCCGAACCCACCCCCGACGCGGGGGGCGATGACCCGGAGCTTCGACTCCGAGATGCCCAGGCCCAGGGTCATGGCCACCTTGACGATGTGCGGGATCTGGGTCGCGGACCACATCGTGAAGTCGCCCATCGCGGTGTTCGGCTGGACCAGGATCGCCCGGGGCTCGATGGCGTTCGGGATGGCCCGCTGGATGACGTAGCGCTCCTTCACCACCACCGGCGCCTCGGCGAAGACCTTGTCGACCTCGCCGTTGGTGAGCGTCCACGTGTACGAGGCGTTCGTGCCGAAGTCCTCGTGGACCAGGGGCGCGCCGTCGGCCAGCGCGGCGTCCATGTCGACCACCGCGTCCAGAGCCTGGTACTCGACGTCGACGGCTTCGGCGCCGTCCGTGGCAGCCGCCCGCGACTCGGCGACCACCACGGCGACGCCGTCACCCTGGTAGCGGGCCTTGTCCTTGGTGAGCGGCCAGTGGGGCGGATTGTGGATGTCGTCGGTGACGGCCCAGGCCATCAGCAGCGGACCGGCCCAGTCGCCCGCCAGGTCCTCGCCGGAGAAGGCGGCGACCACGCCGTCCATCGCCAGGGCCTTGGAGACGTCGACTGATCCGATGCGGGCGTGGGCGAAGGGGCTTCGGACCACGATCATGTGCAGCATCCCGGGGACCACGAAGTCGTCGGTGTACTTCGCCTGGCCGGTGAGGAGCTCGGGGTCTTCCTTGCGGGGAACCGACGTGCCCACGTACTTCGCGGCGACGGCCATCAGGCCTCACCCCCCGCGGGTGCGGCGGCGGGCGCTCTCCCGTTCATCGCCTCCGCCGCCGCGAGCACCGCGGTGACGATGTTCTGGTAGCCGGTGCACCGGCACAGGTTGCCTTCGAGCCCCATGCGGACGCCCTGTTCGTCCAGGCCTTCGGGATGCTCCCGGATGAGGCTGTCGGCGGCCATGATCATCCCGGGCGTGCAGTAGCCGCACTGCAGGCCATGATGCTCGTGGAAGGCCTGTTGCAAGGCGTGGAGCTCGCCGTTCTTCGCCATCCCTTCGATCGTCGCCACGTCGCGGCCGTCGGCCTGGACGGCGAGCATCGTGCACGACTTCACCGACCGGCCGTCGACCAGCACGGTGCAGGCGCCGCACGTCGAGGTGTCGCAGCCGACGTTGGTGCCGGTGAGCCCGAGGGTCTCCCGGAGGTAGTACACGAGGAGCTGCCGGGGTTCGACGTCGTCCTGGTGCGCCGTGCCGTTGACGGTGAGCGATATCCGCATGCGGGTGGCCCCCTTCGTTGACGCGGACTGCTGGGTGAAGGGCAGGAGTCTATCCCCGGGCGACCGGGAGGGTGAAATCGAACGCCGTCCCGTCCGCGCGACCCCGCAGGTCATCCGGCCGAATGGCGACCGGCGCATGGTTCTTGTCACTCATTTTGGCCAGGAAGGGCCCTGGCCGCTGGACAAGACCTCGGCCCGTCGCGTATCTTCCGCGAGTCGCACCGCAGGATCGGGCCGCAAGGTTCGGACCAGCGGAGCGGCAGGAAGGGAGTGGGCCCTCGGGTTCACTCCCTTCCGCCTTTCCCCCCACATGCCGGTCGCCAGCGTGTCTATCCTCTGACCGCCGGGCGAGTCGCGTCCGGCGCTGGGGGACCGGTGGACGACATCGACGTCATCGTGGTGGGGGCGGGCGCGGTCGGGTGTAGCACGGCCTCTCACCTGGCGAAGGCCGGCCGGCGGGTGGTGGTGCTCGAGAAGGAATCCGGCCCGGGGCTCCATCAGAGCGGCCGGAACTCGGGCGTCATCCATGCCGGCTACAACGTCAAGCCGAACACGGTGAAGGCCAGGTTCTGCGTCGAGGGCAACCGCGAGCTGCGGAGCTACTGCGCCGCGAGGGGCATCGCCGTGCACCCGGGCGGGATCCTGGTCGTGGCGCGGGACGACCCGGAGGAGACGGTCCTGGCCGAGCTCGCCCGACGGGCGGAGGGGAACGGGGTCGCCATCGAGCTGCTCGGCCCCGCCGAGATCCGGCAGCACGAGCCGAACGCGACCGGAACCGCGGCCCTGTGGGCGAAGGAGGCCATGAGCTTCGACGCCCGCGGATACGTCCATGCGCTGGTCGGCGATGCGGTGGGCGCAGGCGCCAGCTTCCTGTTCGATCGACGGGTGGAGCGGATCGACGCCGGGAAGAACGGCGTCGTCGTGCACACCGACAAGGACGCCGTTCGGGGCCGCGTGGTGGTGAACGCGGCCGGCCTATATGCCGATCGCCTCGCTCGCGCCCACGACCTCCGGGTGATCCCGTTCCGCGGCTACTACGCCGAGCTCGTCCCCGCCAGGCGAGATCTGGTCAGGAGCCACATCTACGCCGCCCCCGACCTGAACTTCCCCTTCCTCGGGGTGCACCTTTCGAGGCGAACCGACGGACGGGTCATCGTCGGGCCGGGTGCCATGTGGGCGTTCGGGCGCGAGGCCTATTCGTTCTGGAGCCTCCGGGGGGGAGGGCTCGTCCGGGCGGTCACCTGGCCCGGCTTCTGGCGGATGATGATCAAGCCGGAGTTCCGGCGGCTCATCAGGAGCGAGGTGGCGAAGTCGCTCTCGCTGAAGGCGATCGCGGACGAGGCCCGTCGCCTGGTGCCGGAGCTGCGATCCGGCGATCTTGTGCGTTCGTTCGCCGGCAACCGTGCGCAGCTCGTCGCCCGCGACGGCTCGCTGGTCGAGGACATCGTGGTGCGCGCGACCGGCGATGCGATCCACGTCCTCAACGTGGTGAGCCCCGGGCTGACCTGCAGCCTGCCGTTCGGCCGGTATCTCGCGGACCTAGCCTCGGACAGGCTCTGACCCGGTGCGGGCTTTCAAGGAGCAGCCGCGACCGTGATCGGCTGCCGTTTTCGTTCTTGTCACTCGAATCCGGCCGAAAGGGCCCCTTTCGGGTGGACAGGCGCCGGATCCGGCGCGTATGTTCCGCACGTCACAACGCGAGGCCGAGCCGCAAGGTCCGGTGGAGCGAAGTGATAGGAAGGGAGTGGGCCCTCGGGTTCGCTCCCTTCCGCTTTTCCGTGCCTCGTTCGCGCACCGTCCTCTGGTGGTCTCAGGCAGGCTCGCCGGCGGTCAGGCCTTCGGTCTCTCCTTCGTGATCGACCGCCTGCAGGGTTCGGTCCCAGTTCATGAGGTGGCCCGGCGGAAGGAACTCCTCCCGGATGCGAGTGTGGGCAGCCGCTCCCATCCGCCGACCTCGCTCGGGGTCCCGCAGCAGGCCGGCCACCGCTTCGCCGAACGACCGTAGATCCCTCGGATCATCCACCAACACCCCGGATTCGCCGTCCACGATCTGATCCTGGATGCCCCCCACCCGGGAGGCAACCACCGGCCGCCCCTTCCACATGGCCTCCGCCACCGTGAGGCCGAAACCCTCACGCAGGCTCTTCTGGACGACCACATCGGCCCGCCGCGGCAGGGCGTTGACGATCGTGGCGTTCTCCTCATCGTCCTCCATAGGGAGCGAGGCGAGGTGCACGCGGCCGCGCGTCTCGGACGGCAGCGAATCCCGCGCTTCCCGGACGGCGCGCAGGACCTCATCCGACTCGGGATCGTCGGCCACTTCGGCCGAACGGGGACCGGCCAGGACGAGATGCGCCCCGAGCTCGATGGGGACGAACCTCGCGAACCCTTCCATGACCCCCGATGGGTCCTTCAGCCGGTCCCACCGGGAGACCTGCAACACGACCGGCGCCCCCGCCGGGATGGGTGCGTCTTCGACCACCGTTGCCGGCCGCTCGACCATGGACCGGGATCCGTCCGTGCGTTCGAACCACGGCTCGGCACCCGGCCCGTCGTCCACCAGGCGTGCGGCGCGCAGAACGCCGCGCACCACCGTGGGATCCATCGGCGCGTTCTTCGGGGAGAGCGCGTCGATCGACGGAGGGATGACGTCGACCCGTCGGGGGTCCAGCCCCTCCCAGGCGTACCCCGCGCGGGAGAAGACGTACCGGTCGGCCGGCGCGACGAAGGGCCGCAGGAAGTCCCAGGCCGCTCGGGCCACGTCGTCGGGCTCATCGATGCCGACGTGGCAGCGCCACACCACCCGTGCTCCCGTCCGAGCCTTCAGGATCGGGATCAGCCCGGCGGGTTGAGGGTCGTGGACGATCACCACGTCACGCGGCCGGACCCTGGACGCCAGCTCATCACCGCTCGGCGCGAGCGACCGTACGTACACATCCCGGGCCAGATCGGTGAGCGGCTCCCCGTCGCCCGACTCGCCGTGAAGGAGGTTATGGAGCCGCTTCGTGATCTCGAAGAACTCCGGGGGTGCCTGGATCACCGTCCACCGTGCGTCGATCCCGGCGCTCCGGGGGTATGCGTCCAGGGGAGCCAGCATCTCTGCGACCCCACCGCCCTTGGCCGTGGAGTTCACGTTCCACACCGTCCGGCCCTCCAGCCGGCGAGCCGCGTGCTCCAGGGTCTGGGAGAACTCCCCGTACCGTTCGGGACCGATCAGGGCTTCGAACGGAGCCGGCGACCGCGCGGGGACGTGAACGTCGAACATCAAGCAGACGGGGCGGCTGAGCGTGCCAGCGGGTCTCGGATGGCCAGCGCGATGCCGACGGCGACGGCGGCCAGCACCGAGCACAGAGCCACCGCGCCGGAGAAGTTCCCCTCCGCGTTCTTCAGCAGGCCCATCGCGCCGACCACGACGGCGCCCCCGATGTTGCCCGACATCAACATCACCCCGACCCCTGTGCTGGCCACCTGGGGGCCGAGCGAGTCGTCCTCCGACACCGTGGCGATGGCCACGGGCAGCGCCGCCAGCAGGAAGAACCCCAGGACGAAGGCCACCACCTCCAGGAGGGCGAACGAGCTCACGTGGCCCAGCAGCCACAGCGTGGGCACCGCAATGATCCCCGCCAGGACCAGGAACGGCTTGCGGCGGCGAACCTTGTCCGACAGTGCGCCCAGCACCACCGACCCCGCCACCCCGGCGATCGTGATCGTCCCGGCCACGATGCCGGCGCCGTTCGAGTCGATCCCCTTCGGCTTTAGGATGTCCTCGAGCCACGTGGTCATCCCCAGGTAGAACCCGAACCCCAGGAAGATCACCGCGGACAGGAGCCACAGCGTGCGGGACCGCAGGACGCGGCGGAGGGCCTCGCGAGGGGCGAGCTCGATCGCCGTGGTCAGCCGGCGGGGGACCGGGTTGGGGGCGACCATCCAGAACACGAACAGTGCGGCCACCGACAGCCCGGCGTACAGGAGCTGCGACCCCTTGATGCCCAGCCCGTCCACGAGGACCGGGGTGAGCGCGACGCCGATCGTGATGCCCAGGAAGATCGCCATGGTCCCGACGCCCGTGGCCGTGGCCACCTCTTCGTCCGGGAAGTGCCGGTTCACCACGTCGGCCACCGCGTTGATCAGGAACGGCTGCGGGATCAGCAGCGCGACAGTGAGCAGCAGCAGGACGGGGAATCCGCCGGCAAGGGGGCGGAGGAACGCGAACACCGAGGTGGCCACGCCGGCCGCGAGCAGCGGGGTCCGGTATCCGAACCGGTCGGGGATCATCCCCGCCGGGATCGAGAACAGGGCCGAACAGATCGGCCCCACCGACACCAGCAGCCCGATCGACACGTCGGTGGTGTGGAAGGTGCGCGCCGCCTGGGAGGTGACCGAGGCGAAGGAGATCCACAGCACGTGGCTCATGGCCACCACGCCGACGTAGGCCCCCAGGACCAGCCAGGAGCCGGGGCGGGCCTGGGCGGCCTTCGACCCGGTCGTGACGTCGGGCGTCTGTGATCGGCTCACCCGCTCGGCCCCCCAAGGCGTGCCCGCTTCGACACGCGATACCGTACTGCGCGGAGGGGGCTCGGCGTGAGCGGTTCCGGCGAACGGTATGTCCTGGCCATCGACCTGGGGACCACCTCGCTCAAGGTTGCCCTTGTGTCGACGACAGGTCGGATTGCCGGCGCGGCCACCGAGCCGCAGCACGTCACGTTGCTGGAGGGCGGCGGCGCCGAACAGGACCCCGAGGAGTGGTGGCGGTCGGTGGTGCGGGCCACCCGCAGGGTTCTGGAGGAGACAGGCGTCGCGCCGGCGACGGTGATCGCGGTTAACGCCAGCGTCCAGTGGTCGGGCACCGTGGCGGTGGACGCGGGCGGCAGGCCGCTGGCCCCGGCGATCATCTGGATGGACTCGCGGGGAGCCCCGCAAGCCAAGCGGCTCACCGACGGCTTCCCCCGGATCGAGGGCTACGGCGCGGCGAAGCTCTTCCGCTGGATCCGCAAGACCGGCGGAGCGCCGACCCACTCGGGCAAGGACCCCATCTCCCACATCCTGTACCTACGGGAGGCGAACCCCGAGCTGTACCGTGCGACCGCCACGTTCCTCGAGCCGAAGGACTGGCTGAACCTCCGGCTGACCGGCCGGTGCGTTTCGACCTTCGACTCCATCACCCTGCACTGGGTCACCGACACCCGGGACGTGGGGCGGATCCACTACGACGAGCGCCTGCTGAGGATGGCCGGGCTCGAACGTTCGAAGCTCCCCGACCTGGTCCCGGCCGCCACTGTGCTGGGTACCCTCACCGAACAGACCGCGACCGAGCTGGGGCTCCCCGCCTCGGTCCGGGTGGTGAGCGGTGCGCCGGACCTGCCCGCCGCGGCGATCGGCTCGGGGGCGGTGCGGGACTTCGACGCGCATCTGTGCATCGGGACGTCCTCGTGGCTGGTCTGCCACGTCCCGTACAAGAAGACCGACCTGTTCCACAACATGGCGTCACTGCCGGCATCGATCCCCGGGCGTTACCTGCTGACCACCGAACAGGAGTCGGCCGGCGTCTGCCTCACCTACCTGAAGGAGAAGGTCTTCTTCCCCAACGACGAGCTCGCCGAGGGCGGCGGGCCCGACGATCCCTATGCGGCGTTCGACCGCCTGGCGGCGACCGTCCCCGCGGGCAGCGACCGGCTGGTCTTCCTGCCATGGCTGCACGGCGAACGCACCCCCGTCGACGACAGCACGATCCGCGGCGGCTTCTTCAACCAGTCCCTGGAGACCACCCGGGCCCACATGGTCCGGGCCGTCATGGAGGGTGTGGCGTTCAATTCGCGCTGGCTGCTCGTGTACGTGGAGAAGTTCATCAAGCGCCGCCTCGACGCGATCACCATGATCGGGGGCGGGGCGAAGTCCGACCTGTGGTGCCAGATCCACGCGGACGTCCTGGACCGCCCGATCCGGCAGGTCGAACAGCCGGTCCTCTCAGGGACGCGAGGCGCGGCCTTCCAGGCGCTGCTGGCGCTGGGCGAGCTGACGGTCGAGGACATCCCGGCGCTGGTCCCCATCGCCCGGACGTATCAGCCGGACCCCGCGAACCGCGCCACCTACGATGAGCTGTTCGGCGTGTTCCGCGACCTGTACAAGCGAACCCGTCCCCTGGCAGCCAAGCTCAACGCGCCCGCCCGCGCGGGCGCCCTCCCCGAAGGAGCTCGCCGATGAACGCCATCGAGTTCGGTTCGAACCTGCTCGCCCGCCTCAACCCTCGCGTGGCAGGCGCGGTGGAACGCTCACTGAAGCGGGTGCCGTTCGTTCGAGCGAAGCTGGACGAGGAGTACGACAAGATGCTGGCCGGGATGGACCCGCAGCTCCATCCGTACCGCTCGACCGTGCCGGCGCAGCGGCGGCTGCCGGCGGCCGGCCGCCCCCGCGACGAGATCCTGCGGGAGATGCGCGAGCTGGCCGGCCTGGAGGAGCCGCGGTGGAGGGACGGGTTCGTCTCCGGCGGCGTCTACCAGGGCGACGCCGGCCACGTTGCCTTCCTGAACGAGATCTCCGCGCTCAACTCCCAGGCCAACCCCCTGCACGCCGACCTGTGGCCGAGCATCACGAAGTACGAAGCCGACATCGTGTCGATGACGGCGGCCATGCTGGGCGCGGGCTCGCCGGGCGCGGAACGCGTGTGCGGCGTGGTCAGCAGCGGGGGAACCGAGTCGATCATGCTGGCCATGAAGACCTACCGAGACCGGGCCCGGGCCGAACGCCGGATCAGCCGGCCTGAGGTCGTGGCCCCCGTCTCGGCGCATCCTGCGTTCGATAAGGCGGCGCAGAGCTTCGGCATCCGGATGATCCGGGTGCCCGTCGGCCCGGACTACCGCGCGGACGTCCCGGCGATGAAGGCCCGGGTCGGCCGGAACACGATCGCGATGGTCGGCTCGGCGCCGGGCTTCCCTCACGGGGTGATCGATCCGATCCTCGAGCTCTCGGAGGTCGCCCGGCGGCGGGGCATCGGCTTCCACACGGACGCGTGCCTGGGCGGGTTCGTCCTGCCGTGGGCCCGGAAGCTCGGCTACCCCGTCCCGGAGTTCGACTTCCGCCTGCCCGGCGTGACGTCGATGTCGGCCGACACGCACAAGTTCGGCTACGCGGCGAAGGGCACCTCGGTGGTGCTGTACCGGACGCCCGAGCTCCGCCGGCACCAGTACTTCGTCTCCACGGACTGGCCGGGCGGGTTGTACTGCTCGCCGTCGTTCGCCGGGAGCCGGCCGGGCGCGCTGATCGCGGCCTGCTGGGCGGCCATGGTCGCCTGCGGCGAGGAGGGGTACCTCGACGCGACGAAGCGGATCTTGGAGACCGCCACGGAGATCAAGCGGGGGATCTCGGAGCTGGCCGACGTCTCCGTGTTCGGCGATCCGCTGTTCGTGATCGCCTTCGGCTCCGAGACGGTCGACATCTACCGCGTGCTGGACCACATGGCGCATCGGGGGTGGGCCCTGATCGGCCTCCAGAAGCCGCCCGCCGTGCACCTGTGCGTCACGCTTCGGCACACGCAGCCCGGCGTGGCCGCCCGGTTCCTGTCGGACCTCCGGGCGAGCCTGGACGAGGTGAAGGCCACGCCGAAGGAGAAGGGCGGGATGGCGCCGATGTACGGTCTGGCGAACACCGTGCCGTTCCGGGGCGTGGTCGGGGACCTGCTGAAGAAGTACCTCGACCTGCTGTACGAGCCGTGAGTCCGGCTCCGCAGTAGCGTTGGAGCCGATGCTCGCCTCCGTCGCCACCGGGTCGAAGGCCGCCAGCGTGGGCGGCGTCTTCCTGATCGTCTCCGCCTTCCTGGCCAGCGCGGTGGAGATGGTCGAAGCGCTGACCATCGTGTTGGCGGTGGGCGTGACGCGGGGGTGGCGTTCGACCTTGATCGGCGTGGGCACCGCGACGCTGGCGCTGGCCGTGGTGGTCGCCGCGCTCGGGCCGGCCCTGACGCTGATCCCGATCAGCGTGCTGCGCCTGGTGGTCGGCGCGCTGCTGCTGGTGTTCGGCCTGCAGTGGCTGCGCAAGGCGATCCTCCGAGCCGGCGGCTTCAAGTCGCTGCACGACGAGGAGGCGATCTTCGCGCGGGAGCGCGCCGAGGCCGCCGAGGCGCGGGTCGAGGAGGTCGCCGGGCTCGACTGGTACGCGTTCGTGCTGGCCTTCAAGGGCGTCTTCCTGGAGGGACTGGAGGTCGCGTTCATCGTGATCACGTTCGGGAGCGCGCAGGGGAGCATCCCGCTGGCCGCCCTGGGGGCCGCCGGGGCGATCGTGATCGTGGGGACGGCCGGCGTGCTGGTCCGGCGTCCGTTGAGCCGCGTTCCCGAGAACACGATGAAGTTCGGGGTCGGCGCGATGCTGACCACGTTCGGGATCTTCTGGGGCGGCGAGGGGACCGGCGTGTCGTGGCCGGGAGGCGACGCGGCGATCCTGGTGGTGCTGGGGTTCGTCGTGCTCTCCGCGTTGGGCCTGGTGCGGCTCCTGCGGTGGCAGCGAGAACGCGTCGAAGCGGTCACCGCGGTCCCGGTGGGGGTCGAACCGTGAAGTACGTCGTGGGGTTCTTCCGGTTCTGGTACGACTTCGTGGTCGGGGACGACTGGCGGGTGGCGGCGGGGCTGTCGGTGGCGTTCGGCATGTCCGCGCTGCTTGCGCACCACGGCGTGCCGGCGTGGTGGTTCCTGCCGCCCGCCGCGATCGGACTGCTGGGTGCCTCGCTGTGGCGGGAGGTTCGCCACTCGTCCCGGTAGCGGGGAATGCCCGCGCGCCGCGGAGCATTGAGAGAGGTATCGCGATCCATCCGAGTGCCGAAGGAGCGGACCCATGCCCGAAGTGAGCGAGTGGAACCGGAAGATCATCGAGGAGTTCCGCGCCAACGAGGGGCGGGTCGGGGGAGGGTTCGAAGGCCGGCCCCTCCTCCTGTTGCACCACCACGGCGCGAAGAGCGGGATCGAACGCGTGAACCCGCTCGCGTACCAGAGGGTGGGCGATGGGTTCGCCGTGTTCGGGTCCAAGGGTGGGGCCGAGACGAACCCAGACTGGTACCACAACCTGATCGCCAACCCGCGGGCCCAGGTCGAAGTGGGAACGGAGACGCTCGACGTCGTGGCCCACTTGGCCGAGGGCGAGGAGCGCGAGCGGATCTGGACCCGGCAGAAGGAGCTGATGCCCGGCTTCGCCGCCTACGAGACGCGGACTCGTCGCCAGATCCCGGTCGTGGTGCTGGAGCCCATCTGACCGCCGATCAGGAGGTAGTGTCGCAGCCTGACCGTTTCCTCCGACGGTGCTCGGAGAGGGGGACCATGGCGACAGAACCGAAGGCGGGCCTTTCGTACGCCGATCTGCAGGGGTTCCCCGACGACAATCTCCGCCGCGAGCTCATCGGCGGTGAGCTCGTTGTGACGCCCGCACCGTCCACGCGTCACCAACGGGTCGTGGTGGCGTTGGTCGTGGCCCTCGACGCGTACGGGGCCCCTCGCGGCGGGCAGGTCTACCCGGCGCCAACGGACGTCTACTTCTCCGACAAGGATGTGGTCGAGCCCGACGTTCTGTACCTCAAGGCAGACAACGCCGGCAGGATCGAGCCACGGTTCGTCCGTTCCGCGCCGGACCTCGTGGTCGAGGTGTCATCCCCGAGTACCCGTCGCCTCGAGCTCGTCCGCAAGCGCCGGCTGTACGAGAGCTACGCGGTCCCCGAGTACTGGTTCGTCGACCTCGACGCCGAGCGGATCGAGGTGTACCGGCTGCGTGAAGGCGGCTACGGGCCGCCCGTTCTGCTCGAACGCGGAGATCTGCTCGAGTCGACCGACCTCCCTGGTCTCTGCATCCCCGTTGAGACCGTCTTGGGGACCTCGGAGACATAGTCGGTAGAGTCCTTCTGCTCCCTGCCCCAGGGCGCGAGGAGGCGACGGACATGGACTTTGCGTTCGGACCGAAGGTCGAAGAGCTCCGCACGCAGCTGCTCGACTTCATGGACTCCCATGTCTACCCGGCGGAGCCGGTTTACCGGCAGCAGGTCCGGGAGTCGGGCGACCCGTACTTCCATCCGCCGGTCATGGAGGAGCTGAAGGCGGAAGCGCGGTCCCGGAGGCTGTGGAACCTGTTCCTCCCGGACCCCGAGCGCGGGGCGGGGCTGTCGAACCTCGAGTACGCGCCGCTGGCCGAGATCACCGGCCGCTCGCCGTGGATCGCGCCCGAGGCGCTGAACTGTTCGGCCCCCGACACCGGCAACATGGAGATCCTGGCCGAGTTCGGCACACCCGAGCAGCAGAAGAAATGGCTCGCACCGCTGTTGGAGGGCGAGATCCGATCGTGCTTCTGCATGACCGAGCCGGACGTGGCTTCATCGGATGCGACCAACATCCGAAGCACGATCGTCCGCGACGGCGACGACTACGTCCTCAACGGCCGCAAGTGGTGGTCCTCCGGCGCCATGAGCGACCGGTGCCGGATCGCCATCTTCATGGGCGTGACGAACTCGGCCGCCGACCCCTACCACCGCCAGTCGATGGTCCTGGTCCCGCTGGACACCCCGGGCATCACCCGCGTCCGCGACCTGCCGGTGTTCGGCTACCGGGGCGGCGGCGGCGACGCGGAGCTGCTGTTCGAAGACGTCCGGGTGCCCGTTTCGAACCTGCTCGGCGAGGAGGGCGGCGGGTTCGCCATCGCCCAGGCCCGGCTCGGCCCGGGAAGGATCCACCACTGCATGCGAGCCATCGGGATGGCCGAGCGGGCCTTCGATCTGATGTGCCGGCGGGCGGTGTCGCGCACCGCGTTCGGCAAGGAGCTGGCCCGGCAGGGCGTGATCCAGCAGTGGATCGCCGAGTCCCGTATGGAGATCGAACAGGCCCGCCTGCTTGTGCTGAAGGCGGCGTGGCTGATGGACACGGTGGGGAAGGAGGGCGCGCGGATCGAGATCTCGGCCATCAAGGTGGTCGCCCCCCGGGTGGCCACCCGGATCATCGACCGGGCCATCCAGCTCCACGGCGCGGCGGGGGTCAGCGAAGATGTTCCCCTGGCCGAGATGTACGCGGCCGCCCGGACCCTGCACATCGCCGACGGCCCGGACGAGGTCCACGAGATGGTCATCGCCCGCCGCGAGCTGAAGAAGTACCTGCCGGCCGAGGCGGTCGAGGCCCTCCGGGCCCGATGATCGACGAGGCGACCCGGGCGGCCGTCTCCCCGGAGGGCCTTGCGGAGTACTTCGCGCATTCGTTCCCTGGATTCACCGGCGCGTTCGACGTGGTGCGGCTCGGCGAGGGCCAGTCGTGCCTGACGTTCCTGGTGTCCGGCGAGGGGTGGGAGGTGGTGCTCCGCCGCCCGCCCCGCGGCGACCTCCCGCCGACCGCGTTCGACGTGCGCCGCGAGTACCGGGTGATGAAGGCGTTGCGGGATTCCGGTGCGCCGGTCCCGGTGCCGGGAGTGCTGGCGTTGTGCGAGGACCCGAGCGTGATCGGCGCGAACTTCTACCTGATGGAGCCCGTGCCCGGGCTGGTGGTGCGCGAGGAGCTCCCACCGGAGCTGTCCTCCGTGGACGACCGCCGGAGGATGGGCGAGCAGCTCCTGG
The DNA here is from genome assembly GCA_002413305.1 of Actinobacteria bacterium UBA5176. GTDB lineage: Bacteria > Actinomycetota > UBA4738 > UBA4738 > UBA4738 > UBA4738. Next base: position 30,331 of record DHWS01000067.1, on the reverse strand, counting down.
ACACGCTGGTCGCGCTGCAGGCGGTCGACCACGTGGCGGCCGGCCTGGAGAGCTTCGGCAAGCCGGCCGGGTACCTCGAACGCCAGCTGTGGCGGATGCGCGGCCTGTGGGACCTGGCCAAGTTCCGAGACATCCCGGAGATCGATGAGGTGGGAGCGTGGCTCGCTGTTCACCTTCCGTCTGGGAGTCCACGCCCCACGATCGTCCACGGCGACTTCAAGCTCGACAACGTCATCTTCGCCCCGTCCTCGCCCGCGTCGCTCGTCGCCGTCGTCGACTGGGAGATGTCCACGATCGGCGATCCGCTGGCCGACCTCGGCTGGCTCCTGTACTTCTGGCGCGACCCGGGCGACGAATCGTTCGGCCTGCGCGTCGCCACGGTGACCGACCAGGAGGGCTTTCCGCGAAGGCGGGACCTGCTCGAACGCTACGCCTCAGCCTCCGAGGTCCCCGTCGACCAGGTCAGGTGGTACATGGCCCTCGCCGGCTGGAAGATCGCCATCATCATGGAAGGCTCGTATCGAAGGTTCCTGGCAGGCATCGGCGACCACCCGACGTTCGCCCAGCTCGACCAAGCGGTTCCCGCGCTGGCGAGGAGGGCGAAGGACAGCGCGTTCGGATCACTGGCGGTGTGAGGGCTAGGAGCCTCGCTGGAACAGGTTGATGATGTTCCCGTCGGGTCCTCTATTCGTTACCGATCAACGCGAAATGCCCCAGCGCTGGTCATAGAGTGCCAATCGTCGCTCTGCTTCCTTAGCAGCAATGCCGGTCCGCGGATCATTTGAAGCCAGACGGCCAAGCAGATCCGCGATGCCGTCCGCCAGATCATTAGCCTCCTCGAAGAGCTCATGGGTTCCGTTGACAGATACGTCCTCCAGCCAGACCTGCCGTATCTCGAAATCGCCGTGGTCGTCTGATCCGGCCAGCACTGACGTGGGGTCACTCGCCCCGCGCGGCGAGAATCCAAACTCGAGCGCGCGCTCCGTTGAGTTCATCGCAGCAAAGTCGCCAGTCAGGTCGCCGTACGCCTCGACCAATGACGGAATCCCGTCGCGACTCTCGATGAAGCCCCACAAGTAGATCTCGATGTACTCCTGCGCCTGACTCACCCTCACGTACCTCCTCGGGGAGGTCCATTGGGAAGGCTCCGCCAGGGTACCGATCGTCACCGACATCCGTCAGATCGTCCGCCCGACTTGATCTCCGGGACGCCCGCCAGAGATCATGCTCCTCGGCTGGTTAGGAGATGTCGTGGACGAAACCAAGTTCGGGAAGAGCATGTCGAATCGGCGTACGGAGAACAGCGCGCTGTCGCTCCTGCTCCAAGACCTGCGCTTCCAAGTCGTCGACGCACCGACGAAGCTTCGGATTATCGAGGCGTTACCGGTGAAAGGCGAATGGGGCGCCCAGACCTTCGATGCGGTCATGACGCCGGAGCCGACGGAGCCGATCACGGCAAGGACACTTGACCGGCATCTGGAACGGCTGCGGCTCGTTGAGATGAAGTCCACGCGGAAGCCGATCAAGGACGCCAACCTGAACGGGTTCTTCTTCGGTGCAACGGAGCGAGAGTACGGAATGGCTGCGGCGCTCGGAGACAGGTATCTCTTCGCGTTCATCGTGATGAACTCGGCCAACATCTACGGCCGGCCATTCGCGGTCCTGCTGAGGATGGACGAGGTTGTTCAGCGAACACAGGCAAAGCGCACGCAGTTTCAAGTCAACTTTCGAACGCATATGCAAGACGAGTCGTACACCGAGTTGGTGATCGGCTCAGGAACCCAGATCGAGGGCTAACTGTGTGACCTGCTGGGGGGCGAAAGACCGCCTCACCCCACCAAGCGAAAACGCTCGTACCGCTCCTCGAGTAGCTCTCTGCTCGGGCGTTCGGCGCGTCTGATTGGCACAACGATCTCCTCGCCGTGCAGACCCTGCAGCGCGTGCCGGAGTGTCGGACCGTCGGCTTCAGCAAGTACATCGCCGCGGATCTCCACCTTGTAGTCAGGTCGCACCCCTAGGACGTTCCAATCGAACGCGCGGTAGTGGATCGCGCACATCGCGATGCCATTGGGGACGATGGGATCACCCCCTTGGGCGTCGCCTCTGATATGGGCAGCGTCAAGGAGCTCGGGGTGACGGAGCCGGCACAGTGCGCACTGCGAGCCGTACGCGAGGAGCACCCTGTCGCGAAAGACTCGCTGGTGCAGACGCACACGGACGACGGCTTCGGCGTAGCGGCGAGCCGGGTCGAACGGTGATGCCGCGACGAGTCCGGGATTCCATCCCCGCCACATCGTCTCGTCAAGTGCGAGCACGAATTGATGCCGTTCGGGCTCCTCCCCAGCGAGCATGACCGGGTACTCCGACCGGTAGACGCCCGGGCGCACTCCGATGAACCACATCAGCGGCTTGGCTAGCTCCATCGCTCGCCGAAGGGCCACGTTGTCGTAGGCGTAGGGGTCGGTACCGCGCCACTTGTACCTCGGGTAATGGTCGGCGCCGATCTCGTCCTCGTAGGGCGGCGGCTCGCCTGGCGGCGTGTATGTGGTCACGATCGATAGTGCACACTCGAGCCATCCTGGCTTCCAGATTCCTCTTTGGCGGGGGATCAGGGGGACGCGCCGCCCGCCAAATTCGAAAGCCTCCAGCTGACCACGGGTGGCCGGCCCGCCCGACTGCGCTCGGACGTCGTCCAGATAGAGGAATGCGGCGGCTCGAAGTGAATCGTCCAGGTCGGCGCCCATCACGGAGGGAACAATGAAGGGAGACAACCCGCCGATCAAGACCCGCGACAACTATCTGGGCCGGGGTCGTTGCCGCTTCCCGTCACTGGGAGTCCGCCCGCCGCCTTGCCGTCTAGGCAGTCGCGGCGCCGTGGTGCTCCATAACCCCAAGCGGCGACGACTCGCCCGAAGCCCGAATCTTCGTCA
>DHWS01000067.1:9841-27079 GCA_002413305.1 Actinobacteria bacterium UBA5176 | reverse complement strand
TCCTCCAACCGGTCGACGAGCCACGTCATGGTCGACGCGTCACACCGAAACGTCGACGCGAGCGAGCCCATCGCCCGGCCGTCGCCGTCTTCGAGCTGGAGCAGGAGCTTCATGTGGCCGGGGGTGAGGCCGAGCCGGTGGAGGATGCCGGAGGTTCGGCCGAACTGAGACATCGAACATTCGAGCATCAGCCGCCATACCTCGGCGGCTAGCGCCTTCTCAGAACCGGACGATTCCGTGACCATGCATCCATGATACGCGGTCTCCTCGGACATTTCCAGTTCACCGATGGTCGCAGCGAAAAGACATTTGACATGCTCCAAGCATCGTGGCAGCATACCCCCCATGACTGACACAGCGATCCTCGTGGAGGGCCTGGCGAAGCGCTTCGGCGACGTCGAGGCCCTGAAGGGCATCGACTTCGAGGTGCCCACCGGCACCATCTTCGGCCTCCTCGGGCCGAACGGCGCCGGGAAGACCACCGCGGTGCGCATCCTGGCCACCGTGATCCCGCCGGACAAGGGACGGGCCGAGGTCCTCGGCCTCGACGTCCAGCGGGACGCGGAGACCGTGCGGCACCGCATCGGGCTGGCCGGCCAGAACGCGGCGGTCGACGCGAACCTCACCGGGCGGGAGAACCTCCGCCTGGTCGGGCGGCTGACCCAGCTTCGGCGGGGAGATATCGAAACCCGCAGCGCCGACATCCTTGAGCGGTTCGGGCTGGCCCAGGCGGCCGACCGGCCGGTCCGGACGTACTCGGGCGGGATGCGCCGCCGCCTCGACGTGGGCGCGGCGCTTATGCACCGCCCGCCCGTGCTGTTCCTGGATGAGCCCACCACGGGCCTCGACCCGGAGGGGCGCAACGAGCTGTGGGCGGTGATCCGCGAGCTGGTCGCCGACGGGACGACCGTCCTGCTCACCACCCAATACCTCGAGGAGGCGGACCGGCTGGCCGACCGCATCGTGGTCGTCGACGATGGCCGGGTCATCGCCGACGACACGCCTGCCGCCCTGAAGGACCGGCTGGGGGACACCGTCACCGAGCTCGGGATGACCGGGCAGGAGCAGGCCGAACGCGCCCTGGCCCTGGTCTCCGCGATCGGGGACGGCATCCGGGCCGAACGGGACGGCACCAAGGTCCGGATCACCGCGGAGGACCCAGCCACCGTCCTCATCGAGGTGCTCCAGACGCTCGGCGCCCAGGGCATCAGGCCGGCTTCGATGACCGTGCGCGACCCGAGCCTGGACGACGTCTTCCTGGCCCTCACCGGGCGGCACGTCGAAGCCGAACCCGCGCCGAACGGAAACGGAACCGCGACGACGAAGGCAGGTGCCGCATGAGCATGACCACGACGAGAACGGCGACCCTTCCCATCAGCAGGACCCGCACCGGCGCCGGCCGCGTGGCCGGGGCGGCCCACGACTCGCTGGCCGTCGCCGCCCGGAACCTCATCGCCTACCGGCGGGTGCCGCAGCTCCTGGTCTTCTCGACCATCCAGCCGGTCATCTTCGTGCTGATGTTTCGGTACGTGTTCGGCGGAGCCATCAAGCTGACCGGCCCCCTCGCCCACGTCCCCTACGTCGACTACCTGATGCCGGGGATCTTCGTGCAGACCGTGGTGTTCGGCTCGCTGGCCGCCGCGATCGGCCTGGCCACCGACCTGAAGAGCGGGCTGCTCGAACGGTTCCGGTCCCTGCCGATGGCCCGTTCCGCGGTGTTGACCGGCCGGACCATCGCCGACCTGGTCCGCAACGTCTTCGTGGTCATCCTGATGACCGTCGTGGGGTTCGGGGTCGGGTTCCGGATCCACGGCGGCGTGCCGCGGTTCGTGGGCGGCACGCTCCTGGTGCTGCTGTTCGGGTACGCGATGGCGTGGGTGTTCGCCACCGTCGGCCTGGCGGTGGGCGACCCGGAGACCGCGCAGGCGGCCGCGTTCCCCGTGCTGGCGCCGCTGGTGTTCGCGTCGTCGGCGTTCGTGCCGGTGAGCTCGATGCCCGGCTGGCTCCAGGCCTTCGCGAAGCATCAGCCGGTGTCCGTGACGGTGTCGGCGGTGCGGGACCTGGTCCTGGGCACGCCGGCGGCATCCGATGTGTGGCAGTCGCTGGCGTGGCTGATCGGCATCATCGCCGTGTTCGCCCCGCTGGCCGTGGCGCGGTATCGGCGGGCGGTGTGACGACTGTGGGGGAGGAGACGAACGTGAAGGCATTCCTGTTGATCCAGACCGCGCCGGCGAGTGGACCGATCGGCCCGTCGCTCCGCACGCTCCCCGGCGTCGAGTTCGAGCTCACCGACGACGTGACCGGCCCCTTCGACGCGATCGCCCTGGTGAACGCGGGATCGACGCGCGACCTGATGGACTCGGTCGTGGGGGCGATCCGCGCGCTGCCGGGCGTGACGCACGTGCTGTCCGCGCCAGTGGCGGGGTCCCTGACCACGCTGACCCCGGAGCCAGCGGCGGCATGAGGGCGGGCACCGCGTTGTCGCCCGCCCAGCTGGAGTACCTGCTTGGGGAGCGACGCCTCGGACGGCTGGCCACGGCCGATGCGGAAGGCCAGCCGCACGTGGCACCCGTGGGGTGGCGGCACAACGCGGAGCTCGGGACGATCGACGTCGGGGGACGTGACCTGCCGCCGACGAAGAAGTTCCGCAACGTCCGGGCGAACCCGAAGGTGGCGTTCGTCGTGGACGACCTCGCCTCGGTCACCCCGTGGCGTCCACGCTCGGTGATGATCCAGGGCCAGGCCGAAGCGCTGGACGCCACGGACGAACAACCGGCCCTGATACGGATCACGCCCGAGAAGGTCTTCTCGTGGAGACTGGGGCTCGAGTCGGCCTGAGCGACGCGATAGCTCGGTAGGCGCCGGCTCACCCCCGTTGCTCGGAGGCTTCCCTGTCCTGGTCCGCGTTCTACGGGGCGGCGGAAGCTGCCAGGAGCTCGCCGACCGGGACGGACAGGCCGGGGAGGTTCGGGGACTCGATGACCTCCCCGGAACCGAGCAGAGCCGGCGTGCCGTACCGCCCGTCGCGCAGCCGGTACACCTCCACGCGGTCGGCGTCGAGGTCGACGTACCAGTACTCGGGGACGGCGTACCGCTCGTACAGCTCGCGCTTGCGGACCAGCTCCAGCCGGCGGGTGCTCGGCGACGACACCTCGACCACCAGATCGGGCGCCGAGCGAACGAACCTCGCCTCCACGCGTTCGACGTTCTCCGCCTTGACGTACAGGACGTCCGGCTCGACGACGTTCACGTCGGAGAAGTACACGTCGGTCGGAGCCGGGTACACGCGCCCGCCGCGCTGGCGCCGATAGGTCTCAAGGGCGAAGACCAGGGCCACGACCACGCCTTGATGGCGCGTCGCAGGCGCGGGCGTCACGACGAGTTCTCCGTCGATGAGCTCCCGGCGGAGATTGTCGTCCGGGAATGCCTCCAGATCCCGGTACGTGAGACCGGTCTTCGGTTGGGTGGCCATGGTTCCCCTCCTCTCGGCATCGCCGGAGGATAGCGTCAGCCTACGACAGTCCAAATAGGCAAGGAGCTCCTGAGTCAGTTCGAACTAGAGGCGCGTGCCGATCGCGCCGGCGGGCTACGAGCCCCGGCCCGACTGCATCAGCGTGTGGATCTTCTCCGTCAGGTCGTGGACCTTCTGGGTCAGGTCGGTGTTGCGGGTGAGGAGCTCCTGAACCTGCTTGGTGATCTCGGTGTTCTGCTCTAGCAGCGACCGCTGGTTCTCCACGATGTTCTCGATCTTCTGGCTCTCCTCGTAATGGTGGCCGGCCAGCGCTTCGTCGCGGGCGGCCGCGCGGTTCTGGCTCATCATGATGATCGGGGCCTGGAGGCCGGCCGTGGCCGACAGCGCCAGGTTCAGGGCGATGTACGGGTAGGGGTCGAACTGATGGTGGTGGAGCACGCGGGCCAGGAACAACGTGTTGACCACCATCCAGGCCGCGATCATCCCCAGGAACAGGAAGATGAACGGCCACGACCCGCCGAAGCTCGCGATCCGGTCGGCCACACGCTCGCCGAGGGTCCGGTCGTCGATCGCCTTCTTGATAGCGGGGTGCCGCACGTCCGGCCCGCCCGACCAGGGGAACCACTGCCGGTGCCTCATCAGGTCCGGGTCGCTCCCCGCCGGGGGTGTCCCTGGGGCCATCGTTCCCGTGCTCGCGCTCACGCCGGCTCCTTTCCGCTCGTCCCCCCTCCGCCGTGCCGCGACGCGTCGACACAGTACCGTCTCGACGGTGCCGTTTCGCGTTATTGCGGCTTCCGGATGGCTCTCGCCCGATGGCGGCGCGAACGGTACGTCTTGGACGAGGTGGGCACGATGCTGATCGAGCCGTCGGTCTCCAGCACGGAGAGTTCGACGTCCGCCACCTTGTCGATCCCGTGCTCGCGCATGGCCATCAGAAGGTCCTCTTCGTCCAGGCCCTGCTTGCGAAGCTGCGGGAGCATGAGCTTGCCGTGTTCGACCAAGACGGTCGGCTGCCCCTGGAACAGGTGGTCGGCCAGCGGACTCCGCACGCGGATCTGCGCCAGGATCTGGTTCACCACCAGCAGGACGACCGCCGCCACGACCCCGCCTTGGAGCGAGGAATCCGGCCCGACCATCGCGTTCTGCACCGCGTTGGCGATCAGCAGGATCAGCACGAGGTCGAAGATCGTCATCTGGCCGAGCTCCCGCTTGCCGAGGAGCCGGAAGCCGGCGAACACCACGGTGTAGACCACGACGCTGCGAACGACGATCTGCCAGAGGGGGGTTCCGAGATGGAACATCGCGGCTGCCTTCCTTTCGCGCGGTGACGGGGGACCCGCTGAGGGTACGGCCGGGGGATGGCGGAGGGTGGGAACTCAGGCCCGAACCCGGAGCGCCTGGAGCCCCCGGATGATGTAAGCGGGCTTCCATCGGGGCTCCTCGACCAGCTCTAGGTCCGGCAGGCGCCGGAGCAGCGTGCCGAACGAATGCGCCAGCTCGACGCGGGCCAGCGGCGCGCCCAGGCAGAAGTGGATGCCGGCGCCGAAGGTGACGTGCGGGTTCGGCTCCCGCCCCAGATCGAGCTCGTGCGGCCGGTCGAACACGCTCGGGTCGTGGTTCGCCGAGCCGAACAGCAACCCCAGCTCGGCACCTCGCGGGATCCGCACCCCGTGGAGCTCGACGTCCTCCAGCACCCACCGTTCGAACATCTGGAGCGGGGTGTCGAACCGCATCAGCTCCTCGACCGCCACGGGGACCAGCGAGGGGTCCTCGCGTAGCCGCGCCAGCTGCGCGGGGTTGCGGAACAGCGACCACCAGCCGTTGCCGGTGACGTTCACCGTGGCCTCGTGGCCGGCGTTCAGGAGCAGCACGCAGGTCCCGACCAGCTCGTCCTCCGTGAGGCGCTCGCCGTCGTCCAGCACCTGGGTGAGCGCGCTGATGAGGTCGTCCCCCGGCGTCCGGCGTCGCTCCCGGGCCAGCCCGCGCAGATACGCGGAGAAGTCGACGCTGGCCTTCACCGCCCGCCGCCCGTATTCCTCCGACGGGTTCAGCTCGTATAGCAGGCAGATCTCCGCCGACCAGGGCCGGAGCAGGTGGCGGTCGGCCGGCGGGATCCCGAGCATCTCGGCGATCACCTCGACCGGCAACGGCTCGGCGAGACGGGCGATCAGGTCGAACTCGCCGATCCCCTGCACGCCGTCGACCAGGCGATCCACGATGGCCTGGATCTTCGGCCGGAGGCTCTCCACCATCCTGGGGGTGAATGCCTTGGAGACCAACCGGCGGACCCGGGTGTGGTCGGGCGGCTCCATGTCGAGGATGCCGTCCCGGATGAGGTGCCAGAAGGGTTCGAGCTCCGGCGGGTCCTCGGGCCGGCCCATCTCCGCGTGGCCCGCGACGTGGAGGTACGTCCGGCCGAACCGCCGGTCCCGAAGCAGCGCGTTCACGTCCCCGTACCGGGAGATCAGCCAGTGGTCGGTGGCCTCGTCGTACAGGACGGGCGCGTGGTCGCGCAGCCGTGCGTACACGGGATAGGGGTTCGCGATGAACGAGAGGTCCGCCGGCCGGAACCCGGCTTCCACGGCGCTGATCCGTTCGCCCAGCACGCCAAGCTCCTCGGGTGGGAACGCCTGCATGCTAGCGCGGCAGGGCGGTGAGGTGTCAGCTCAGCAGACGCTGTTCAGGTACGGGAACGGATCGATGGCCGTGCCGACCACGCTGTAGCCGTACGGGCTGGTCCACGGGTTCGACGGGATCACTTTGGGGTGCCATTCGAAGTGGTCGTGCGGGCCCGTGGCGTCGCCGGTCGCCCCCACGTAGCCGATCACCGTTCCGGTGGAGACGGAGCCGGTCGCGCCGTACCCGGACAGGTGCGCGTTGAACACGTAGCCCTGGCTCCCATAGACGTAGACGTCGTTACCTCCGCCCGGGTCGGAGGAGTCCACCGCGTTGCCGGGGAACGGTGCCACGATCGGGATCCCTTCGGCCGCGGTGATGTCGACGCCCGCGTGGATGTGGCCGGGGCGCGGGGCGCCGAAGTCGTCCGCGTACGCGTGCGCGCCGTCCACCGGGCAGGCGAAGAGCACGCCTCCGATGGATGGGCCGCCGCCGCTCGAGCCCCCGCCCTGGGCGCGCTCCTTGGCGGCCAGCTCGGCGGCCAGCTTCGCCGCCGCGATCTCCGCCGCCCGCTGCGCCTGCAGCTTCTTGACCAGCGCGTCGGCGCTGGCCTGGTCCTTGGTGAGCTGGTCGAGCGTGGCCTGCTGGTCGGCCAGCTTGGCCTGGATCTCCTGCTCCTGCTCCTCGAGCTTTTGCTGCTGGTCCTGTTCGAGCGTCCGGAGCTCCACGAGCCGGAAGCGTTTCGCCTGCAGGTCCGCCTTCTCCTGCTGGATATCGCGGATCAGCTGTTCGTCCGTGGCCGCCGCGCTGTTGACCAGTGTGACCCGTTCGTTGAGGTCGGACAGCGAGCTCGAACCGAGCACGATCTCCAGACCGGACCCGGGGCCGTTCTCGTATTCGGCCCATGCCCGGGCGTCGAGCTCGGCCTGGGTGGCGGCGAGATGCAGGGCGGCGGCGCGAAGGGCCTGCTGCACCCCGGTGATCTGCGACTGGGTTCGAGCCATCTGGTTCTGGAGCGCGTCCATCTGCCCGGCGAGGGCGTTCGCCTGCGCCTGGTCGTCCGCGATGACCGTGTTCTCGGCTGCGATCTGGTTGATGAGGTCTGAGAGCTGCTTCTCCGCGGTGTTCAGCTGGGACTGGGTGTCGGCCAAGACCGGGCCAGCTGCAACACCCGCGATAAGCAGCACGCAAGCGAACACTGCCACCACGCGGGTGGCCCGCAGAGGGGTATCACGTTTCACGTCCACGTATCCCTATCGAACCACCTCACGGCTTGTCAAGCCAGGAAGTCCCGACATTCTCTGGGCGCCTCTTGAGATAGCCTCGGGTCGGGTATCGCCCGGCTTGAGGAAGGGATCGGCTTCGATGGGACAGGGACGCGAGGTCGCGGCGAGGATCGGGAGGCTGGGGGCGTGGAGCTTCGCCCTGCAGGCCCACCCCGCCGCGCGCGAACAGGAAGCGGTGCGAGAGCTCGGGGGGTTGGGCTACGGCGCCGTGTGGGTCCCGGAGAGCCTGGGCAGCAAGGAGGTGTTCGCCCATGCCGGGCTGCTGCTGGCCGCCGGCTCGGACGCAGTGGTGGCCACGGGGATCGCCAGCATCTGGGCACGGGACGCGATGGCGATGTCGGCCGGCTCGAAGGCGCTCGCCGAGGCGTACCCGGGGCGCTTCCTGCTCGGGATCGGCGTCAGCCACCGGGCCTCGGTGGCGAGCCGCGGTTCCGTGTACGGGAAACCGGTCCCGGCCATGCGCTCCTACTTGGATGCCATGGACGACGCGGAGTACGCCGGACCACCCACGTCCGCCCCGCGGGTGCTGGCCGCGCTGGGTCCGAAGATGCTGTCGCTGGCGGCCGAGCGGGCGGACGGCGCGCACACGTACTTCGTCCCGGTGGACCACACCCCTCGGGCCCGCGAGGCGCTCGGTCCCGAACCGGCGCTGGCGGTGGAGCAGGCGGCGGTGCTCTCCTCCGACCCGTCGGACGCCCGCCGGGTGGCCAGGGCGTTCGTTTCGCGCTACCTCCGGTTCCCGAACTACGCGAACAACCTCCGCCGGCTCGGCTTCTCCGAGGACGACGTGTCGAACGAGGGCAGCGACCGGCTGGTGGACGCGGTGGTGGCGTGGGGTGACGTGGACGCGATCGCCGGGCGGGTGCGGCAGCACTGGGACGCCGGGGCCGACCACGTGGCCGTGCAGTTCCGGGCCGAGGATCCGAACGATCTGTGCCTGGGCCAGTTCCGGGAGCTCGCGGCCGAGCTGCTCCCGGGTTCGGCCTGACCGCGAGGTCTCCGCCCCGGAGCTCCGAGGGCTTACGCCGATCCGGCTCCCGCGGAGAGCTGCTGCATCAGCGTGGCCGCGTCGTTCAGCCCCCAGTGGCTCACGATCTTCCCGTCGCGCAGCGTGTAGATCCCGACGAACGCGAAGTCGATCGGGTTGCCGTTGGCCGGCACGTTCATCAGCGGGAAGCCGCCCTGGTTCGTCCCGGTGATCCGGGCCCGAACCACGACCTTGTCGCCGTCGGCCAGCAGCTCCTCGATGTGGACCTTGCGGTCCGGGAACGACTGCATCGCTCCGCCGTGGGCCATCTTCGCGCCCGCCAGTCCTCCTGGAAGCCCCGGCACACCGGAGGCGCTGTTGTCGAACTCCGGAGCGAAGTACTGATCCAGGCTGTCCAGGTCCTGGTTGTCCCACGCCTCCTCAACCGAGCGGACGACCGCCTTGTTGTCTTCGGACATGTCCCCCTCCCTTTCGCTCGCCTTCCTCACGTCGACGGATCTACCGTTCGGTCGCCGCTCACGACCGACGCCAGCGTGGGCAGGAACCGGCTCCATCCCTCCGCGTGGAGCTCTCGCGCGTCATCAGGGAGCCCGCGATGGGTCAGCCGGACCAAGGTGTCCTCGCCGTCCGGTTCTAGGTCCACGACCACGGTGCTCGATCCGGACGGCACCGGACCGCTTTCCTCCCAGCCCCACGTGAACGCCACCCGATGGGGCGGTTCGAGCTGCACCACCTCACCACGAGCGACGTTGCCGTCGATGGTCAGGCGGTAGACGCTTCCCACCTTCGGCTCGACCTCGGCTTCCTGCGCCATCCAGCGGATGACCTTGGCAGGATCGATGAAGTACTCGAACACGACCTCCGGCGGCGCTGTTATCCGGATCTCCCGGACCACGTCCCCGGGTTCAGCCGCCAGGCGTTCGTGTTCCGCCACGGCGTCGCCTCCTCTGCTCGTCCCACTCGACGGCCCCCTTCAGCGTTTCGAGGCGCTGGCCCCAGTGGCCGTCCAGCCACGCCCGGACCTCGGAGATGCGTTCCGGACGGGCCCGGTACAGACGGCTGGTCCCCACCCGGCGTTCCGTCACGAGGTCCGCCTCCTTCAGCACCCGCAGGTGCTGCGACACGGCGGAGCGCGTGATGTCGAATCGCGCCGCGATCTGGCCGGCGGGAAGTTCCTCGTCCCACACCAGCCGGAGGATCTCCCGCCTGCGTGGCTCGGCGATCGCTCGGAGGGCGGCGTCCATCATGAGGCAGAGTTAAGCAGCAACTTACGAAAGCGTCAACTTACGGAAGTGTTCTCATGGCAGTCATGCCGCATCCGGGGCGAAGCGCTGCAAGGTTCGAACGAGGTTCGCTACCCCTTCGTGAGCTTCGAGCATCGTTCGGGCGAAGTGCCCTCTGCGGCATCAGACGCCGTGCAGCAGGATGCCGGCGACCGCCGCCAGCACGATGAGGACCGGCTCCCGGTTCTTGAGCAGGAGGACGAACCCGAGCGCGGCCGCCGCGATCAGCCCCGTCTCCCGATCGACGATCGCGCCCTTCGAGAGCACCACGGTCGCGCCGGCGATCGCTCCCGCGGCGGCCGCGGTCGCTCCCCGAACGAACGCCTTGACCTGCGCGTTGTCCTGGTGCCGAACGAACCACGGTCCGGGCACGATGACGCCGAGGTAGATCGGAGTGAAGATGGCCACGGTGGCCACCAGCGCGCCGGCGATCCCGCCCACCAGGTAGCCGATGAATGCGGCGGTGATCACCACCGGCCCGGGCGTGATCAGGCCCATGGCCACCGCATCGAGGAACTGGCGGGGCGTGAGCCAATGATGCTGGTTGACGACGCCTTCCCGCAGGAACGGCACGATGGCCAGGCCGCTGCCGAAGATGAACGCACCCGCCTTGAGGAAGAACAGTCCGAGCGCCACAAGCGTGCCGGCCACCGCGGTCCCCGTCAGCACCTTGAAGCCCACGCCGACGATCGCGAGCTCCGACCCAGGGGTGCCCGGGTCGCTTCCCCGCCCCGCTCGACGGAACGTGGGCCGCGCCTCCAGCAGGATCATGAGCAGGCCCGCCCCGACGAACAGGAGTGCCACCTCGGCTCCCGTGACCGCCGTGACGACGCCGATGGCGATCGTGATCGCCCACAGCTTCGGATCGCGCTTGTCGGTGAGCCGGGCCAGCTTGACCGCGGCGACCGCGATCACGGCCATGACGGCGGGGGCGATCCCGTAGAAGAGCGACTGGACGACCGGCAACCCCTGGTTCGGCACGTAGATCGCCGCCACCCCCAGCACCAGGACGAACGAAGGCAGGATGAACACCCCGGCCGTCGCCAGCGCACCCATGGCCCCATCCCGCAGGAAACCGACCCACATCACGACCTGGGCGGCCAGCGGCCCGGGCATCGTCTGGCCGAGGGCGACGCCGTTCAGGAATTCACGTTCGGAGAGCCATCGCCGCCGCTCCACCAGGTCGCGCTGCATGTAGCCGACGCTGGCGATCGGCCCGCCGAACCCCCACGTCCCCAGCCCCAGGAAGTACCGGAGGAGGGCCCGGAATGGGGGTGCGCCCTCAGGCCCGGGCGAGCTCACCGGTTCCCTGGGGCACGGTCGTGTCGGTGAGGAAGGAGGCGATCACGGTGATGGACATGCTGCAGGTTAGACCAGGCGACGGTCGGTGGCCCAGCGGGTGAGTTCGTACCGGCTGGACAGTTGGAGCTTGTGCAGCACGGCCGACACGTGCGTCTCGACCGTCTTGATGGAGATGTGCAGCCGGGTGGCCACCTGCTTGTAGGCGTAGCCGCGGGCGATGTAGCGAAGCACCTCGCGCTCCCGGGGCGTGAGCTGGTCCAGCTCGGAATCGTCCACCGGGGCGGGGTCCCGAGCGAACGCGTCCAGGACGAACCCGGCCAGCCTGGGCGAGAACACCGCGTCCCCGCCCTGCACCCGCACGATGGCCGCGGCCAGGTCGGCGGGCGAGATGGTCTTCGTCACGTAGCCTCTGGCCCCGGCCCGGATCACCGCGATGACGTCCTCCGCCGCGTCGGACACCGACAGCGCCAGGAACCGGGCCTCCGGCAGCACGGGCGAGACGCGTTCGATCACCGCCTGCCCGCCGCCGCCGGGCATGTGCACGTCGACCAGCACCACGTCCGGTCGGGTCGAACGGATCCCGGCCACGGCCGATTCGACATCGGTGGCCTCCCCGACCACGTCGAACCGCTCCCCGAGCTCGGCCCGGACCCCAGACAGGAACAGCCGGTGGTCGTCGACCAGGAAGACGCGCAGCCGCCCGCCCGCCTCCGTCACGATGACAGCCTCCGCGGCATCCGCAGATGGACCTCGGTCCCCTCCGCCGGCTTGCTGGTCACCGTGGCCAGGCCGCCGTTGCGCTCCATCCTCCCCACGATCGACTGGGCGATGCCGCCCCGGTCGGGCGGGAGGTTCCCCGTTTCGAACCCGACGCCCTCGTCGCGGACGTAGACGCTCACCGCCTCGGGGGCGGCTTCGACGTAGACGGAAACCAGGCCGGCCCCGGAATGCCGCGCGGCGTTGCTCGCCGCTTCGCCGGCCGCGTCGATCAGCGCGGTCAGGCGATCGTCCATCGGGCAGTCCCCGACCGTGACCAGGTCGACGGGCACGTGGTGGATGCCTTCGACCCGTCCGGCCATCTGATCGAAGGCCGCCCCCAGCGTCCGCGCAGATCCCTCGGCCGGCGCTCGCCGCCCGTTCCGCCCGTAGAGCCACGCCCGCAGCTCGCGCTCCTGGACCCGGGCCAGGGAGGTCATCTCCTCGGGCGAGGTCGAACGCTGGATCAGGGCCAGCGTCTGGAGGACCGAGTCGTGGAGGTGGGCGGCCACCTCGGACCGCTCCTCGGACCGGATGCGCTCGCGGCGCTCCTCGGCCAGCTGCCGCCCGAGCTGCCACATCCAGGGTGCCAGGATCAGCCCGAGCCCGGTCACGCTGACCAGCACCGCGAAGAACAGCGTCCGCAGGGCCGACTGAGAGTTGTTCGCCACCAGGAAGGTCGCCATGCCGGCCAGGACCAGGACCGCACCGGCGGCGATCCTGCCCCGGGTCGGCCGGCCGAGCGCGGCGGCGTCCAGAGGACGGCCGGACAGCGTGCTGGCGAATCGCAGCCAGCGCGCCCGCCCGGATTCGTCCGTCCGGGTCCAGATGATGGCCGAGCCGAACGCGGCCAGCGCCACCGGCCACACCACGGCGTCGCCGAACCACAGGCCGCCGGTCCGAAGCAGCAGGAGCCCGCCGGCCACCACCAGGGCCACCGACACGATCTGCCGCACGCCGGTCTCCGTGCCGGGCGCGGGGCGGGGTTCGGTTCCCTCCGGCGCCTCCGGTCCGATCAACCAGCCGAACAGGTACAGCAGCACGCCGAACCCACCGGCGAAGGCCAGCACGACGAACGCCAGCCGCACCACCACCGGATCGACCCCCAGGCGTTCGCCGATCCCGCCGGCCACCCCGGCCAGCACGCGGTCGGTCCGGCTCCGGGTCAGGACGGCCAGGCGGCGAGGCCGAGGGGTCGGTGTCGAAGCCTGGAGGGTTCGGCGCATCGGTGCTCCGCGGAACGGTTCTGGGGTCGGGAGGTCGCTTCGAACCGCCCCCCGTCGAGGCGATGCTCTCACACGGGACCGGCCCGAACCATGGGCAAGGTCCCTGAGGTGGCCGGCGGGCGGGTCAGGGTTCGTCTCCGGGAAAGTCCTGATGTGGACGGGAACCGGGCGAGCCCATGATGCCTGCATGGACGCACAGACGAACGCGGGCTCCGCCCCGGGCTCCGGCGCCGGCCCCCACCCGGGCGCTCCGCACGACATCCGCCGGCTGTACCGACGCCCCGACCTCGGCATGGTGGCCGGCGTGGCTGCCGGCCTGGGCGAGTACTTCGACATCGACCCGGTGCTGTTCCGGGTCGGGTTCGTGCTGATCACCCTCCTGGGCGGGCTGGGGGTGCTGGTGTACGGGCTGGCCTGGTGGATCATCCCGCCCGCCCCGGCCGTCCCAGGCGTGCAACCGGGTCGGCGGGCCCAGCGGAGCGAAGGCCTCCGCCGGCGGCTGCAGGGATCGCCCGCCTGGGTCGGGATCGCGCTGGTCATCTTCGGCTTCGCCGTGCTGGCCAGCCACACCCGGTTCTGGCGGGGCGACATCGTGTGGGGGATCGCGCTGATCGCCCTGGGCATCGTGCTCTTCAAGCAGCATCGCGACGCCGGCACGGCGGTTCCGCCCGTCACCTCGGGCGATGCCGCCACGGCCGAAGCCACCCCGCCCGCGGTGGATCCGTGGGTGACGCCGGCCGCCTCCCTTCCCCCGGCGGCCCCACCCGCCGTGTCCGACGTGCCCGCCGTGCCGGTGGCGTCCCCCGCGCCGCCGGTCGGCTACGTGGCGCCCCGGCGCCGGCGGGAACGTTCGTCGCTGGGATGGCTGACCATCGGCCTGGTCCTCCTGGTGGTCGGGGTGGCGTCGTTGCTGGACGCGGGGAACGCGGTCCACCTGTCGCTGCACCAGTATCTGGCCCTGGCGCTGTCGATGCTGGGGATCGGGATCTTCGTGGGCTCGTGGTGGGGGAGGGCCCGGTGGCTGATCGTGCCGGCGATCCTGGTGGTGCCGTTCCTGCTGGCCGCGAGCCTGATCCGGGTCCCGTTCGCCGGCGGGAGCGGAGACCGCCTGGAACGTCCCCAGACGCTCGCTGCACTCCGACCCGTGTACCACCAGGTGGCCGGGCAGTTCGTGCTGGACCTCCGGGACCTGCCGCTCTCGGAGCAGCGGGTCTCCGTGCGGGCCACGGCGGTGGCCGGTCACCTGAAAGTCATCGTCCCGACGGGCGTCACTGTGAACGTCCACGCCCAGACGGGGGCCGGCGAGGTGGACCTGTACGGGGAGCGGTTCGACGGGTTCACGCTGGACGTGTTCCGAAGCACCCGGGCTCCACGCGGGGCGGGCACGGTGAACCTCGATCTGGAGACCTCGTTCGGACAGGTGGAGGTGGAGCGATGAGGCGTCACCGGACGGATCCGTTCTCGCTGGTGTTTGGCGCGACGTTCGCCCTGATCGGGATGACGTTCCTGTTCGCCCACGTCGACCTGAACCGGCTGCACCTGTGGTGGGTGTGGTCGGCCCCGCTGATCGTGTTGGGCGTGCTGATCGTCATCCTGGCCGCCCGGCGGGAGGGCGAGCAGCGGTGGCGGCCGCAGCCTGCCGCCGGCTCGCCGAGTGCCGGCGCGACGCCGGCGCCCGAAGCGGCGAGCTCACCTGTCGACATCCTCGAGGACGACCCGGAGGAAGCCGGGCGGGACGACTGAACGGGGATGGTAGCGTCGGCCCATGGCCGAACCACCGGAGCCCGAACCCTCTCACGATCATGTCCGCGAGGTCGATGCCTGGGCGGCGCGCCGCCTCGAACGACTCACCGCCGACGACGGCTGGCTCACGGTCGTGGGGCTCGAGTGGCTCGAGCCCGGAGCCAACACCATCGGGTCGGGACCGGCGAACCGGGTGCGCCTGCCAGGCGGGCCGGAGCGGCTGGGTTCGATCCTGGTCTCGGACGTCGGCATCCGGCTGGACGCCGCACCGGGCGTGGAGGGACTCCTCGGCCCAGCCGGGGCGGTGTCGCGAGCCATCGAGCTCTTGGACGACCGGGGTGGGCGCGAGCCGACCCGGCTCCGGCTGGACGCGCTGACGTTCTTCGTCATCGAGCGGGAGGGGCACCGGGCGGTGCGGGTGAAGGACGCGGGGGCGCCGGCCCGGGAGCGGTTCGGTGGGATCGAACGCTGGCCGGTCGACGCGCGGTGGCGGGTGGAAGCGCGCTTCGAACCGCTCCCCGCAGATGCGTCGGTCCTGGCGCCCGACGTCCTCGGGACGGGACAAACCTATGCCACGCCCGGCGTCCTGCGGTTCGACCTGGCCGGGGCGCCGTGCCGGCTGGTGGCGTTCCAGGAGCCTGGCGAGGACGAGCTGTTCCTCGTCTTCGGGGACCGGACCAACGGGACCGACTCGTTCGCCGGTGGCCGGTACCTCTACGCCCAGGCGCCGGACGGGCGCGGCATCGTCGTGCTGGACTTCAACCGCGCGTACAACCCGCCGTGCGTGTTCACCGCGTTCGCCACCTGCGCGCTCCCGCTCGAGGAGAACAGGCTGGTGGTGCGGGTCGAAGCCGGCGAGAAGCGCTACGAAGGTCCCGGCGCCGGCCACTGAGCCGGGCCGTTCAGAGCGATGAGGGCACGCAGGCGACTCAGCCGGCCCTGCCCGCATCCACCTCGCGGGTCCGAAGCGCACGTCGCACTCCGTCGCGGCCCTCCAGCAGCATCCTTCGGACCGGCGCGGGGACGGAGGGTCCGGCCAGGTACGCGTCGGTCCGGTCCAGCGTCTCCTGTTCGATGAGCGGGTGCGGGTACATGCGGCCTCCGAAGGCGAGCGCGTCGGGGAGGTCCTTCGTCTCCCACACCTTCGGCAGCGCTTCGAAGTATCGGTCGCGGAACGGCCGGAGGAGCTCCTCCTGCCCGGCCTGGTGGAAGCCGGCCATGACCTCACTCACCAGAGCCAACGGCTTGTCGTCCTCCTCGGTGATCACCCGCCACGCCCACTCCTTGGCCGTGGCGTCGGGGCGGCCCGCCCGGGCGGAAGCGGCGTGCCGCGTCCCACGGTCGCTCGGGTCGCGGGCGAGTTCGGCCTGGATCGAGTCCTCCCCGATCGCCCCGGCTGCGGCCAGCGTGCGGACGAGGTGCCACCGGAGCTCCGTGTCGATGGCCAGCCCGTCGAAGGTGACGCTCCCGTCGAGCAGGCCGCGGACCGTCGCCAGGTGCTCCTCGCTGCGGGCGGAGGAGGCGAAGGAACGGGCCCACGCCAGCTGATGGTCGCTGCCGGGCTCGGCCGCCCCCAGCCCCCCGA
Source organism: Actinobacteria bacterium UBA5176 (assembly GCA_002413305.1). Lineage (GTDB taxonomy): Bacteria > Actinomycetota > UBA4738 > UBA4738 > UBA4738 > UBA4738. The sequence goes on along the minus strand of DHWS01000067.1, from coordinate 10,822 downwards.
ACGAGGCATCCGCCAGGGCGCCTCCGGCGGCGGGTCGGTTCGCCGGGTCGCCGTAGATGTACACGGCGCCGGCCGCCTGTGTCAGCAGGCTCTGCACCACGCCGACCTTCGTCTCCCGGGCGATGTTCTCGATCACCAGTCGAAGGTAGTCCCGGGCCGCCATCTCGCCGTCCCGGGTCATGTCCCAGCAGGCGGTCCAGCACAGCGCGAGGGCCAGCGAGTCGACCATCTCCCTGAGGTGTTCGACGACTGTCCGGAGCGACCGTTCGTCCAGCCGGATCTTGGCGAAGGTGAGGTCCCCGTCGTTGACGAGCGTGAGGTCGGGGATCCGCTCCCCGGCCAGGTCGGGCACGCCCGTCCGCGCCCCGACCGCGTCGAACTCGACGCGCCGCCGGAGGCGCAGGCCGTCGGGCTCCCGGTCGTAGAGTCCGACCGCGACCCGGTGGGGCCGCAGGGTCGGCCACGCCTCGGGCGCGGTTTGGGCCAGCGCGAACGATCCGAACGTGCCGTCGCCCGCGTCCGCGAAGTCGGCCCGCAGCGTGTTCACGCCCGCCGTTTCGAGCCACAGCTTCGACCATTCGTGCAGGTCTCGGCCGGAGACCTGTTCCAGCGCGACGAGGAAGTCGTCGAGGCGGGCGTTCGCGAACTCGTGTCGCTTGCAGTACGTCCGCACGCCCTCCAGGAACCGGTCCTTGCCGACCCACGCCACCAGCTGGCGCAGGGCGCTCGCGCCTTTCGCGTAGCTGATCCCGTCGAAGTTCAGGTGGACCGATTCGACGTCCGGCACGTCGGCCACGATGGGGTGGGTGGTCGGTAGCTGGTCCTGCCGGAGCGCCCAGCCCTTCTCGGTGTCGGCGAACGTCGCCCACGCGTCCTTCCACCGGGTGGCCTCGGTCTGCGACAACACGGCCATGTACGAGGCGAAGCTCTCGTTCAGCCACAGGTCGTTCCACCACTCCATGGTCACCAGGTCGCCGAACC
>DHWS01000067.1:7226-9681 GCA_002413305.1 Actinobacteria bacterium UBA5176 | reverse complement strand
ACCACATGTGCGCCATCTCGTGGAGGATCGTCTCCGCGCGACGCTCGCGGGCGGCGTCGGTCACCCGCGACCGGAACAGGTAGATGTCGTTGAACGTGACGCAGGCCGCGTCCTCCATGGCGCCGGTGTTCGACTCCGGGATGAAGATCTGGTCGTACTTCCCGCCGAACATGTAGGGGTAGCCGAACGCCGGCTCGAAGAAGTCGAACCCCTGGCGGGTGATCTCGAACAGCTCGTCCGAGTCCATGAACGGGGCCAGCGATTGCCGGCAGTACAGCCCGAGGTCGATGTCCCGGTGCCGCTCACGGACCGCGTGGTAGGGCCCGGCGCACACCGCGGTGATGTAGGTGGAGATCCGCCTGGTGGTCTCGAAGGACCAGCGGACGGTGTCGGGGCCGGCGGGCTCCGGATCCCCGGCGGGCCGGGCGTTCGAGATGGCCAGCCAACCCTCCGGCACGACGGCGTGGAAGTCGAACTCGCCCTTGAGATCGGGCTGGTCGAAGCACGCGTAGACGCGGTGCGCGCCGAAGGGTTCGAAGTGCGTGTGGGCGTAGACGTTCGAGTCGACCGGGTCGACGAAGCGGTGCATCCCGAACTCCGCTCCGAAGAACGTGCAGTCGGCGACGATCCGGAGCTCGTTCTCCGACGCCAGGCCGGTCAGCCGGATCCGGTTGTCGTCGTAGGCCAGGTCCGGCTCGATCGCGCCGCCGTTCAGCTCGATGCTCAGCACCTCGTTCGCGGTCAGGTCGACGAAGGTCTCCGCGCCCGGCCCGGAGCACCGGAAGCGGATGACGGTCTCCGAGCGGAACGAACGCTCGCCGGTGAGGTCGAGCGTGATGTCGTAGCGGGGATCGGAAACCAGGGCGGCCCGCTCGCGGGCCTCGTCCAACGTGAGGTTGTTCTTGGTCCCCAAGGTCCGGCTCCTTCGAAAACGTGAGTGGGTCGGTGGTCGCGAGCGTCGAGAGTAGCGCAGGGACCCAGGAGTCGGCGGGCCCGCGGGGCAAGGCTCTCCTTGACGAGTGCCGCATGCTCGCGCACGATGGAGATTCACAACGCCGCGTGAGTCGTCGGCCGCTTCGAGAGCGAGGTTTCCATGGCGAACAAGGACAAGGGCGGGACGAAGGGTTCGAAGAAGACCGCACAGCACAGCTTGAAGGAGAAGCGGGCGGCCAAGCAGGAGAAGAAGAAGACCGCCCGGTAGCGAGGCTCGTGCCCATCGAGCTGTCCGACGTGCGTGACGCTGCCGCGCGCCTGGCCGGGGTGGCGCACCGGACGCCGGTCCTCAACTCGCGGACGCTGGACGGGCTGGCCGGCGCGCGGGTGTTCCTGAAGGCCGAATGCTTCCAGCGGATGGGCGCGTTCAAGTTCCGCGGCGCCTACATCCGGATCTCGCGCATGACGCCGCCCGAGCTGCAGCACGGCGTGGCCTCGTATTCCTCCGGGAACCACGCGCAGGCGGTCGCTTTGGCGGCGCGCCTGATCGGCACCCATGCGGTGATCGTGATGCCCTCGGACGCACCGGGTTCGAAGCTGGATGCCGCCAGGGGCTACGGGGCCGAGGTCGTCCTGTACGACCGCTACACCGAGGACCGCGCGGAGCTGGGCCGGCAGCTGGCCGAGGAGCGCGGGCTCACACTCGTTCCGCCCTACGAGGACCCGTGGGTCATGGCCGGGCAGGGCACGGCCGCGCTCGAGCTGCTGGAGCAGGTCGGCCAGCTGGACACCCTGCTCGTGCCGGTGGGGGGCGGGGGACTGATCGCCGGTTCGGCCACCGCCGCGAAGGCGCTCCACCCGTCGATCGCGGTGGTCGGCGTGGAGCCGTCTTCAGGTGATGACACCCGCCGGTCGCTGGAGGCCGGCCGCCGCGTCGCCCTGGATACCGTCCCGGCGACCATCGCCGATGGCCTGCAGGCCACCACGCCCGGCGCGCTCACCTTCGAGGTCAACTGCCGCCTGGTCGACGGGATCGTCACCGTCACCGACGAGGAGATCGTCGGGGCCATGCGCCTGCTCTTCGAGCGGATGAAGCTGGTGGTCGAACCGAGCGGCGCGGTCGGGGTCGCCGCCCTGCTGGCCGGGAAGGTCGAACGCGTCGGCGGCACGCGGGTGGGCGTCATCCTGTCCGGGGGAAACATGGATGTCGCCCGGTTCCGCGACCTCATGTCCTGACGCGCTCTCTCCGCGATCCTTCCGGGTCGCGCCCGTTCCGTCCCGTACACTGGAGAGGAGCGGCCGAGCCGGCCGCGGATCCGCCTCGACCCTCGACCTCGACCCGGAGAGCCCTCTTCGCCATGGAACGCCGCACCGACCTTCGAAACGTGGCCATCGTGGCTCACGTCGACCACGGCAAGACCACACTGGTCGACGCCATGCTGTGGCAGACCGGCGCGTTCCGGGCGAACCAGGACATGGGCGAGCGGATCCTGGACAACACCGACCTGGAGCGCGAGAAGGG
>DHWS01000067.1:0-6974 GCA_002413305.1 Actinobacteria bacterium UBA5176 | reverse complement strand
AGCGAGGGCCCGCTCCCGCAGACGCGGTTCGTGCTCCGCAAGGCGCTGGAGAAGCGGCTGCCGGTGGTGCTGGTCGTCAACAAGATCGACCGCCCCGACGCCCGCATCCGTGAGGTCGTCAACGAGGTGTTCGAACTGTTCCTCGACCTCGACGCCACCGACGAGCAGATCGAGTTCCCCATCGTGTACGCGAACGCCCGGGCCGGGCAATCCTCGCTGGATCCGCTCCAGCCGGGCGTCGACCTGAAGCCGTTGTTCGAGACGCTGCTGGACCACATCCCCGCGCCGGCGTTCGACCCCTTGCGGCCTCTGCAGGCCCTGGTGACGAACCTCGATGCGTCGCCGTACGTCGGGCGGCTGGCGCTGTGCCGGATGCTGCACGGTTCGATCAAGCGCGGGCAGCAGGTGGCGTGGTGCCGGGCGGACGGTTCGATCGAGCGGGTGAAGGTGACCGAGCTGTACGTGACCGAAGCGCTGGAACGCATCCCGGCGGAGGAGGCCGGGCCGGGGGAGATCTTCGCCGTGGCCGGGCTTCCCGACGTGACGATCGGGGAGACGCTGGCCGATCCGGACGACCCGCACGCGCTGCCCGTGACGCATGTCGACGAACCCTCGCTGTCCATGACGGTCGGGATCAACACTGCGCCGCTGGCCGGCGTGGACGGCGGCTCGAAGCTCACCGCCCGGCTGGTGAAGAGCCGGCTGGAGGCCGAAGTGGTCGGAAACGTCTCGATCCGTGTCCTGGACATCCCCGAACGGCCGGATGCGTGGGAGGTGCAGGGGCGGGGCGAGCTCCAGCTCGCGGTCCTGGTCGAGATGATGCGGCGCGAGGGCTTCGAGCTGACCGTGGGCAAGCCGCAGGTGGTGACGCGGGTGATCGACGGGAAGGTCCACGAGCCGGTCGAACGCGTCGCGGTCGACGCCCCCGACGACTATCTCGGCGTCATCACCCAGCTCCTTGCCCTACGCAAGGGACGGCTCGAGGAGATGGTGAACCACGGGACCGGCTGGGTCCGCATGGAGTACCTCGTCCCGGCCCGCGGGCTGATCGGCTTCCGGACCGAGTTCATGACCGAGACGCGGGGGACCGGCCAGCTCCATCACGTGTTCGAGGGCTACGAGTCCTGGCACGGCGAGCTCCGCACCCGGCCCACCGGTTCGCTGGTGGCCGACCGGCGCGGGCCGACCACGGCGTACGCGTTGTTCAACCTGCAGGAGCGCGGGGAGATGTTCGTCGGCCCGGGGACCCTCGTCTACGAGGGCATGATCGTGGGGGAGAACGCGCGTACCGAGGACATGGACGTGAACCCGACGAAGGAGAAGAAGCTGACCAACATGCGCTCCTCCACATCGGACGAGCTGGTCCGGCTCATCCCCCCGCGCGAGCTTTCGTTGGAGCAGGCGCTGGAGTTCATCCGAGAGGACGAATGCGTCGAAGTCACCCCGAAGTCGGTCAGGCTCCGCAAGGTGATCCTGACCGCCGAGGGTCGCCAGAAGGATCGGTCCCGAACCCGGGAGCGGTAGCTCCGGGACCCGTCCTTCCGACCCGAGGTTCGTTTCCCCCGGTTCGGCACGCTCTGTCTCGCTAGGTGGTGACGAAGAAGGTCTTCCGCGCCACCAGGTGGCTGGTCCGGCCGACCGCCCGCACCTTCTGGGCGCCCGGCGTGCCCACGGAGGGGATCTTCACGGTCGCCTGGAACGCGCCGTTCGAATCCGCGGTCGCCGTGCCCAGCTGGTTCACGTTCGTGACGCCGCCCGAGGTGTTGATGAAGGCGAGCTTCACGGTCTCGCCTGCCGCATAGCCCGAACCCGTCACCTGGGTGGTCGAGCCGGCGAGACCTGAGTTCGGCGTCAGCGTGATCGCCGCCCCGGTCGCGTCGGCGAAGCTGGCCCCACCGGCCACGATGGCAACCGTCACGAGCATCGTCGAGAGCGTGCGAACGGCGTGTCCTCGGAGTCCTCGCATGGATCCTCCTCTCAGCGTAGGGCGGTGATCATCCTCCATCCGTTCGCTGCTGAGCGAGCCACGGTTTTCGACGAGTGCATCTGCGTATCGGACCGTGCGGCTCGCCCCTGCGGGAGGGGGTCGTTCGACCCGTCACGGCGTCGACCCGGGCGGGCACGCTTGGGCTGGCATGCATGGCACCCCCGAACCCTGGCGGGTCAAGTCGATCGAACCGATCCGGCTGATCTCGCCCGAGGAGCGCGCGCGGGCGATCCGCTCCGCCGGCTACAACGTGTTCCGGCTCCGGTCCGAGGACGTGTTCGTCGACCTGCTGACCGACAGCGGGACCTCGGCCATGAGCGCCGACCAGTGGTCGGGGATCCAGGGCGGCGACGAGGCCTACGCCGGCGCCAGGAACTGGGACCACTTCGAGTCCGCGATCAGAGACATCACCGGGTTCCCCTTCGTGATCCCCGTCCACCAGGGCCGGGGCGCGGAGACCGTCTACACGCGGGCCTTCGTCGAGTCGGGCGACCTGGTCCTGGGCAACCTGCATTTCGACACCACGCGGGCGCACATCCGCAACCGTGGTGCGGCGCCGGTCGACGTCGTGATCGACGAGGGCCTGGACCCCGACGACCTGTCGCCGTTCAAGGGCAACGTCGACCTGGCCAAGGCCGAGCGGGTGGTCGCGGCGCACCCGGGCAAGGTGCACCTCTTCGTGCTCACCCTGACGTCGAACACGAACGGCGGGCAGCCGGTCTCGCTGGCGAACGCGCGCCAGGTGGCGGCGTTCTGCAAACAGCGCGGGATCACGCTGGTGATCGACGCCGCCCGGTTCGCGGAGAACGCGTTCCTGGTGAGCGAGCGCGAGCCGGGTCAGATCGGCCGTTCGGTCAGGGACATCGCGCGGGATTTCTTCGACCTGGCCGACGGCGCGGCCATGAGCGCGAAGAAGGACGCGCTGGTGAACATCGGAGGGTTCCTGGCCCTCCGGCGACAGCAGGACTTCGACGCGTGCCGGCCGTGGGCGATCCTGTACGAGGGGTTCGTGACGTACGGCGGCATGGCCGGCCGCGATCTGGAGGCGGTGGCGCGCGGGCTGGTCGAAGGGATGGACGAGGAGTACCTGGCCGCCCGGATCCGCCAGGTTCGCTTCCTGCACGGGCTGGTCTCGGACATCGGGATCCCGGTTGTCCGGCCGCCGGGCGGTCACAGCGTGGTCATCGACGCGGCCGCGTTCCTGCCCCACCTGCCGCGCGAGCGGTTCCCGGCCGAATCGCTGACCGCCGCCTTGTACGAAGCCGGTGGCGTCCGGGGGGTCGGGCTGGGCGGGCTGGCCTTCGCCGAACCCGACCCGGAGACCGGTGAGCTCCGGCTGGCGCCGTGGGAGTACCTGCGCCTGGCCATCCCCCGCCGCGTGTACACCGACAACCACCTGGCCTACGTGGCCGGGGTCCTCGCAGGTGTGTGGGCCAAGCGCGAGGAGATCGAAGGCCTCCGTTTGGTCGAAGCTCCGTCCGAGTTGCCGCACTTCAGCGCGGTATTCGAACCCGCCGGTCGCTGAGACCGCCCCGGAGTCGATCCATCCGAAGGCGCGGGTATGGTCAGACCGTGCATACCACCCGCCCCGCCACCGCCGACGACGCCGCCGTCATGGGCAGGGTGCACGTTCGTGCCTGGCAGGCGGCCTACCGCGGCCATATGCCCGATGCCTACCTGGACGCGCTCTCGGCCGATGACCGCGCCGACCTGTGGCGGGGGGCCGTGGCCAGACCGCGAGCCCGCGCCTCGATCCTGGTCGTCGAGCGCGAGGGCCAGGTGGTCGGGTTCGCCGCCCTGGGCCCGGCGGGGGTCGACGACTCCGGCGAGCTCTATTCGATCAACGTCGACCCCGACGCATGGGGCGCCGGCGCGGGCCGCGAGCTCCTGGAGGCCGCGCAGGACGAACTCCGGGCGCTCGGCTACGGCGACGCGATCCTGTGGGTCCTCCCCGGCAACGATCGCGCTCGCCGCTTCTACGAACGGGCCGGCTGGACGGACGACGGGGTCGAACGAACCCAGCAGGTGCTGGGAGCGACCGTGTCCGAGGTCCGGTACCGCCGCCCGCTAGCGTAGACTGCGATCCGCCCGTTGCCAGAGGGGCCCCCATCCCGCATAATCATCGACTCTCGTGCATAGCCATCGGATCAGGGTCGCGGTGCTGGGGGCTTCCGGCTTCGCCGGGGCCGAGCTCCTTCGCCTGCTCCACGGGCACCCGGCGGCCGACGCCGTGTTCCTCGGCGCCCGCGACGTCGCCGGGCAGCGGGTGGGCGCGCTGTACCCGCACCTCGCCCCGTACGGGGACCGGATCTTCGAGCCGAACGACGCGCTCGACGCCACCCTGGTGGACGCCGTCTTCCTGGCCTTGCCGGCCGGAGAGAGCTCACGGCTGGTCCCTGGGCTGGCCGAGGTCGGTTGCCGGGTCGTGGACATCGGGGCCGACTTCCGCCTGCCGGCGGAGGACTACCAAGCCTGGTACGGGTTCGAGCACACCGAACCGGCGTGGCTGGCGAAGGCGGCCTACGGGCTGACCGAGCTGTTCCGGGACCAGATCGCCGGGGCGACGGTGGTGGCCAACCCTGGGTGCTACCCAACCCCGGTCGTGCTGGGGCTCGCCCCGTTGCTCCGCGAAGGACTCGTCGAGGACCGGGTCGTGGTCGACGGGAAGTCCGGAATCTCCGGGGCCGGCAAGAAGCTGACGTGGGACGCGCACTTCGCCGCCCTGGACGGGACCGTCCGGGCGTACAAGGTCGGCCGCCACCAGCACACGCCGGAGATGGAGCGCGCGCTGGCGCTGGCCACGGGTTCGGCGCCGTCGGTCACGTTCGTCCCGCACCTCGTGCCCACGGTGCGGGGGATCGTGACCACCTCGTACGCGGCCGCGAAAGCTGACGTGGGAACGCTTCGCGACGCGCTCTCCCGCGCGTACCGAGAGGAGCCCTTCGTCCGGGTCCTGGAGGCCGGGCAGACCCCAGACCCGAAGCGGCTGGCCGGGACGAACGTGTGCGAGCTGTCCGCCGACGTCGACGAGCACTCCGGGACGGCGGTGGTCATCGGGGCCATCGACAACCTCGGCAAGGGCGCCGCCGGGCAGGCGGTGCAGAACCTCAACGTGCTGTTCGGCCTGGACGAGACGACAGGCCTGTCGACGATCGGGGTGTACCCATGAGCGTGACCGCACCCGCCGGCTTCACCGCGGCCGGCGTGTCCGCCAGGCTCAAGGCGAGCGGGAAGCTCGACCTCGGCCTGCTGCTCAGCGATCGTCCGGCGATGGCCGGGGGACTGTTCACGACGAACCTCTTCGCGGCCGCGCCGGTGGTGCTCGACAAACGGAGGCTGGCGAACGGTTCGGCCCGGGCCATCGTGGCGAACAGCGGCCAGGCCAACGCCGGGACCGGGCGTGAGGGCATGGAGGATGCCGAAGCGATCACCGCGGCGGTCGCCGCCGTGCTGGGGATCGACGACGCTGACGTGCTGTCGTGTTCGACCGGCGTGATCGGACCGCGGATCGATGTCGAACGCGCCGCCGACGGGGTGGCCGACGCGGCCGCCAGGCTGAGCATCGGCGGTGGGAGGGACTTCGCCACCGCCATCCGCACCACCGACAAGGTGACGAAGGAGACCGTGGTCCACGGCGACGGGTTCACGGTGGGCGGCTGTGCGAAGGGAGCGGGGATGATCGCCCCCGACCTGGCCACGCTGCTGGTGTTCCTCACCACGGACGCGGTTGCCCCGAGCCCCACCGTGGTCCGGCACACGCTGCGGCACGGCGCGGCTCCCGTCTGGAACTCGGTGACCGTGGACGGTTGCACCAGCACGAACGACACGGTCCTGCTGCTGGCCAACGGGGCGTCGGGGGTGACCCCCGCTCCGGAAGCGCTGGTCGAGGCCGTCGGCGCGGCGTGCCACGACCTGGCCCGGCAGATCGTCGCCGATGCCGAGGGCGCGGAGACCACGTTGATCGTGCAGGTGGAGGGCGCGGCGACCGACGGCGACGCGCAGAAGGTCGGCCGGTCGGTGGCGGGTTCGATGCTGGTCAAGACGGCCATCTTCGGCAAGGATCCGAACCCGGGCCGGATCATCCAGGCGGTGGGTTCGAGCGGGGCGCACTTCGAGCCTGAACGGGTGGAGGCCACGCTGGGCGGCGTACTGGTGGTCGAAGCGGGCCGCATCCCTCCATCGTTCGATCCGGAGAAGTGCACGGAGGCGATGCGGGAGAAGGAGGTCGTCATCCGGATCTACCTCGGCGAAGGGCTTGGCTCGGCGACGGCCTTCGGCTGCGACCTGGGCTACGAGTACGTCCGGATCAACGGGGAGTACACGACGTGACGGCGCGCCCCGATCGTGCCGTGCCGGCTCTCGGATCTCCAGCGACGGAGTCCGCCACGCCGCCCGGCCTCCGCCGGCGCACCCGCGGCAAGGCCGCCGTGCTGCTGGAGGCGCTGTCCTCCATCCGCCAGCACGCCGGTTCGACCGTCGTGGTCAAGTTCGGCGGGGCGGCGATCGAGGAGGCGCACCTGGCCGACGCGTTCGCCCAGGACGTGGCCCTGCTCCGGCTGGTCGGCATCCGGCCGGTGATCGTGCACGGCGGCGGCCGGCAGATCACGTCGATGGCCGCGCGGCTGGGACTCGAAGCGACGTTCGTCGACGGCCACCGGGTGACCGACGAGGCCATGCTCGAGGTGGTCCGGATGGTGCTGCTCGGCACGATCAACCAGGACCTGGTGTCGAGCCTCGTGCTGCACGGCACCCCCGCCATCGGGCTCTCGGGCCATGACGGCGGACTGCTCCGTGTGCGGCCGCGTTCGCCCGAGCTGGGGCGGGTGGGCGATGTCGAACGCGTGGACATCGACGTGCTCTCCCACGTCATGGAGAAGTTCGTCCCGGTCATCGCCTCGATCGGCGTGGACGAGTGCGGTGCCTCGTACAACGTGAACGCCGACCTGGTGGCGGGCGCGGGCGCGGGGGGGGCCCGGGCGCCCCCCCC
>DHWS01000174.1 GCA_002413305.1 Actinobacteria bacterium UBA5176 | reverse complement strand
CGTCGACGGCGGTGGTCTGGCCCCCATCGGTGTGGTCGATGTTCGGGACGAGGTCCGTCGACTGGCCGGCCTGGGCTTCTGGGCGCGGGCTACCGCCGTCGGCGCGGCCGGACCACAAACGCGTAGGCGAACACAAGCACCAGAAGCGCAACGAGCGCCCAAATCGCTGGCGTGATGTGCCGCATCACTTCGCCCTTTCGAGGCTGGCTCGAGATCGGCTTGAGGCTACTCCGGCCACTGGCCCCGGACTAGGGTGGAGGTCCGTTGGCACGATGAGTTCCCGCAAGGGGTCTCCCTCCGGGGCCCGACGCTGTCGGGGTCCCGGCCGAGGGATCCTGGCAGGCCCCTAAGGGCGGCGTGTCCGTTTTGCCCGCAGGCGAACTTGCAGGATCCTTGCGGCGCCCAAGCCGAAAACGAGCAGGGATCCGAGCACCACTGCAAAGAGCAGAGCCACTGCCAAAGGAGCGTGCACGTGGGCGCCATAGAAGTTCATGTCCACCTTGTTGAGGTTGAGCAGCATGAAGACGAGAAGCATCACGAGCAGCACCAGGGCCACGGCGACCCCCGTCCACGTGCCGCTCAGGCGAGTACGGCCGAGCTGCCGTCCTTGGTCCTCCGCTAGCCGTTCTCCAGCCGAGCCGACGTGTGTGGCTCCCGCTGTCGCAGGCTGGGAGGACGTAGGGATCGTGTTGGGCTCCGCGGCTGGGGGCTGCTCCTGCGCGGGCTTGAAGGAGGGATCCTGGGGTCCCGGCACGCCACATACCTTACCCGACCCGGAGTTCGTCAAAGCGGATCCACTTCGGCATGTACGGGTTCGTGACGGTCGCCAAGCCGTAACGCTGGCGGGCGATCGGGGCCGCGTCCCCTTGGGCTGGCTCCGGTCGCCCTGCTCGGCGTACGTGGCTACCATCTCGTGCAACCGGGCCACCCCGTCGACGCCGTCATGGTCGGCCGATGGGATGAGGCCCTCTAGAGGGCGAGCCTGGCTCAAGCAGCCCAGGAGACCTCATCCTTCGAGGGAATCGTGGTCCAGCTCCTCGACGTGTAGGCGACCTGACTGCATCCGTTCTGGATGTACAGGGCCAGCAACATCTCGCTCGTGTCCTTCGCGTCCTTGGGCGACTGGTCCTCCCCGAGCCACGCGGTCCCGCGATGAGCTTGCCCCGGTCTGCCGGACAGGTCGGCTTCGGTGATCATGCCGCATCCGCGTTGATGGCGTGTCGAGTCTCATAATCCCCGACAGGGATGCCGTCTTCCCCTTTCCGCATTCGAAGATGCCACGCGTCGCTTCGGCACGACTGATGAGCTCCCGGATAGCAGCGTCCTCGGCCGGTGTGGATGCGGCGTAAAGTCGCCTAAGAAACTCGGTTCGGCTGTGAATGGAAGGCCCGACCTGAGGCTTTTCGCCGTATCCGGCTGATCAACCACCGGGGGTAGGGACACCACTCGGCAGCCGCCGTCATCGCGATGATCTACCTCTGCTGCGGCGGGATCACCGTCCGGCTACCCACAGAAAGGTGAGGAGAACCGGAAAATGGCCCACCTCTCGTGAATCCCCCCGCCGCTCCCGCCCGTAACAATGCCGTGAGGCCTCTCTTCAGATGCAGCTGAGCTCCGAACTGTCCGCTCCTCGACCGACTTCCAACCTGCGAGTGCCAGTGAGCGCGGCCCCTCGCGGCCCCCCGAGCTCGGCGTCACGACGCGTCCACGCTCTGAAACCAGATGGAGGTCATGATGCGAAAGCTCTTTCCCGTCGTCCTGCTCGCCGTCGGACTCATCCCGATCGGCGCCGTTCATGCGGGCGCATCCCGCAGTCCTCGAGCGATCCGCCAGGTGACCGTTCCGGAGGCGGATCAGTTCACCCCGTTCGCAATGACGATCCACGCCGGAGATTTCGTTCGGTGGGTCAACACCGACGGCGACGACCACACCGTGGTCGCGGACAACGCCTACACCACGGCGGGTCATCAGGGAACCGACCACGTTCTCCCCGCGAGCGGCGGAGTGTTCGTCCTGCGATTCAGCCACGCAGGCACCTTCCTCTACTACTGCCGCTTTCATGCCCATCTCGATGCGAACAACCAGCCCGTCGCGCCGGGTCCCGACGGCGGTATTCAGGATGCGAACGGCAACTTCGGCACGCCGATGTCGGGCGTGATCACCGTCTTGCCAGGCAACGGCTAGGCCCACCCTTTGCCTTCACGCCGACGCCGCTCGGCGATCACTGGCGTACCCGCTCGTTGTTGCCCAGGTGCTCCAGGGGCCCCTGATAGCATCAGCCTGCTGGCCGTGTTTGATCGTGATATGGGAGGCGCGTCTGATGATCGGCAACGACGAATCACCTCTGCCCGACACCGAGGTGCACTACCTCCGTTCGGAGCACGTGGGTGACGAGTTCAAGGTCCTTATTGGTCATTGCCTCTCGTCCGAATCCGCTCCCATGCCAGTGGTATTCGTAAGCGACGCAAGCTTATTATTTGGGACCGCGGTGGACATGATCCGGCTCCTGAACTTGTACGAGCGTCTCCCAACGCTACTCGTCGTCGGAGTCGGATACCGCGTGACGGACAACAACATGATCCTCGACCTGCGATCCCGCGACTTCACGCCGACCGTTGACTCGCGCTACGCCGCGGACGACCCAGCCACGATGGGCGGCGCGGGCCGCTTCTTGGCCTTCCTACGTGATGAGCTCAAGCCCTGGGTGCGGGAACAGTACCGCGTCGATCCGGATGACTCCACCTTCTTCGGGGACTCGCTCGGCGGGCTGTTTGCGACATACGTGCTCCTCAGCGAGCCCGCCACGTTCAGGCGATACGGGATCGGGAGCCCGTCGTTGCGCTGGGATAACGAGTTGATGTTCGAGCACGAGGCGGAGTACGCGCGAGTGCACGACGACCTCCCGGCGAAGGTGTTCTTCTCGGTCGGCGCCTACGAGAACCCCGAGGGTGACAAGCGCCTCCGAGAGCAGCTCCCAGCCGATGCAAGAGCCAAAGCGGAAGCGGATGACGAAGCCGATCCTCCAGCCGACGATGTCGCCGAAACCGAGCGCATGGTCGCGCTGCTGCGCGGCCGCGCGTACCCGAGTCTCAAAATCGACTACGAAGTTCTGCCCGGTGAATACCACGAGACCGCACCCCCCCTGAACCTGTCACGTTCCTTGCGATACTTTTTCGACGCGCCCCGCTGACGGGATGGCCATGGCCCCTGGTCCGC
>DHWS01000168.1 GCA_002413305.1 Actinobacteria bacterium UBA5176 | reverse complement strand
CCCCCCCCCAGCCGCCCTATGTCCTGGCCGTGGGCAACCTCCAGCCCCGGAAGAACCTCGCCGTCCTGATCGGCGCCTATAGCCGGATGGCGGCAGCGGGCAGCGGGCCGGCCGAGCGTCTGGTCGTGGTCGGCAAGGAGGTGTTCGAAGTGGACGCCCTCCACCGCCAGGCCGCGGCGCTCCGGCGTGACGGTCGGATCGTGTTCACCGGGTACGTCCAGGACGAGGAGCTGGTGACGCTTCTGCATCACGCGACGGCGTTCGCCTATCCGTCCGTGTACGAAGGGTTCGGCCTCCCGCCGGTGGAGGCCATGGCCGCAGGCGTGCCGGCGCTGGTCAGCGACATCCCCGTGATGCGGGAGATCGTGGGCGACGCCGCGCTCCGTCTGCCTCCGCACGACCCGGCGGCATGGGCTCAGGGGATCGAGCGCGTCGCGTCGGACCCCTCGCTCCGGGCCGACCTGGTCGAGCGCGGTCGGAGGCAGGTCGCGGGCTACACGTGGGAACGGTCGGCCCGGCAGGTCCTGGCGGCGCTGGAACGAGCCGCGTCCGGCCGCCGCGCCTCGTCCGGTCGCTGACGGAGTTCCCCCGTGCCGTCCGATATCCTTTCCCCGATGTCGCGGACGCTGCTCGTGGGGTTCGACGGTGCCCTCCTTTCGCTGGCGGAGCCGTGGGTAGCCGACGGCCGGATGCCGGCGCTGGGTTCGCTGTTCGAAGAGGGCGCCTACGGCCTCATGCGGTCCGTCTATCCCTACAACAGCGCTGTTGCCTGGACCTCGCTGGCCACCGGCGTCGATCCCGGGAGGCACGGGATCTTCGACTTCCTCCTGCCCGGAGGGGGGTCGTACGCGCTGCGAGTGGCCACGCGGGAGGACCGGCTGGTCCCCGCGCTTTGGAACCATGTGGCCGCCAGCGGCGGCCGGGCGGGCGTGGTCAACATCCCGATGACCTTCCCGGCGGAGCCGATCGACGGGGTCATGGTCTCCGGGATGGACGCCCCTCGTCTGGAGGACCGGGCCGTCCACCCGACGGGAGAGCTCGAGCGGGTCCGCCGCTCCGGGTACCGGATCATCTCCGGCGCCGGAGAAGCGGCCCGGAAGGGCGATTGGGAGCGGGCCGAACGGGAGCTCGTGGAGACGCTGGTGGCCCGGAGCACCTATGTCCAGGAGCTGGCCCGTCCGCGGGACCTCGACCTGCTCATGGTGAATTTCGAGGCCACCGACGGCGCCCACCATTACTTCTGGCAGCACCACGATCCGGGCCATTCCCGCCACGACCCAGCCTTGGCCGGCCGGTGGGGCGACACCATCGCCCGGGTCTACGAGGCCACGGATCGCGAGCTCGGCCGCCTGATCGAGGTGTACGAGCCCGACACGGTGTTCGTGGTCTCCGACCACGGCGGCGGCCCAACCGATGACTGGGTGCTGTTCATCAACGACTGGCTGGCCGCCGAAGGGTTCCTCCACTTGGTCCGGGGAGGGAGTTCGACCATCGCCCGCCGCCTGTACGGACAGGTCAAGGAGCGGGTCCCTGAACCCCTCCGGCGGGGGCTCCGGCCCTGGTTGGGCAAGACCGTCGACCGGGCGAAGGGAAACGCGCTCTACGGTGACGTGGACTGGTCGCGATCGAGCGCGTACGCGCAGATGCAGGCAGGGATCCGGCTGAACCTGGCCGGCCGGGAGCCCTCCGGCATCGTCGCCGAGGCGGGCCGGGGCCGGGTGCTGGCGGAGCTTTCGGCGAAGGCCGAGGCGCTGGTCGATCCCACCGGCAAGCGGGTGTTTTCGGCGGCCCTGGTGGCCGCCGACGTTTACCGGGGGGACGCGCCCGGCGGATGGGACCTGGTGCTGGAGCGCCGCCCCCAGATCCACGTCCGGTCCCGCAACACGACGTCCCGCCCCGGATCCCTGGTCCGGCTGTCGGACCTCGGCATGTACCTTCCCTCCGGCCTGCACACGCCGGTCGGCATGGTCGCCGCCGCGGGAGCCGGGATCGCCAAGTCCGGGCAGGTCCTGGAGACGGACATCCACGACGTCGCGCCGTCGGTGCTGGCGGTGATGGGCGTGGGCGCGCCGGACCTGGACGGCCACCCGATGTCCTTCGTCACGAAGGAGCTTGGTTCCAGCGGTGCGTCGCTGGAGGAAGCCGCGGGGGGCGGCACGGAGTTCACCCCCGAAGAGGAGCAGGCCGTGCTGGAGCGGCTGCAGGCGCTGGGATACGTGGACTGAGCTTGCGGGCGCGGTTCAGGCCGCCGGCCTGACAGGCCGGCGACCGGCCACGAGCTCCCGGCAGTAGGGAAGCACGGCCCGGGCCATTTGCCGGGTGGTGCCCCGCCCGAGGATCGCCCGCAGGCCGTAACCCAGGCCCAGCACCGCCCCCAGTCCCCGCAGGCGCCAGCCGTCGAAATCCATCGACAACGACTCGATCGACCGGAGGCCCGACGCGACGCGCCGAGAGGCCGCGCCGTGCGCCACCTCGTGGTAGACGGCCACCGAAGGACGGACGATCACCCGGTACCCAGCCCGCCGCGCCCGCCGGCCGAAGTCCACGTCTTCGTGGTACAGGAAGAAGCGCTCGTCGAAGCCTTGCAGGCGTTCGAATACCGCGCGCCGGACGGCGACGAACGCCCCGGACACCCAGTCGACCGCGAGGTCCTCGGTGGGGAAGGGCGGTCCCAGCCAGGGCCCGAACGTCCAGTGGAACCGTGTCGGGACCAGGGCCCAGACCAGGTAGCGACGGATGGTCGGTTCGTAGCCGGCGGTCTCGGCCCGGGCGGCGCCGTGTTCGTCGACCTGGAGCGCGGCGACCACCGCCACCCGTGGATCGAGCTCGGCCACCAGCCGCGATGGATCGCCCGGCGTGAACCCCGTGTCCGGGTTCACGAACAGCACCCAGTCGGTCCGGGCGATCGCCGCGCCCTGGTTCGCCGCCGCCCCGAAGCCTCGATTATCCGCGTTGCGAATCACGATCACGCCCGCCCGGTCCGCCAGACCGTCCGCGGAGCCGTCCGTCGAGGCGTTGTCCACGACCACCACCGATCCCACCCCGGGAGCCAGGGCATCGAGCAGAGCCGGCAGCCGGTCACCGGCGTCATGGTTGACCAGGACGGCCGTGATGGTGCCAGCCGCAGGCTCGACCGGCCCTGCGGCCGGACGTTCGGAGGGGATCACGGGCTACGTCCCGCGGCGGCCGAACAGCGGCCTAGGCCGCCTTCCGGTACAGCGCATGGATGAAGAGCCGCTTCTGGTTCGCCGTGGTCGTGAACTCGAACTCGTCCAGGACCAACTCATCCATCGTCTTCGGGGCCAGCTGGCGGATGAGGTCGACCGAGAGGAATGCGGGACCTCCGGACCGGCGGCCGGTCATCTTCCGGACCCGGGCCCGGACCCCATACGGCGAAAGGAGCGACGGCATCGGCCGAACGGGCTTGGAGACGAACAGCTGGAGCATGCCCCCCGGGGTAAGGAGCCGGTCGACCTCGGCGAAGTAGGTCGGCCACGCCTCGCGAGGAACCGCCTGCAGGCATCCCCGGTCGAACACCAGCCCGAAGGCCCGGTCGCGGAACGGCAGCCTCGGAGCTTCGGCAACCACGAACGCGGCTTCGACGCCCCGATCCTTCGTGAGCTCGCGCGCCTGGCGGGTGGCACCCAGCGCGATGTCCAATCCCACCGCCGGATGGAAGTGTTCGGCCAGGAACGCCGTCGCGATGCCGTTGCCGCACCCGACATCCAGGACTCCGCCGGAGGGGCGGTCCGGCCGGGCCAGCATGTCCCTCAGCTCACCGGGGACCTCACGGAGGTACCAGCCGAACTCCTCGCCGGTGTGCTGCTCCCACTGGCGCTCCCAGGTTTGGCGGCGGTCGACGGTCATGACCGCGCCATCCTAGCGGAGAGCGGACGGCGCCCACGGGCGGGATCCGAACGACCATCTCAGTCGATGTAACCCAGGTCGCGCAGGTGATCCTCGATCTCTCGGGTGGCCTCGACCTGGATGCCGACCCTGGACTCACCCGGGAGGTGCCTCCGAAGCTCAGCGGTCACCTTCGGGTCCTCCAGGACCCCGGACTCGCGACGGTCCGGCCCCAGCCCGAACGTCCGCTCGTACCCGTCCCCCGGCGAGGACAGCAGCTTGGCGTCGCCCCGGATGACCGTGACCTTGTCGTGGCCGTACGCGATCCCCTCCGACAGGACAGCCCGGCCAGCCCAGTCGTGGTTCGACTCCAGCAGGGACCACCCGTCTCCGGAGGGTGCCTCCAGCCCAAGCGCTTGGAGGGCCGTGGGGACAACGTCGACAAGGGACACGTTCGCGGCGACCGCCCCCGCTGGGACCCTCGGCCCGGTGAGCACCAGCGGGACCAGGACGTGGACCTGGAAGAGTCCGTGTCCGTGTCCGGTGCCGAAGATGTCCCGGGGATCCATGAACGACGCTCGTTCGTCCTCCCGGTGCTCCCAGAACTCCTCACCGTGGTCGGCGGTGACGGCGAACACGGTCCGGTCCTGCATCCGGAGGTCGGCCAGCGCCGACCACAACCGACCGATCGATGTGTCGGCCGAACGGACCGCCGCGTCGTACAGGCGGATCCGAGCTTCCCGGTACCGGTGGAACTCCTTCGAGCCGACCGCCGAGCCGGACTTGGTGAACTCCCATCGCCGGACCCCGCGGGTCCGGGGAACCGGCCCGAACACGTTCCACAGCGAGCGGGGGACGTCGAGAGGCTCGTGCGCGTCGCCGAGATGGAGCCACAGGAAGAAGGGACCGTCCTGATCGCGGATCCACCGTACGGCCCGGGCCACCAGCCGGTCGGCGGGGCGTTCGATCATCGACATGCGCTCGAAGCGCCCGGGGACCGACAGGTGCGCGTTCCACACGGCGCCGATCGCCGCGCTCCGATAGCCATGTGGGGCGAGGAGGTCGGGCAGCAGCGGCACGTCGGCCGGAAGGGCCGTCGGCAGGTTCTGCTTGCTGAGGTTCTTGGGGTCGCCCGGGACCAGTCCACCCCCGTGGTGGTGCGGGTAGAGCCCCGACAGGAGCGAGATGACCGACGGGCAGGTCCAGCACGACGGGCTGTGCGCTGAGGTGCAGTGCAAGGACCGTTCAAGCAACCGGTCCAGGAAGGGCGTCGTTTGGCGCTCGTACCCGTATGCCGAGAGCCGGTCCCGGCGCATGCAGTCCACAGTGACCAGAACGAGGTTCGGGCGTCCCTCCCCCGACCGGCTGGTCGAGCGGGAAGTCACGTCCCCGAGCCAGCAGCGCCCGCCTGCCGGGCTGGCCCGCGCAGGTATCCGTGACGGAGCAGCAAGGGGAACGTCATGAACGCGGTCGCCACACGATCGCGCCTGCGCATGTCGCGCCGCCATTCGTCGTCGAGGCGGAGCGGGAGCGTGCCGGAGAAGAACCGCAGCCGGTTGCTCCCGTACACCGTGTGGTTCGGCCGAATAGCAACGCGGTCCTCCTGGACGAACGCCAAGTCCTCGGCCCCGACCGGGACCCCGGCCAGCTCGAAGATCGAGTTGAGCGAGGGCTTCGGCCTGCTGACCAGGTCCTCGTACCGGACGACGATCGAGGGGACGCGGTTCGAAGCCAGCCTGCCAGCGGCCATGTTGGACTCCATCCACCGCAGGGACGCGGCCGGCACCCCGAACTTCGGCGCTCCCCGGCGCCGGTGAGTCGCCGGAAGCTCCGGCGACGTGGCCGACGGCTCGGCCGGGGGTTCGCCCCGGAGCTCCAGGGCTTGGTACCGGGCCACCACGTCGCTCCGGCGACTCCGTGCACCTCGCTGCCAGGAGAACACCACGGCGCGGCTGTCCCGGAGGAGCCGCACCAGGCGGAGGTCCATCCCCGGGATCCGCTGGAGCAACCGGGCGTGCGCGGAAGACTTCGAGGAGTCTGCGATGACGTCGGCACCCGACACCTCCCGGATCCCCCCCAGGAGCGACCGGAGCGCGGAGACGTAGCGATCGACCTCTCCTCCGCCTGTCTGCCGGCTGGCAAGGCTCCGCCCGAACGGGGGTGGGGCGTCCAGGGTTCGCCGCGATGCGACCAGGGCTTCGAGATCGAGCTTCTCCCACCCTCCGAAGGCCGCCCGGCCGACGTCGCGCCAGAACGGACATTCCCGGAACGGGCGCCGGCATCCGCACCTACCGTTGTCGATCAGGCCCCGCTGCCAGATCTCCCGCAGCTCCCCCGCCGCGAACACCTTCGGATGTTGGCCGAGCATGAGGTCCAGCAACGTGCTCCCGCTCCGCCCCGCGCCCCCGATGTAGAGCAGCCGCAGTCCGCCACTGGGCGCGGGCTTCCGCTCCCGTGGCTTCCGGATCTCGTCGTTCACGCGCTCCACTTCCGCTGGCGGGCTCGGCATCTGGTGTACTCGCCGGGTCAGGTCAGGATGACGGGCTGGTTTCGACGGGCCACGAACTGCCGGCGAACCTCCGGTGGGCGCTTCGCCCTGATCTCCCAGTACTGCCTGGTCGCCTGGACCGTGGCCACTCGGGCGACCCCCAGCACCAGCCAGGGCCAGACCTGGAACGACGCATCGGTGAAGTTGAACGCGACGGCCAGCACCAGGTACCCACCGACGAACGCCCATGCGACCGGAGCCAGGTCGCCGCCAGACCGGCGGAGGTCCCTGCCTGGCCACACGACACCGATGATGAAGACGAGCAGGAGAAGCAGACCGGTGAGGCCGGAGTCGTAGAGGGTGCGGATGTAGAGGTTGCCCAGATAGGCCTGCTTGGTCCCGGTTGGGCTCGTCGCCGCGGCGTTCTGACTCACGTGCGGGGGGAGGTTCCGCTGACCGTAGGAGTTGGTGCCCAGCCCGAAGATCGGCGACAGCTTGAACTGATCCAGAGCGATCCTCCACTCGGAGAACCGGTCCACCGCCGTCGAACTGGTCTGCGGGTGGACCAGGGTTCCCACCTGCTGGACGATCGAGTTCCCGGCGATGTCGGAGGACGAAGAGGACGTGACCACGAACCCGGCCACGCCGAGCGCGGCCAGGCCGAACACCATGAAGGCGACCGTGCCCATCCGCATCGGCCGCTGATGGAAACGCCGGCGGAAAACGAACATGAGCAGGAACGCGAAGGTGAAGGAGATCCAGGCGCCCCGAGACAGGCTCCCGAGCATCGGGATGACGGACAGGACGAAGCCGAACAGGCACATCCGTCGGGTGAAGATCGGATTCCGCTCGCGAGACAGGATCAAGAAGACCAGGGCGACGGAGGCGGAGAACGATCCCAGGATGTCGTGCTCGTAGGCCAGCCCGTTCACCGGGGTGCCGACCTTGTAGCCGGTGCTCATCAAGAACTTGGTGTGGAGCGTGTAGTGGGCCACGACCGCCATCGCGGCGATCGCCGACCCGATCATCGAGGCGACGAGGAGCGCTTTCGCGGCGAAGATCAGCCGCTCGCGGGTGCACAGGCTGGTGTAGGTGACGAGGTACGCGATCACCCCGAGGGTCAGCAGGCCGGCGGCCAGGAAGCTGCTTTGGCGGTTCGGCGAATTGAAGTAGCTGGTGCCGAACTGAAGGATCAGGAAGGTGATGATGAGCCACTCCTGCCAGCGCCAGCGCGGGCGCGCGTCGCTCCGGGTGAGCAGCAGCACCCGGATGGCGAACGGGATGAGGATGACGTGCGCCGGCTGGATGGTCAGCGTTGAGACGTGGAGCCGGAAACGGTTCGCCTGCGCAGCGATCGCCAGCAGGATGAACAGCTCATGCCATCCGAGCGTCCCCAGAAGCGTCAGGCCGGCCACGCCCGCACCGATCTGGGGCGAAGCGGCAGCGAGCAGACCGGCCCCGGCGACCCCCACCGTCCCGGGCAGCAACAGGGCAACATCGCCCGCCCGGCCCTCTCGCCTCCACCGCGCCATCGTCACGTCCCTCGTCCCTGGATCGAAGCCCCAGGATACCGGAGTGCGAGCAGAAGCTCCCACGAAACGCCGAGGTGAGGTCGAGCGAACGGCCGGATCAGGGTCCCGGCGTCAGGACCCCATGGCATTGATCACGAGGTAGGCGAACGGCTCCAGCGAGTCGTCGGGGTTCGTGATCCCCAGGGGTCCGGAGTACCAGCCCACCCAGGAGACCCCGGTCGACTGCACGGCCGACAACACCGTCCCGTAGTAGACGTACACGCCGGGGTCCATCGTGTTGTCCCCGAGCTCGCCGATGATGAGCGGCATGCCCTTCAACCGGGACAACGCCTGCTGCAGGAACCGGATCTGGCTGAACGTCGTGCCGATGTAGGGTCCCTGGTTCTCGTCGACGTGGTCGAACAAGATGCTGGTGAGCTCACCGTACTGTGTGTTGCCCGGGTTCTCCAGGATCCCGTCCCCCCACCGGCCGCCGAAGTAGTCGTGCAGGTCGAAGGCCGTGTTGCCCACCGGGGTTCCGGCCAGGTTCACCCAGCCGGAGAGATCGGCCTGCTGGAGCCCCGGGCCGTAGCCGAACCGGGTGGCGAACAGGATCGTCCGCGACGGATCGGCCACGCGGACGGCCTTCGCCGTGTTGAGCATCACGCCCAGCATGAGCTGGGTGGTGTCGTGGGTCAGGGCGAGGTTCCCGGACTGGGGTTCGTTCTGGATCTCGTAGCCCAGGACCCCCGGCTTGCCCAGCAGCTGTTTGGCGAGGTAGACCTCCTCGTCGGTCTGGAACTGCTCGCGGAGGGAGTCCGTCCAGTAGTCGGCCTGGGCCTGGGCGACGCCGGCGTCGTCCTGCGTGTAGGTGATCCCGTGCGAGTTGTAGGCGGCCTGGTACTCCCAGTCGGGGTAACTGAAGTACGGGCAGCCCGTGTCGACGTCCGGCGTACACGGATGATTGTCGACGATCGTGTAGATCCCGTACTGCGAGGCTGTCGAGACGTCCGTGAGAACCGTCTGCAGGTACCCGGTGGAATCGTACGTGTGCTTCCACGTCCCATCGGGGTTCTTCGTGGGGTGGGTCGGCTCGAGGAACGCCCAGTGAACCAACAGGCGGATCACGTTCGTGCCCCACCCGGCCATCCGCTGATAGTCGGAGCTCGGCATGATCCCGGCGGTGTGGTCGAACCCTTTCATGCGGAGGACCTGGCCGTTCAGCCAGAACTTCCCGTCGTGCGCGGTGATCTGGCCGGTGGCGGCCTTCGGGTGGAGAGCGCCCGCGGTGCCCGCGGCGCTCGATCCCGATGCCCCGGCCGTGATGGAAGGAGCCAGGGTCAGCGCGGCAAGCACCGCCGAGGCGAGGAGGGCTCGCGCCCCCCGAGGAACCGAGCTGTTCGCCTGCCTTATTGTTCGCATGCCTCGCTCGCTCTCTTCTCTCTCTTCAGCTCATGACCGTAAACGTGGCGCTCGGTGTCAACCCCAGGACCGTCTCGTTCAGGGCGATGGTGATCGTCCCCGGCTTGTGCGACGGCGAGGCGAAGGTGGTGTCGATCGAGCCCCAAGCGCTCGTCGTGGCGGTCTGGACGACCGTACCGTTCCACAGGACCGAGATGGATTCGCCGGGAGCCCACCCGGGCCCGGACAGGATCTCCAGCGACGCACCTGAAGGGCCCGATGTCGGCGTCAGGGTGATGAACGCCGGCAGGCTGATGTTCACAGCCTTGCTGGCCGCTGACGTCGCCCCGGTGGCGGTGATGGAGTGCGAGCCGAACGTCGTAGCCAGCGTCAGGTTCGGCGAGGCCGAACCGATCGCGTCGGTGGTCACGGTCATGACCGTCGACCCGCCGTCGAAACTGATCGCCACCTGCTCGTTGGCAGCGTAGCCCGTGATCGAGACCGGCACCGCCTGCTGGGGCTCTGAGGTGGACGGGGCGGTGAACTTCGACAGGACGGTGTAGGAAGCGGCCCCGATCCCACCGGAGGACACACCGCTCACCACGCCGCCGGGGAGGGGCTCGGGGGGCGAGACCAGCGAGACGCTCACCGACCCGGTGGAGTCCGCGGTGCTGTTCACCACGCCGCCGCCGGGGAACGAGACGGCCACGTTGGAGCCCGGCACATACCCGACCCCGAAGAACACCGTGGTGTCGCCGGCGGCAACCGCCTTCTGCGTGAGCGAGGCCACTGAGGTCACGGACAGGGGACCGGGACCCGCGATGTGGCTGGTCTCTCCCACCCCGTAGAACATGTGCGCGCCGCCCGTGAGGGGCGAGGGGAGGGTGACGTTGGTGAACGGGAGGCCGCCAGTCGTGGTGGCGGTGATCACGGCGATGTTCGAAGCGCTCGTGGAATCCAGCTTGATGTCGATCCGCTCGGAAGCCTGCCAGCCGCCCCCCTTGATCCCGACCTGGCCGCCTGGGGCGCCCGTCCCGTTCGACTGGACGTTCCACGCCGCGGTGACGGACGAGGAGGTGACGGGGGTGCCGGACAGACCCAACGAATCCGTCGGGGTGATCTGGACCAGGACGTTCTGTCCGGCCGCGAAGGTGCCGGGCGCCAGCGTCGGCGAGTCGTTCCCGGTGAGCCATGCGCCTCCGACGTTCCACCGGTAATGGAGGGTCACCGTGTCGCCGTCGGGGTCCTTCACCGTGTTGCCGGTCGCGGTGAGGGTGCTCGTCACGTACGGCGCGCCTGGACTGAGGCTGGCGGAGCCGATCGTTGGGGGCCGGTTGACCACGGTGACGGGCGCCGAGGCCATCCAGCCCGCGGTGTTGCCCAGGGCATCGGTGATCATGGCCTTGGCCACGACCTGGTCGCCGTGCTTGTAGGGACCGGGCGACAGACACTTGCCGGTGACCCCGGGCACCTGTGTCCCGTTCACGAACCAGGCGTAGGCGTAGGTGAGCTTGCCGTAGCCGCCGGCGGTTGGGCCGAGGGTCATGGTGATCTTCTGGGACTGGTTCGGCGCGGCGGGCGACTCGGTCACTGACGCGACCTGCGGAGCCACTTCGCGGAAGAACCACGAGTCGGTGTAGGCGACATGCCCGCCCAGCGCGTCGTCGATGCCCCCGATCAGCATCAGGGCGTCCTGCGTGGGGTCGAACACCAGCATGCCGTCCAGACGTGCGCTCGGCCATCCCGGGTTGGACGGGGAGCCCGGGACCTGGTTCCACGTACCGTTACGCAGGTACCAGAAAGCCTGGGTGGAGGAACCGGGCCCCAGGCCGCCGAACAAGACGGGCGAACCCAGCTGGGGGTCATACGCCATGGTGAAGCGTTCCTTGGGCCCGACGAGGGCGGTGGAAGGAGCGGGGGTCCAGGAGGTCCCGTCGAAGTACCACGCGTCGGTCCCCCCGTCCCCCCCGGCCACTAAGACCTTCTGCAGGACCGGGTCATAGGTCATGCCGAAGAACACCATGGGGCCCATCCCGGCCGGTGCCGCCGGGCCCGGGGACCATGAGGAGCCGTTGAACAGCCAGGTGTCGTTGTAGGGGTCCGTGCCCGAGCCGCCGTACAGCACGATCTTGTGGATGGCGTCGTCGTAAGCCATCCCGGCCCCGGTCCGCCCGGCCATGGCTGGGGGCGTGGAGGGCCCGGGGGACCATGAGGAGCCGTCGTAGAGCCAGGTGTCGGCCGGCAGGGGCCACTCCGGCCCGGCCCCTCCGAACAGCAGGATCTTGCCGATGTCGGGGTCATAAGCCATGGCCACGCTCCCCCGGGGGGTCAAGCCTACAGGGGCGGAGGGACCCTGGCGCCACGCGCCGCCGGAGTAGATCCAGGTCTGGTTGTTCCACAACTCCCCGTTGGCTTTGGGGGACCCGCCGAACAGGACCACCTGGTCAAGGGGAGGGAAGTACACGGCCTGGGTGCCCCAGGCGCCGGTATCGGAGGGGGGTAGGGACGGTCCCATGGACCATCCCACCGGCAGGGCCGAGGAGGCGTGGGTGGCCGGTCCTCCCAGGACGGACAGGGTCACGACCATGGCCATCGCGGAGACCGCCACTGGGAGGGCCGCTGGCATCAGTCGAAAGATGCGAGACTTCATTCACTAGGTATCGCGCGCCCTCCAATATGACTGAAGGAGCGGCGGCGGCAAATCCACCGCACAAGGCGCAGATAGAGCCAAAAGCAGTAACCGGTGCCGGAGGGCGGGCTCTCCATGGGGCGGTTGACACAAGAGCACTGGTCAAAGCCGTGATGCAGTCGGGACCGCTTCAGCGGCTTCGACACCGGCAAGTTGCGACCGCAAGGTACGAAGACGCCTTACGCACCATGTTCCCTCAAAAGGTGGACGCTTCCCGGGGGGGCGGTGGTAGACTCCTTGCTCGTTGCCTATGGCTGCTATCGAATCCCCCAACCCCGAAGACACGTTCCGATTGCGTGAGTACTTTGGCGCGCTATGGTCGCGGAAGTGGTCGATCATCGCGCTCACACTGATCGGGGTGCTCGCCTCTGGGATCTATACGTACCGCACGACCCCCGTCTACACGTCCACGATCAGCGTGCTGGCCACCAACCCGACCGCCACCATCGACCAGACGGGCGGGGTGAAGTTCCCACCGAACATGGACGTGGAGCGCTCGCTGATCACGGCGTACCCGGTTGCGGCGTGTGCCACGCAGATCCTCAGCCACCTCGCCGACGACCACATCGGAGCGGACCTCAGCACGATTTGCTCGCCCGACACCCTCGCCAAGACTGTCCCGGCGCCCAAGATCAAGCAGAACCTGACGGTCTCGTTCGTTCAGGGGTCGACGGTCCTCAACCTCGCCGACACCGAGCCTTCTCGCAAGCTCGCCCAGGCGAAGGTCCAGGCCTTCGCCTTGGCGTACGTGAACTACAAGATCACCCTGACCCAGGCGTCCCTCGCCGCGCGGCGGGTCCCCGTCAACACCCAGATCGCGGTCCTGGACAAGTCCCTCGCCTCGGCGAACGTCACCTTTCAGAAGCACATCGCCGCCGCGGCCGCCGCCGGGGGCCAGTGCTTCGCGTGCACCGCCGACGCCCAGAAGATCGCAGTGATCCAGCAGCAGATCGGGCAGTTCCAGCAGCAGCTCCTCAGCCTCTCCGACACGAACATCACGCCACCCCAGGTCCTCGCCCCGGCGATCTACCCGCTCCAGCCTTCCAGCCCCAACAAGAAGCTGAACATCGGACTCGGGATCTTCGTGGGCCTGGCGCTCGGGATCGGGCTGGCCCTGCTCCGTGAACGCCTGGACGACCGGCTGCGGAGCCGGGCTGACCTGGAGGACAACGCTGGTGTGCCCGTGCTGGCCGTCATCCCGAAGGTGCCCGGGTGGCGGAAGAAAAGCGACGCCCGCCTCGTCACGGCCACCGAACCCAAGAGCGCCGTGGCAGAGGCCTATCGAACCCTCCGTACCGGGATCCTGTTCGCCTCGGTCCAGCGCGGGATCAAGACGGTCATGGTCTGCAGCCCGCTGGCCGGCGACGGAAAGACGACCACGGCGACGAACCTCGCGGTGGTGCTCGCCGACGGCGGCAAGCGGGTCATCCTGCTGTCCGCCGACCTTCGCAAACCCCGGGTCCACCAGTTCTTCGGAATGGAGAACGACAAGGGTGTGTCGAACATCCTTGCCGGCGAGCTCCAGCCGTGGGAGTCGCTCGGAGACCAAACCATCGACAATCTCCGGGTGCTGCCGAGCGGTCCGGTTCCCGCCAAGCCGGCTGAGCTGCTCGGTTCGGAGCGCATGGGTGAGCTCATCGCCGGGCTTCGCGAAGTCGCGGACTTCGTCATCATCGACACGGCACCGGTGCTACTGGTGGCGGACGCCGCCGCGCTTTCGCCGCTCGTCGACGCCGTCCTGCTGGTGGCCAATGCGGAGAATTCCACCCGGAGCGCCGTGGCGCACGCCCGCGAGCGTTTCGAGCAGGTGGATGCTCCCCTGATCGGTGCCGTCCTCAACAACTTCGATCCGACCCGGGCCCGCGCATACACGTACCGGTATCGCTATGGGTACGGATACCGGTATCGCACGTACGGCGGATACGGCGGGTACGGCTACCGTGAGTACGCCGACGAGCCGCCCCCCAACGGGGACGCCGGCCGTCGCGCGGAGCCCCCGGCTCGGGTTCCCCCCAGCCAGCGTGGCTGATCCGAGCCGGGCTGACGCATCCGACCAGCCCCACCCCCGCCTCGTCGACTGACCTCGCGGTGTCCGCTCTCCGCCCGCATCTCCTCGGAAAGACCGCAAATGGGGCCGGACGGCCGGGCGCCGGTGGGGAATGATGCTCACCGTGCCTCGGAACGAACGATCCCGGCGTCCTCGTCGAGCCGGCCACGCGTGCGCGGTCCTCGTCCTGACCCTCCTGGCGGGGGCTTGCTCCTCAGGCGGCCAGCCATTCGTGCGGGAGTCCCGGAGCCGGTCCCGCTTCCCGGGCGACGTCGGCAACACCGGCCACCCCATCTCGGTCCCCCCACCCCCTACCAGCTCCGGCGGTGGCGATGGCAAGGCCATGCACCTGGGGACGTTCCGGGACGCCTCGGCGAACGGCAGATGCGACCCCGGCTTCACGTGCCAGGGGTTCGAGGTCACCTGCCCGGGCGTGAAGGCGGCCGCCACGGGCATGCTGGGGATCTCGAAGGCCCCCAACGCTCACGGGGTGGTGGTGTTCTTCTCGGGCGGCCTCGGGAACACGTGGTGGGGCACCACGAACCAGTTCGCCGCAGGCTCCACCCTCTCCAACCTGAGCCAGCGAGGCCTCACCGTGGTCCTGGTCCGGTGGCTCGACCCGTGGCTGTACGCCTCCCCCGGGGAGCCCGTGGGCCCAGCGGCGCTCGGATGCCGCCCGGCCACCGCGACGAAATGGATCCACGACAACATCTACGTCCCGCTGGGGCTTCACCCGGCGACGGGCGCCTGCGGCTTCTGCATCACCGGGGACAGCGGAGGGGCGTCTCAGGTCAGCTACGTCCTCACGGACTACGGGCTGGCCTCGATCGTGAACGCCGCGGTGATCGCCTCGGGTCCCCCACACGCAGGGATCGCCCCGGGCTGCCTGCACGAGCGGTCCGGCTCCGACCTCTGGTACACGTCCTTCTCCGGGCCGATCATCGACGGATCCTACGGCTACTTCCAGGGAGGGCCGTGCGAGTCCCACGACCCCACGTGGGCGGCCCGATGGCAGGCGGACAGCCTCGACACGGGCGGAATCACCTTCCGATTCCCGGACACCCGCATCATCTTCCTGTTCGGGGCGGACGACCACAGCGAAGGCCCGCCCCATGGAAGGCTGTACCTGGCCAAGCTCCAGGCCGCCGGTCAGCCCCTGTTGAGCGTCCAGACCGTGGGCGGCATGGGGCACCTGATCGAGAACTCTTCGGCCGGACTGTCCGCCGAGGAATCGAGCCTGCTGGCGCAATGACGAAGCCGATCGCGACGGTCATTCCGGGTGGTCGGGCGATATACTCCGCCAACCCCATGTAGAGCGAGGATCGATGAACCAGCTTCGGCTGTCCGGACGGGCGACACTCCTTTCATGTGCCATCGCATTACTCCTGCTGGGCGCGGCATTCGTCCTACCGGCCCCCGCGGGACGGGAGATCCACCCGTCACCGGCTATGGCCGTCACGCAGCATCCGAACATCGTCCTGTTCCTGACTGACGACCAGCGGTCGGACACGCTCGGAACCGTCAACGGCTTGGTCAGCATGCCCCACGTCCAGCAGCTCCTCTCCGCACACGGAATCACGTTCACGAACTCGTACGTGGTCAACCCGCTGTGCTGCCCCAGCCGGACCAGCATCCTGACCGGTGACTATTCCCACACCACCGGGGTGTACCTGAACTCGGGGAACCACGGGGGGTTCGGGGCGTTCAACGACTCCTCGACCATCGCCACGTGGTTGCAGAGCGCCGGCTATCAGTCCGGCCTATACGGGAAGTACCTCAACGGGTACGTGGCCACGCCGACCGACCCGTACACCCCGCCCGGATGGACCCACTTCTCCGCGTTCTCCGGAGCCAGCAACGAGGGAGGGGCCTACTACGACTACACGCTGAACACGGACGGCTCCCTGGTCTCCTACGGCAGCACGGTGGCCGACTACTCGACGGACGTCCTGGCCGCCCAGGCGAACACCTTCATCCAGACCGCGACCGCACCGTTCTTCCTGTACTTCGCTCCCTTCGGCCCCCACGCTCCGTTCACCCCGGCCCCGCGGGACGCTCACGACTTCACGACGATCTCGCCGTGGCGACCCCCGTCGTTCAACGAGCCGGACGTCAGCGACAAGCCGGCGTGGGTCCAGGCGCTGCCCCTTCTCCCGCAATCGAAGATCAACAAGATCGACAAGTCGCGGATCCAGACGTACCAGGCGTTGGAGTCCGAAGACGACGCGGTGAACACGCTCGTGACCACGCTGCAGGCCACCGGGAAGCTGCACAAGACGATATTCGTCTTCGCCTCGGACAACGGCGCGCAGTGGGGCGAGCACCGGCTGACTGGCAAGATCGCCCCGTACCAGGAGAGCGTCCGGGTCCCGCTCATCATCCGTTACGACCCGCTCACCTCGACCCCGCGCACCGACGATCACCTGGTGGCGAACATCGACTACGCACCCACCTTCGCCGAGCTGGGGGGCGTTTCGAACCTCGCGTCGGGAGCCGAGGGCATGAGCCTGATGCCGTTGCTCCAGTCCCCCTCCCCGTCCTGGCGGAGCGACTTCCTGGTCGAGCACCTGAACGACGGCGGGGCGAACGACAAGGTACCGACCTACTGCTCCGTCCAGTCCGTCGGCTACAGCTACGTCAAGTACCAGACCGGTGAGGAGGAGCTGTACGACCTCGCCCAGGACCCCAATGAGCTCCAGAACGTCGCCGGCGACGCGTCCTACGCCTCGACCCTCGATGCCCTGAGAGCCGAGGAGCAGGTGCTCTGCAACCCGCCTCCGCCGGGGTTCACACCGTGATCCCGCAGGTACGTACGGACACGGGCCGGATACGGCCCGCTCGTTGGGGTCTGGCCTTCACGGCGCTCCTGCTGGCGACGACCGGCTCGCTCTCCCGGGGCCCGGTCGCGGGCTCCTCCCCCGCCGCCTCCACGTCGCTCTCCGTCACCCCGGCGGTCGGGCCGCCGACGACGACTCCCTCCCTCGATGGCCAAGGGTTCGGTGCCCAGGAGGTCGTGGACTTCACGTTCGACACCGCGAACCTGGGCAGGGCCAGGACTAACACCGTGGGGTCGTTCAGCCACACCGTCACGATCCCGGCTTCGGCCACACCTGGGAACCACACCATCACGACAACCGGCGAGTCGACCAGCCTGTCTGCCCAGACGACCTTCCTGGTCCAGACACCCTGGACGCATATGGGATTCGACCTGGCGCACACCGGCGTCAATCCGTACGAGAACGTGGTGGGACCATCCAACGTGCATGGGCTCACGGTGGAGTGGACGGGTCTGACCACGGGCCACGTGAACTCCTCCGCGGCCGTGGCCGACGGCATGGTCTTCGTCGGCTCGAACGACGGCAAGCTGTACGCCTTCCAGACGCACTGCGCGACGGGTGGGGGGACCTGTGCGCCTGTCTGGGTGGCCACCACCGGGGCCTCGATCTTCTCCTCCCCCACCGTGGCCGACGGTAAGGTCCTCGTCGGGTCGAACGACGGCAAGGTCTACGCCTTCCCCGAGACGTGCTCCACCCCGTGCTCCCCCGTGTGGACCTACACGACCAAGGCCGACGTGCGCGGCTCCGCCGCGGTGCTGGACGGTGTGGTGTACATCGGATCGCACGACGGCAACCTGTACGCCCTCGACGAGGCGACCGGGAACCTCGACTGGCTGGCCAGCCCGGGCGGCGGCGTCCGGTCGTACCCGGCCATCGTGAACGGCGTGGTCTACGTGGGCTCCCTGAGGGGGCAGGTCCTGGCCTATCCGGCCGGTCCGGTCTGCGCGACACCGCCCACGCGCTGTCAGCCCCTGTGGTCGGGAAACACGCTGGGGGCGGTCCAGTCCTCGGTGACCGTGTCCGGCGGGGTCGTCTACGCGGGGGACGAGAAGCACCAGCTGTACGCGTTCCCGGCCACGTGCTCCACACCTTGCCAGCCGCTGTGGACCGGCACCACCGGGGGCACCATCCACGGCTCTCCCTCGGTCTTCAACGGGGTGGTCTACACGGGCTCCGGGGACGGCAACCTGTACGCGTTCCCCACATCTTGCACCACGCCCTGCCAGCCGCTGTGGACGGCCTCCCTCGGGCAGCTGACGATCAAGTCCACCCCCGGGATCGCGAACGGCGTGGTGTACGTGGGCTCCGGGAAGGGCGCGGTCTACGGCTTCCTGGCCACGACCTCGTGTTCATCGCCATGCTCCCGTCTGTGGTCCTTCACGACCGGCGGGGCCGTTCGAACCTCGCCGTCCATCTCGGACGGCGTGGTCTACGTGGGATCGGCCGACGAAAAGGTGTACGCGTTCGCCCTGCCCTGACCTGGGCGAGAGGTGGAGTCTCCCGCGCCATCTAGATTTCGGAGATTCTGCGCCGAATGAGCGGGCGGGACGGCTCTCCCGGCCCGTCCGAGCCGAGTCCGATATAGTGCAACCGCCTTGTCCTCACGTCCCTTTTCCTCCGTCCATCGTCTGACGCCCTGGTCTGGGGCAGCCGTTTCGCTGCTGGCCGCGCTGTGGTTCGTTGCCGGGGCGCTTGACGTCCCGCTGCCAGCCGGGGCGCAGGTCTCGACTGGAGCGACGCAGAGCGACGTGCAGTTCGCCGCCCCGGCCGGGGTCCCGCTCGCGATGGACGTCTATCGGCCGTCCGGGACCGGTCCGTTCGCCGCCGTCGTGGTCCTCCACCCGGGCGGGTTCGTGAAGGGCGACAAGGCCGACCAGCAGGTCGTCACGGTGGCCCAGGACCTGGCCCAGGCCGGGTTCGAGGCGTTCACCGTCAACTACCGGCTCGCCCCAGAGTTCCACTACCCGGCCCCGGTCCAGGACGTCCAGAGCGCCGTCTCCTACATCCGGGAGCACGCCGGGCAGTTCAACGTGGACCCGTCACGGATCGCGGCGTTCGGAGGGTCCGCCGGAGGAACGCTGGCCGCGGCGGTCGGTGACGAGGGGACCGGGTCGCTGTGCTCGGGCACGCGGGTGGTAGCAGTGGTCACCTGGTCCGGCGCGCTGGACCTCAACCAGATCGTCACCGAGCAGATCGGGGGGGCGGACGCTATCGAGGAATACGCGGGCGTGCTCGGCGCACACCACCGGCAGTTGATCGGACCCGCCGACGCGACCGCGGCGGTGATCAAGGCTTCTGCCATCACCTACCTTGACAAGACCGACCCGCCCCAATTCGTCGCCAACTCGCAACACGAGTTCATGCCGCTGGACCAGGCCCTCGAGTACCTGAACAAGCTCAAGCGGCTCCACATCCCGAACGCCTTCTTCAGCAGGCCGGCCGGCGGGCATGCCTTCGACTACACGGCGTTCGCGATCCAGCCCACGATCGACTTCCTGAACACCTACTTGAAGGCCGCCAAGTGTGTGGCCTCGAGCCCGAAGCCGAGCTCCAGCCCACACCCCACGTCGAGCCCGACGATCGGTCAGGGCGGCAACGGCAACGCGGACGGTTCCCCTTCCCCTTCGAGCCACTCCAGCGTCCCGGTGATCCCCATCGCCGCCGCTGCCGCCGGGGCGATCCTCCTCGTCGGGCTCCTGATGTGGCTCGCGGCTCGGCGACGGAACAGTCCGTACCGGAGGTGAGGTTCGGCCTCCCGGGAGCGCCGAATCGGACGAACAGGCTCAGCCTCGAACCGGAGCCGAGGTTCCCCGGGCCGGAGTGGGAGCGAACAGCCCACCCATCCACGTGACGACGATGTCGATGAGCTCTTGCTGGATCTCCCGGGACTGCAAAGCCTGCATCCCTCGCCCCGGCAGCACCGTGAGCTCGTAGTTCGAACGCTGCGCGGGTGACAGCGCGCCGATCATCCGCTCCAGCTCCTTCTTGACGTGCTCGCCGAACGTGAAGTCCTCCTCGTCATACAGCAGCAGCAAGCGCCCGTGGTCGAGGGCGGTGGCCAGGCCCCGGCGCACCCACGGGCTGGCCTTCCGCTTGCGGCGGACCAGGGACCGCAGGAGCCGCCGGACGAGGTTGCCCTGCTTCAGCCTTCGCTCGAAGAACGACGCCGGACCAGACTCCCGGGCTCGTCGGAGCGCGTCGGACACCCCACTCGGCTCCAGGACGGGGACCCGGACCAGGATCGCCCCTGCGCAGTCCAGAGCGTCCACGGCGACGGCCAGGGCGACCCGCCCGCCCATGCAGAACCCGGTCAGCGCCATCCGGTCGACGCCCGCCGCAGCCATGCCGAACCGGATGGCGGCCAGCACCTGCTCGACCGGCATGTTCGAAAGCCGCCACTCCGGGAGGATCCCCGTGCTGTCTCCGGTCCCGATGTAGTCGAACCGGATGGACGCCAGCCCCCGCTCGTCGGCCAGACGCCGGGCTGCGCGGGTCCACACCCCGTACAGGTGGCTGCGGGCGGCGCTGCCGCCGGTCAGCAGGGCGACCAGGGCGATGGGGTCCTCGTCGGGGAGGGTCAGAACGACCGCGATGTGCTCCCCTTCGAACGGGACGAAGACCGGGTACTCCCTCATCGAACCGTCCGCTCGGAGCCGGGTCCTCGGTCCGGCGCGGACGCGGCCAGGCCGCCCGCGGTCTGTTCGATCCCTGTCTCTTATACACATCT
>DHWS01000140.1 GCA_002413305.1 Actinobacteria bacterium UBA5176 | reverse complement strand
TCGTTGCCCTCGGGATCGGCCATGACCACCCAGCTGACCTCGCCCTGGCCGATGTCGATCCGCTTCGCACCGAGCCTCTCCAGGCGCTCGACCTCGGCCAGCTGGTCGTCCGGGTTCAGGTCGATGTGCAGCCGGTTCTTGAGGGTCTTCGCTTCGGGAACGGGGACGAACACCAGCCCTGGGTAGGTGTTGTCGTCCTTGGCCAGGGCGACCTCCTCTTCGGCCTCGAACACGACCTCGTAGCCGAGGACCTCGGCCCAGAACCGGGACTGAGCCGTGATGTCGTGGCAGTCGACGACGATGGAGTACCAGGTGCTCGGCATGGTCCGGCGATTGTGGGGTCAGGGTGCGGTTCGGCGCAACTCGCAGGCCATGGTTGGATGCGAGACCGGCTCGGTCAGCGGGGCTTCTTGATCACGGCCTGGATCTCCTTGCGGTCGACACGATGGACGGTCGCGGCCAGCTCGGCCATGGCCTCGCGGAACCGCTGGTGGGCCCTCATCCGTTCGAGATAGACGCGTTCGTCAGTCATGCCCTTCGCCCGCATGATCGCGATCGCCTTGCGCCGGTCCGCAGCTGGCCACTGGTCCAGGTCCGGGACCATCGCAAGGAGCAGGCACAACGACCGGAACGAGCGACGTTCCGGTTCCGGCCAGCCCTCGATGCCGGATGCTCCGAGCGCGCCGGCTACCTTCTCTCCCGCGGCCTGTTCCGCCGCACGTCGATCGCCCCGGAAGCGCTCCCCGATCCACCTCGTCACCGCGAGGCTCAGATCAGCCGGGTCACATCGGATCATCGAGGCGTCACCCCCCGGCAGCGTGAGCTCCAGGTTCGAACGCGTGAAGCGGCGAAGCACGCCGACCGCTGTTCGATGGTCACCGTCCGCGACGATACGGGCGAACTCCGCGTCCGCCACCCTCGCCAGTTGCCGGTCGACCGGGCGGAATCCGAGGCGGTAGTAGAACCAGAATGCGCCCGACGTGAGGCCCTCGCCCTGATCCGCTCCGAACTGCGACGGCTCCGCGAGGAAGTGCCGGGCGGCGAAGCGCTGCTGGTAGACGCGCAGGACCTGGCAGAACGCGTACGCGGATTCCCCACCCCGATATGGCTCGAAGATGTGGATCCCGATCCGGCACAGTTCGAGGAACGGCCAGCCGCCACCGTAGGCGAGCGGCATGGAGTTCTTGAACAGCATGAATCCGACGTGCGTATCGATGGCGAGCCGGCGCCCCGGCGGCATGGCGTACAGGGTGATCGAGATGCCGCGCCCGAGTTCCAGGTATTCCACGCCATCCGGGAGGCAGGAGCCGATCGCCTCCGTCTCCCGCCCGAGCACCGCAAGCACGCCGCGCGCGGTATCGATGAGGTGCTGCCGGTCCCGGACGGGCAGCTTCCGCGGCGGGGGCAGGGCTTCGGCGACGACCACCCGGGGATCGAACCCTCGGATGAGCGAGCCTTCGTGATAGAAGGGCTCGCAGGGGAGGCCGCGCGCAAACGTCCGAGCCAAGGGGCTGTCAAGGGGCCGGATAAGGACATAGGTTCGAAGGGACTCGAACAGATGATCGCGGATCTCCTCCGAACAGGGCGATGTGGCGAGCTGGCCGACCAGCCACCGCAGCTTCGATCCTTCGACGTGTCGTGTCAGGTCGTCGAGCAATTCCTTGGATGGCCGCTCCCGGCTGAGGGCCACCTCTTCCACCTCGGGCATGCTGAGCCTCAGGATCACCCGTAACGGCAGGCCGTCATCGGCGAAGAGTGCGACGTCAGCCTGGTCGGGGTAGCGTTCGGTGAGCCACCGCGCGATCGGGTAGGAGAGGGCCGGACTGGTCTCCGACCAGGCGGCCCCGGAGTCCTCGAGCATCCAGCGATCGCGCGCGCCTCGCTCGGCGAGACGCTTGGCCTCGGTGGCGACACGTGCGAGCTCTCGCCCGGCCAAGGAGTTGAGCGCGGGGGTTTGCGGGTAGGCCAACAGGAACAGCAGGCAGTCGTGATAAGCGAGCAGGACGCGCGCGTCCTCGATCGTCGACCCGCTGCACGCGCGAAGTAGACTCGCTTTCTTGGCCCCCGCTGGGCTCGTGAACCTGCTGGCCTTCGCTCGCAACTCCCCGACCGCCTCGGCGGTCAGGATCGTCTTCGCCCTTCCACGGCCGCCGGGGCCAGACCTGCTCATGCGGACGAAACGATATCCCTACCGGGAAGTGGGCGACTTCCTCCCACCCGATCCGGCGTAGGCTCGGCGGAACAATCCTGTGAGGCCGCTCGTTGCGCATGATGGAAGCCGAGCGAGGAGGGATCGTGGAACCCGTCGAGCAGGAACGACCGAACACCGAGCAGGAATGGCGG
This sequence comes from Actinobacteria bacterium UBA5176, assembly GCA_002413305.1. Classification (GTDB taxonomy): domain Bacteria; phylum Actinomycetota; class UBA4738; order UBA4738; family UBA4738; genus UBA4738. The sequence continues at coordinate 24,844 of DHWS01000140.1, read as the reverse complement.
ACGCGCCTGTCGCCCGAGCAGTACCACGTGCTCCGGGAGAAGGGGACGGAGCGCGCGTTCACCGGCCGGTACTGGGACGAACACGGCCCGGGCACGTATCGGTGCGCGGCGTGCGGGGCCGAGCTGTTCAGCTCGGACACCAAGTTCGAATCCGGCACGGGCTGGCCGAGCTTCTGGGAGCCGGCGGCCAACGCGGCCGTCGAGCTGCACAGCGACGCGAGCTTCGGCATGGTGCGGGTCGAAGTGACGTGCGCCCGGTGCGGGTCGCACCTCGGGCACGTGTTCGACGACGGCCCGCGGCCGACCGGGCAGCGGTACTGCATCAACTCGTGCGCGTTGCAGCTCGACCCCGCGGAGTGAAACGCCCGGGCTGGCTCCGCAGACAGACCGTCAACCCATCCAGCGATCCACAGGAGGGAGACATGACGAACGAGAAGGCCACCTTCGCCGCCGGTTGCTTCTGGGGCGTGGAGTGGGTGTTCCGGCGCGTCCCCGGGGTGGTCGACGTGGCGGTCGGCTACACGGGCGGCCACACGCAGCGTCCCACGTACCGCGACGTCTGTTCGCACACCACCGGCCACGCCGAGGCGGCCGTGGTGATCTTCGACCCGGAGCGGATCAGCTATGAGCAGCTCCTGGAGGTCTTCTGGGCCATGCACGATCCAACCCAGGTGGACCGGCAGGGGCCGGACATCGGGGACCAGTACCGAAGCGCGATCTTCACGCACTCGCCCGAGCAGCAGGCGGCTGCCGAGGCGTCGAAGGAGCGCGCCCAGGCCCGCTTCGACCGGCCGATCGCCACGGAGATCCTCCCGGCCCCGGAGTTCTATCCGGCCGAGGACTACCACCAGGAGTACTACGAGAACAACGGACACCAGCCGTACTGCCACACGCTCCCGGTCCGGACCCTCGAGGAGCTCGGTCTGATCTCGGCCCGCCGCTGACATCCGTGTCGTGAAGCCCGAAGACACCACCACCGCCGTCGCCCCGGAGACGCGGCGACGGGCGGTGGGGGCGTCGCTCGGTCGAACGTTCGTCTCGCTCCGGGTCCGGAACTTCCGGATCTTCGTCGCCGGCCAGCTCCTGTCCGCGTCTGGGACGTGGATGCAGAGCGTGGCCGCGCCGTGGCTGGTCCTCCAGCTCACCCACAGCGGCGTGGCGCTCGGCGTCGACACGGCGCTGCAGTTCCTCCCGATCCTGCTGTTCGGCGCGTGGGGAGGGGTGCTGGCCGACCGCTTCGACAAACGGAAGATCCAGATCTTCACCCAGATCGCGTTCGCGGTCCCGGCCTTCGGGCTGTGGGCGCTGGTCGTCACCCACGTGGTCCATGTGTGGATGGTGTACGCGCTGTCGTTCGTCTCCGGCACGGTGCTGGCGATCGACATGCCGACCCGGCAGAGCTTCTACCTGGAGATGGTCGGGCCGGACGACCTGACCAACGCGATGAGCCTCAATACGGCCACCTTCAACGGCGCGCGGCTGATCGGCCCGGTGGTGGCGGGCGTCCTCATCGCCGCGGCACGTAAGTCCATCGACGGCACCGCCCCGGTGTTCCTGATCAACGGGATCTCGTACTTCGCGGTGGTGCTCGCCCTGCTCGCGATGCGGCCGGCCGATCTCCGGCGCGGTCCCCGCGTGGCCCGCCGGAAGGGCCAGATCCGGGAGGGCATCTCGTACGCGTGGCGGACGCCCGCACTGCGACTTCCCATCCTGGTGATGGGGGCGGTGTTCCTGGTGGCGTTCAACTTCTCGGTCCTGCTGCCGTTGCTGGCGGTTCGAACCTTCCACGGCGACGCGGGCACGTACGGGGTCCTGCTCTCGCTGTTCGGCGCCGGCTCCCTCGCCGGCGCGCTGGGGATGGCCGCGCGGTCCGGACGGGCGAACACCTGGAAGCTGTCGGTGTGGGCGGTGGCGCTCGGCGCGGTCACCCTGGGCGTGGCGGCCGCGCCCCAGCTGTGGATGGAATGGCTGCTCATGCCGCTCCTGGGCGCCACGGGGATCGGCTTCGCCATCACGGCGAACTCGACGCTGCAGCTGACGTCCTCGGACGCGATGCGGGGGAGGGTCATGGCCCTGTACACGGTTGTGTTCCTCGGAAGCACGCCGGTCGGCGCGTCGGTGGCGGGGTGGGTCGGGGAGCACCTCGGTCCGCGGGCCGGGCTCTTCGGGGGCGCCGTGGTCGCGCTGGCGGCCGGGGCGCTGGGGCTGGCCGCGCTCCAGGGGTCGCGCGAACGACGAACCGGCTGATCGGGCCGCGTCGAGGTACAGTCCCGAACCGTGAACGGCCGAGCCATCGCTGCCGCGGTCACGCCCCTCCGTGACGGCGGGACGGGTATCGACGAGGCGGCCTTCGACCCGCTGGTCGGGCTCCTGGCCGGCGCGGAACTGGACGGGCTCCTCGCGCTGGGCACGACGGGGGAGGGGGTACTGTTCACGCCCCCGGAGCGCGAACGGATCGCCGAACGGTTCGTCGCCTGCCGGCCGGAAGGGTTCCGGATCTTGGTGCACTGCGGGGCGCAGACCACGGCCGAGACCGTTCGGCTGGCCTCGCACGCCCGATCGGCCGGAGCGGACGGCGTGGCGGTGATCTGCCCGCCGTACTTCGTGCTGGATGCCGACCAACAGCTCGCGCACCTCGGGGCCGCCGCGGCGGCGTGCCACCCGGTGCCGTTCTACGTGTACGAGTTCGCGGCCCGGAGCGGGTACGCGGTGGATCCCGAGGTGGTGTTGCGGCTCCGCGACCGGGCGCCGAACCTGGCCGGGCTGAAGGTCTCGGACTCCCCGTTCGCGGCCGTCCGCCCGTACCTGCTGGACGGGCTGGATGTCTACGTCGGGTTCGAACCGCTTACGCTGGAGGCCATGGAGCTGGGAGCCGCAGGCACGGTGTCCGGGCTGGCCACGGCCTTCCCCGAGCTCATCGCCCGCCTGCTCCGGGAGCGCGCCCCCGAGTGCCAGGGGGAGGTGGCCGACCTTCGGGAGGCCGTGGCGCCCCTGCCGTTCCAGGCCGCGATGAAGGCGGTCCTGGCCGCACGTGGACTGCCGGTGGCCGAAGACGTTCGTCCGCCCCTCCGCCCGCTGACCCCCCAGGAGCACGAGCGCCTCGGGCAGGTGGTGGCGCGGTTCCTCAGCGAGGCCGAAGCGGCTACGCCGCGTCCAGCCCAGTGATGAAGGGGTGGTCGCCCTCGATCTGGCCGATCGCCGCCGCGCCGCCGGGATTCCCCAGCCCTGACACGTGGGGCTCGAAGAACTCCCGTTCGATCTGCGAGTAGTGCGCCCACTCCCGGGGAACGTCGTCCTGGTGGAAGATCGCGCTGACGGGGCACACCGGCTCACACGCCCCGCAGTCCACGCACTCCGTCGGGTTGATGTAGCCCTTGCGCAGCCCGTCGTAGATGCAGTCGACCGGACATTCGTCCACGCACGCCCGGTCGTGCACGTCGACGCAAGGCTCCGCGATCACGTACGCCATGCTCGCCTCCTTCTCGTCGTGAGGGTTCACGAGCACCGTACGAGGGGGCACCTGAGCAGCATCGAAAGGGATGCTCAAGAGGGCCCGAAACCTGATCTGGGGCCGGTCCCCGCCCGTAAACATCGCACAGGCCGAAGCCGGTCCACCGGTCGATAGGGGGGAACGATGGGGAGACGGGTCACGCTGCCGGTGCTCACCATGGTGGTTGTGCTGGTCATCAACCTTCCCGGTCTCGCCCGGGCCCAGACCTCGGTGGACTGGACGCAATTCCGGTTCAACCAGCGCCACACCGGGGTGCAGCCCTTCGAGACCGACATCACTGTGGCGAACGCGAAGTTCCTGTGGCCCGCCTTCCAGGACCAGCTCGGGGCGCTCGTGGACGGCTCCTCGCCCGCCGTGGTGGGCGGCGTGGCCTACATCGGAAGTGACGACGGAACGCTGTGGGCGTACCCGGCGGACGGGTGCGGGCAGGGGCTGTGCACGACCCCGCTGTGGCGGTCCACGAACCTCGCCCAGATCATCGACGCCCCGGCGGTTGCGAACGGGGTGGTCTTCGTCGGGTCGCAGACCTCGGTCACGTCGGCGGCGGGGAAGCTGAACGCGTTCGCCGCGGCCGGTTGCGGGCACGCGCTGTGTCCGCCTCTCTGGCAAGGGGACGCCGGCGCGCAATCGATCCTCGAGTCATCGCCGACCGTCGCCCGGGGCGTGGTCTACGTGGCGGCCTACGACGGCAAGCTGTACGCGTTCGATGCGGGTGGGTGCGGACATGCGCTGTGCCAGCCCCTGTGGACGGGGGCCACCGGCGGTCACGTGGAGTCCTCGCCGACGGTGGTGAATGGCGTTGCCTACGTGGGGAGCGACGACGGGAACCTGTACGCCTTCGCCGCGGCCGGCTGCGGGTCTGCGGCCTGCGCGCCGCTGTGGAGCGGTTCCATCGGCGCCCCGGCCTTCTCGTCGTCCCCCGCCGTGTCCGGCGGCAAGGTGTTCATCGGGTCCGACCACTTCCTGGCCGCGTTCCCGGCCGGCGGCTGCGGCGCCGCGACCTGCAAGCCGCTGTGGCGGGGGACCTATCCGAACTCGTTCCTCGGCGGGTCGCCGGCCGTGTACCGGGGCCACGTCTACATCGGGATCGAATCGATGGTCGGCGCGTTCGGGGCGGATGGGTGTGGGCAGCTCGTGTGCCAGCCGCTGTGGCTCGACTTCGGGAGCGGAGCACAGGCCTCCGTCCTGTCCTCGCCGACCATCGCGGACGGGGTCCTGTTCGTCGGCCGGAACACCGGGCAGGTGCTGGCGTGGAAGGCGGCCCCCTGCGGCCGGTCGGTGTGCGATGAGATCTGGAGCGGGCTGACGGGCGACCCGATCGTGAGCTCGTCGCCGACGGTGGTCAACGGCAAGGTCTACATCGGGAGCGCGGACAACCTGATGCCGGAGAACATCCAGGGCCGGATCTACGTGTTCGCCCTGACGATCTGAGGCCCGCTGGGGCTTCAGCGGTCCAGCGCGGCCAGGGTCTCGCCGAGCCGTTCGATCGACCCCACGGTGATCGGGTCGACCACCAGCTGGACGTGCGAGATGCCCTCCAAGGCGAACCGACGGAGCTCTGCGGCCAGCTCCTCGGGCGAACCGCGGAGCGCCGGCGCCGGCTCCTCCGGCCCGCCACGCGGGTCCACGTCCCGGTCTTCGAGCTGCACGAGCACGGCGACCGTCCGTTCGAGCGTCGACGGGTCGCGGCCGGCTTCGGCGCATGCGGCGTCGAGCTTCGCGCGCAGCGGGGCGATCCCCTCTGGGCGGTTGCCGTACCACGTGAACCACGCGTTCCACGCGTCGGCATGTTCGGCGGCCAGCCGTATCATCCGCGGGCCCACGGTCCCCAGCATGATCGGCGGGGTGTGGTGCGCGGGCGGCAGCAGCAGGGCATCGCGCGCTTCGTGATACCGGCCCGCGAAGTCGACGTGGCCCTCTCGGAGCAGCCCGCGGATGATGGCGAACGCCTCCTCGAACCGGTCGGCCCGATGGTCGAACGGGAACCCGAACGCCCGGTACTCGGGCTCGTTCCAGCCGGCCCCCAGGCCGAGGATGAGCCGCCCCCCGCTGATCTCGTCGACCGCGGCCGCCTTCTTCGCGAGCATCGCCGGGTTGTGGAACGAGACGCTCGCCACCAGCGGGCCGAGCTGGACCCGTTCGGTGACGGCAGCCACCGCGGCCAGCACGGACCAGGCCTCCCACGGGCCGCGCGGTGGGATCCCCGGGTCGCGGTACAGGAGATGGTCGCCCACCCAGATCGAATCGAACCCCACGTTCTCGGCCGTGCGAGCCATGTCCCGGAGCTCCGGCCACCGGACCTCGCGTTCGACCTCCGGCAGCTGGACGCCGACCTTCAGCGGGCGGGCGCTAGCCACGGGCCGCCCCGGTCTCGATGTCACGGGCGACCTGCTCGACCCATGGTGCCTGGATCGGGGAGAGCACCGCCCAGATCTCGTCGAGCTGGGCGGACGTGAGCCGGGTCCGCCACCGCTCCGGCTGTTCGGCTGCCACCCGGTACGTGTCGAAGCCGCTCCCCGGCCGGTCGGATGCGCGGAGGAAGGCCTCCGCCCCTTCCGTCCAGGTGAGCCCCAGGTCGGCGAACAATCGCCGGAACCCCGCGGCCGGGTCGAGGCAGAGCGCGTCGTGGGAGGACGCCACCCAGTCGGGGTGCCGGGCGACGGCGTCCTCCAGCACCGTGGTGAAGAGCCCGATCTCCCACGTCGCCTCCTGGAGCCGAGAGGTGCCGGCCCCCAGCACCGGCAGGCCGAACCGGCCGGCGAACCGATCACGGACCAGCGGGTTGGTCGCCAGGGAACACCCGCCCCACCCCAGGTCGAGCCAGCCCGCGATCGTGTTGAGCGGATGGCGAAGCACGACGACCATCCGGGGCCGGAGCCGGGCGTGGATCCATTCGAGCGCCAGCGGGGCATGCACCGACTTGACCATGACCCGTCCCGTCCCGGAGTCGCGATGGGATGGCGGCGCCACGCCGAGCAGGGAGGCCGCACGGAGCCGGGGAGACATCGACGGCGCGGTGGGTTCGCACAGGCACCGCCAGAGCTCGGCCATGGTGCGCTCGCCCCGGTCGAGCTTCCACACCAGCGCCTCCCGGTACCGACCCTGCCGGTAGCCTCCCAGGGCCCGCCGCCAGAGCTCCTCATAGTTCCTGCTCCCCGGGTCTTCCGGCCGGAGCGCGGGATAGCGCCCCAGCGGGAGCTTCGCGCGCAGGGCGAACGCGTTCGGCCATTCGTTATCGGGCTCGTTGATCCACGTCAGGCCGGGAGCCCGGGCCAGGACCTCGGCGATCCACGTGGTGCCGGTCCGCGGAGCGCCGGCCACGAGCAAGGGCTCGGCGCCGCTCACGCCGCGTACTCCTCGCGGCGAGCGACGCCCAAGAGCGGGGCCAGAAACGCGAGGTCGGCAGCCCCTGCCAGCCCGTCGGCCAAGGCCGCGCGGATCTCGGGAGAGGCTTCGAACGTCACCAGCGCGACCGGCATCCGCCGACGTTACCTGCTGGCGCGCGGGACCGTCCTTTGGCCGATGCAACCCCGGATTCCCCGTCGCCCGGCTACCCTGGGATGATGATGGACGAGATGGCTGCCGACGGGAACGAGCGCGAGGATGGGTCCCCGGACGCCGAGTGGCGTCGCGAGCGTCGCATGCGGCCGGGCGTCGAGCGTGAGTACCACGGCGACGGCTTCGTGGTGACGTGGGAGCCGCGCCTGTGCATCCACGCATCGGAGTGCTTCCGGAACCTGCCGGGGGTGTTCCGGCCGTGGGACCGGCCGTGGGTCCGCGTGGAGCAGGGGAGCGCCGAGGACATCGAAGCGGTGGTCGCCCTGTGCCCCGACGCGGCGCTCAAGTTCGAACGGACCCCGCCGGCGCCGGAGGACTGATCCTCAGCCGGCCTGGCTCAGCTCGAACAGGTGGCCGTCGGGGTCGCGGAAGAAGCAGCGCACCTCGTACCCGTGGTCCACGGGAGGGGTCAGGAACGCCACGCCGCGAGCCCGGAGCGCTTCGTACGTGGCCCGGCAGTCCGCCACCCGGATCGTGAACGAGTGGCTCACGGTGTCGGGATGGAACGGCGCGACGAACGTCACGGTCGGCTTGTCCTCGGTGGGGCCGCCGCCCTCGACCAGCAGGAACCAGTTCCCCAGGAAGCGCAGCACCACAGTCGAACCGTACTCGCGATACAGCTCGGCGCCCAGCGCGTCCACGTAGAAGTCCCGGGAGCGTGCCGGGTCCGCGCTGACCAGGATGTGGGAGAGCTCGCTCCCCTCGAGCGGGTTCGGCATCGCAAGAGCGTAAGCGCTCGAGGGGCGAGGTCCGGCCGAAGCTAGCGGCGGGCGGTCCGGCGACGCATGCCCGCCCGGCGGCCCTTCGAGGTGAAGACCATCCGCGGGGGCGCCACCTTCATGCCCTCGGCTTCGAACTCCGACCCGAGCTTCAAGCGGAAGGCCATCCGGGACACGTCGCCCTGCTGCTCGGGGGTGACCAGGGTGACGCCCATCCCCGCGCGGCCGGCGCGGGCGGTCCGGCCCACCCGGTGCACGTAGCCGTCGTCGTCACCCGGGGGGTCGTAGTTGATGACGTGGGCGATGTTCTCGACGTCCAGCCCGCGGGAGGCGACGTCGGTCGCCACCAGCGTGGAGATGTGGCCGCGTTCGAACTTGGCCAGCGTGCGCTCCCGCTGCTGCTGCGAGAGGTCGCCGTGCATGGCACCCACGTCCAGGCCGCGGGCCCGGAGCTTGGCCACCAGCCGGTCGGCGCCGCGCTTGGTCCGGACGAACACGAGGGCCTTGCCCGGCTCCTCCTTCAGGATGTCGATCAACGCGTCGACCTTGCCGTATTCGGCGACCGGGACGAACCGGTGCCCGGCCTCGTCGACGGTCTGCCGTGCGGCTTCGACCTCGTGACGGGTGGGGGACTGCGTGTAGCGAGCGGCCAGCCGGGCGACCTGGTCGTCCAGCGTGGCTGAGAAGAACATGGTCTGGCGCTCCTTGGGGATCCGGCGAACGAGGGCCTCGACCTGCGGTGCGAAGCCCATGTCGAGCATCCGGTCGGCTTCGTCCAGGACCAGGAACCGCACGCCGTCCAGCCGGACCAGGCCGCGGGTGGCCAGGTCCTCCAGGCGCCCGGGCGTGGCCACGAGGATGTCGGCGCGGGTGACCGCCCTCGACTGCTCGCGGATCGAAACGCCCCCGTATGCAGCGGCGACCTTCAGGTTGTGCACCCGGCCGATGGCTTCGAACTCTCCCACGACCTGCGCGGCGAGCTCGCGGGTGGGCACGAGCACCAGCGCCGCGGGCTTCTTGGGGGTCGCCCCCAGGAGCTCGACGATGGGGATGGCGAAGGCCAGGGTCTTGCCCGAACCCGTCCGCGACCGGGCCAGCACGTCGCGCCCCGCGAGCGCGTCGCCCATGACCAGGACCTGGATGGGGAACGGGGTGGTGATGCCTCGAGCGGCGAGTGCCCTCGAGACGGGCTCGGACACGCCGAGCTCAGCGAACGACTGCAGTTCCATGCAGGAACTCCTTCCGGCGACTCATCAAGAGAGTCGCTCAACGATCCGGCGAGGTCTCTCTTGCGCCGAACCGTCCGGGGAAGGAGCTGCGAAAGTGAAAGCCTCACGGGGCTGCGGAATCGCGGCCCGTGCGACAAGAGTACCAGCCCGAAGTGGGTTCTCCTACGAACCGTGCTGAGGAGACGGTTGCAGGCCCTACAGCGGCCGGTTCGAACGCGTACTCTCGACGGGTGCCGGCTACCCCGGTCGGCGGCCTGTCCGGCTCGCCGATCCCTCCCAAGCCTCGGTTCCGAGGGCGGATCCACCAGGCCGCGTTCTTCGTCTCGATCCCGGCCGCGATCGTGCTGGGATCCCTGGCCCGCACGGCGGTGGCCCGGACCGCGGCCATCGTGTACGGCGTGGCGATGATCGCGCTGTTCGGGACCAGCGCGGCGTACCACCGCCTGAACTGGAAGGCCCGCGGGCTGGCCGTCATGCGCCGGCTGGACCACTCGATGATCTTCGTGCTGATCGCCGGCACGTACACCCCGATCACGCTGCTGGTGATGAGGAAGCCCTGGTCGGTGGTCCTGCTGTCGGTCGTGGTGACGGGAGCCGTGGCCGGCATCCTCATCAAGGTGCTGGCCTTCGACCGGCTGAAGGTCCTGGGTTCGTCGTTGTACATCATCCTGGGCTGGGCGGTGGTCCTGGCCGGGCCGCAGATCGTGCGAGGGCTCGCGGCCCGGGAGCTGATACCGCTGATCGCCGGCGGCCTGTTGTACACGTTCGGCGCGCTGGTGCTGGCCACGAAGAAGCCGAACCCCAGCCCTCGCGTGTTCGGCTACCACGAGGTCTTCCATCTCTCGACCGTGGCGGCGGGCATCTGCCACTACGTCGCCGTGGTGCAGATCGTCCTCGCGCTGCGCTGATCTCGGGGAACGGCCTGGCCCCCTGCGAGAATCGAGAGCGTGGCTGCGACACCTCGGTCCGAAACGGCGGGTGCGAGGGCAACGCGACTCGGCGTGATCGCCGTGGTCGGCCCCATCACGGCGTTCTCGTTCATGAACGTCATCGTGAAGCTCTCTCACGAGTCCGCGCTGGCCTTCGCCTTCTACCGGCTGTGGATGGGCGCGGTGGTGATGACGGTGGGGTTGTTGGTCACCGGGCGGCGGCTCTCCTGGACCACGATCCGGAAGGCGGCACCGGGCGGGGCGCTGTTCGGCATCAACATCGCGTTCTTCTTCTCGGCCATCAAGGCGACGAACGTGGCCGACGTGCTGATCATCGCCGCGCTGCAACCAGCGCTGACGCTGCTGGTGGCCGGGCGGCTGTTCGGCGAACGGGTGACCTCCCGCGACTGGCTGTGGACGGGCGTCTCGCTGGTGGGCATCGTCGTGGTGGTGGTCGGGACCAGCGGGAACCCCGCGTGGAGCCTTCGGGGCGACCTCCTCGCCGTCGGCGCGCTGCTCGCGTGGACCGTCTACTGGATGCTGTCGAAGCACGTCCGCGAGACCCTCCACGCGTTCGAGTACATGGCCGCGGTGACGGTCGTCGCCGCGCTGGTCATCACCCCGGTGGCGCTGGCCTCCGGCGAGAGCTTCAGCGTCCGGTGGCAGGACTGGCTGTGGCTGGTTCTGTTCGTGGCGGGCGCGCAGGGCGGGCACACGATCCTGGCGTGGTCGCACGAACAGGTCGACGTGTCGATCTCATCGCTGCTCATCCTGATCGAACCGGTCATCTCCTCGGCGGTGGCGTTCTTCGTCCTGGGCGAGACGCTGGGTCTGGTCGCGGTGTTGGGCGGGGTGGTGGCCATCGCTGCAGTCGGCGTGGTGATCCGGCGGGCCACCCGGACGTCGAAGGTCTCGCCCATCCCGCCGGAGGGCGCTCCCGCCTGACCCTTGAGCTCAGCCGGCGGGCCGCGTCACGTCCGCGACCTGAGCGTCCAGATGCCGAACGAGCTCCGCGCCGTCCACGTGCAGGTTCACACCTCGTGCCCCGCCGCCGATCGCCACTAGGCCGAGCTCAGGGACCGTCGCGTCGGCCACCACGGGCCAGGCGCGCTTGGAGCCGAACGGGGTGATCGCGCCGCGTTCGTAGCCGGTGGCGTCCTGGGCTTCGGCCTGATCGGGGAGCGACAGGCGCTTCACGCCGAACAGCGCCCGGAGCCTGGCCCAGTCGATCTGTCGCCCACCCGGCACCAGGACGAAAGCGTAGTCGTCCGCGCCGAGGCGGATGACGATCGTCCGCAGCAGGTTGCCCACCGGGATGCCCTGGAGCTCGGCGCTCTCCTCCGCGCTCCGGGCCGGCGTGGTTCGAACCACCTCGTACGCCAGGTCGCTGCCGGCGAGCGCCAACAGGGCGGGTGTGCCGGGATCCACTCTGCTCAGCGCCCGCAGGCGCAGGCGCCCCCGCACGCGCAGCCCGAGGAGGCGGCGGGCCGGCCGGATCCGGTCAGGCCGGCGATCAAGGAGATCGTCCGCCGGACGTCCCGGGTCCCGCACGAGGTGCAGGCCGGCGCCGGGTCGTTCGAGCCCTGGAGCCGGTCGAACCGCTCGCCGCAGCTCGCGCAGACGTACTCGTAGATCGGCACAGGGGTAAGTGTAGGGCGTGGGGCTGCCCGCCGGTGCGGCACTCAGCCGCCGAGCTCCAGCTCCAGCGGCGTGTGGAACCGGGGCGTCACCCGGACGTCGCCCAGCCAGTCCCGAAGCCGTCCGACCTCCCGTTCGACCGCCTTCCCCACGGCTGCGCCCGGGCCCTCGAGCGATCGCCAGAGGATCTCGCCGCTCCGTCGCTGGACCCAGCCGCCGATCACCCGCCCGTTCGACCACACGGTCGGACCGGCGTTGCCGTTGCGATCGAACAGGGCCGAACCGTGCGGGCCGAGGTACCAGGCCCGCTGTTTCCATCCCATGGTCGTCGGGTCGAGGGCGGGGAGCAGGGCGACCCACGGCTCGGGCAGCGGCGTCGGTGCGTCGTCGCCCGGCAGGACGAACCCGACCTCCCCGTCGTCGAGTTCGACCTCCACGGCGCCGACCGCGGCCAGGGCCGAGCGGGTCGCAGCCACCGCCCAGCCGGTCCACCACCGAAGGTCGGCCATGGTCCCCGGCCCGAAGGCTCGAAGCCATCGGCGGGCGAGTTCGGCCTGCGCTTCCTCGGTAGGCAGTTCCTGGATCGGCCCACCCAGCCATCGCTCGGTGGTCGCCCACCGGACCTGCCCGCTGACCCACGATCCCTTTGGGCGGGCCCGCACGAGGTGTCCTTCCGCGGCGAGCTGGAAGAGCACACGGGTGGAGACGCTCTGCTGGGCCGCCCACGGTGTGCCCTCGGCGAGCAGCAGCTTCGCGGCCAGGGTGGGATCGCAAGCGGCGAGCTCGGCCGCCGTGGGCTCGCCCAGCGATTCCACGCAGCGCAGGGCGGACGCTTCGGCCCGCCGCAGCCATCGGACCGCGCCCGGGCCCGGGGCGATGCCGGCCCGCTCGATGAGCTGGAGCAGGCGGCGGCGTTCGGTCCGCGCGATCGAGCGGGTGCAGGCGGCATGCACGACCGGCACCAGGTCGACGGGGATCGTGAACATCGTCCGGCGCATGCCGAGGAAGCGGACCAGCGCCCGGTCGTCGTACAGCGCGCGGCTGAGGTCCTCCGCCTGGAACCCGCGGGTTCGGGCCCGGGCCGAAAGGTAGACCGTGGCCGGATCGGTGGCGTGCAGGCCCGCCAGGTCGCCGGCCACCTTCACCGGCGTTCCGGCCAGCGATCGGCGCGCGAGGTGATGACGCACACCGATCCGGGCCCGGCGTTCTTCGGTCCCGATCCTTCGCATGCGGTCGAGGCTAGCGGCTGGTGCTCCGCACTTCACCGAGCCGCCCGGCGCCGAGGTCGCGGGACAGAGCGAGCGAAACGGTCATCAGACCCGACGTTTCCACCCGTCCTGTCGCGCGTGCAGGGCGTTTGCCGGATCGCCGGGGGCGTGCCTACGGTGGTGACGTCCCAGACGAGGGGAGGCGGGCATGGTGGACCGGCGGATCTCTCGCATCGCGGGCGAGGTCGTCGACCGCGCGTTCCTCCTACGACGATCCCGAATCGTTCCGGGCCGGGGTGGCCGAACTGATGCGCGCGCTCGGCGATGGCGTCGACGCCGAGCTGGTTCGGCCGGGTGTGAGCGAACTCGCCTGGTGCGCGGAGTGCCAGATCCCGTTCGACGACCAGGACCCGGACCGCGCCGAGTGCCCGTGGTGTGGCGCCCGCAACCTGGGGCTCCTGCAGGGCATGAGCTGGGCCGAATTCGAAGCGCTGGACGCGGCCTGGCCCGAGGACCTGCGGGTCTGATCGGTCAGATCGGACGACCCGCCCCGGGCGGACGCAGGCCCGAAAGTCACCGCCCGTTCCTCACTGATCCCAAGGTCATTCACAGCCTCTGCTGGTTCACTCGATCCGGACGTTCCCGCCGCCCCCGGATCCTGACCCGGCGCGAGGACCGTCCGGATCGGCTCGGCGCACGGGTCGCCTGACCAGATCGGAGGAGGTGATCGAATGGCATTCCGAGGCATCCGCCGTTGGCTGATGGCCCTCACGCTGGCGGGCGGCACCGTCACGGCTGGGGCATTCGGCGTGAGCCACGCGCTCGCCGCGAGTACGTCCGCGGCAACCCCGAAGCCGAGCTCGAGTTCGAGCTCCGGCTCGGGTTCGACCACGGCGCACCACTGCCCCCACATGGGCAGCGGGTCGACGGCGAACGGCTCGGTGACCGGGTAGCGAGGCCGAAAGCGGTCGCAACAACGGAGATCAACGAGAGGCGGCCCCCACTCGTGAGAGCGGGCGGCCGCCTCTTCCGCGTTCGCGCCGCCCTCCCGATCGGCCGTCGAGGACCTCGATCTGAGAACGCGGGCTACCATCGGTACCTTCGAACCGGAAGACGATGGGGAGGGAGTCCCATGAAGATCGGCATCCTGGGCACAGGGATCGTCGGACAGACCCTCGCCGCGAAGCTCGCGGCGGAAGACCACGAGGTCGTGATCGGGACGCGGGACGTGGCCGCCGCGTTGGCCCGGACCGAGGCGCCCTGGCCGGGCATGGTCTCGTTCTCGGAGTGGCATGCGGCGAACCCGGCGGTAGTGGTGGGCACGTTCGCCGAGGCCGCGGCCCACGGCGAGATCGCCCTGGTCGCCACCCATGGGACCTCCTGCCTGGACGTGGTCCGCTCCGCGGGCGAGGAGAACCTGGCGGGCAAGATCCTGATCGACATCTCGAACCCGCTGGACTTCTCGGGTGGCTTTCCGCCCTCGCTGTCCGTTTCGAACACCGACTCGCTGGGCGAACAGCTGCAGCGCGCCCTGCCCGACACGAAGGTCGTGAAGACACTGAACACCGTCAACGCCCTGGTGATGGTGGATCCGGGGAGCGTGGCCGGCGGCGACCACCACCTGTTCGTGAGCGGTGACGACGCGGGGGCGAAGGCCGAGGTGACGCGCCTGCTCGGCGAGTGGTTCGGCTGGCGGGACGTGATCGATCTGGGCGACATCACCACCGCCCGGGGGACCGAGATGTACCTGGCCCTGTGGGTCCGTCTGATCGGCCCGATGGGCTCACCGAGCTTCAACATCAAGGTCGTTCGGTAGCGGGCTGGTTCAGCGATGCAGCTCGGCCAGGCGTTCGGCCTCCTCGGCCAGCGCCCGTGAGGCCGTCCGGGCGAGACGCTCGAAGGGTTCGATGCGGATGCGTCCGCCCTCGTAGCGCCATGTCCCGGCCACCGCGCCCTCCACCAGGAACGTGGCCACCGACTGCGGGGTCCTGGAGTTGAAGACGAGGGGGCGGTACTTCTCCGGTAGGACCCCCGTCCGGCGGGCGTGGACCAGAAGCATCGCGTCCCAGATCGGGAGGAATCGCACCGTGGCGGGCGTGTCGGCCGGAGGGAGCGGGGCGCGGGGCAGGTCGAGCAGCTCGTGGCCATCCTCGTCCCGGAACCGCCGGAGGCTGAGGAGCTCGAACGCAGGCCCCAGCTCCGTGAGCCGGATCCCGGTGAAGCCGGCGATGGACTTGATCGACGCCGGGCCGAACCCGGCCAGGTATCGCCGAACCAGGTGGGCCATGGCCTCGGCCTCGGAGAGAGGCTCCCTGGGCGCTCCGATCCAGTGCTCGGCGGAGCCGAACAGGTCTGCCCGTCGGCGCTCCCACGTTCCCGACGGGGGGACGCGAACCAGGTCCAGCCACAGGCCGATCCCGGCGACGTGCCCCTTCCCCACGATGCCCTCCAGCTCGGCGCGCGCAACCGGCCCCTCGGCCAGCCGTGCCCGGAGTCGTTCGGCGGCGCGCTCCATCCCTCTCGGGTCGTGTCCGGCCGCGACCCGCACCCACCATTCCCGCCGGGCTCGCCGTACGGCGACGGCCATCGGCCAGTAGTCGCGCTTGGAGACCAGATGGATCGTCTCGCGCATCAGCGTCCCCTGGACGACCACCCGCCTTCGCAGCGCCCGGTCAAGCTGATCGCGTTCGAACCCCACCTTGCGGGTCCACAGGCCGATGTACATCGAGGGCGCGTACTGGGCCTGGAGGCCGCCCATCCGTTCCAGCACCCGGGGGATGGTGGTGCTCACGGGTTCGAGCAGCATCTGCCGGGCGAGCATCGCGCGGTTGAGGTCCCGTTGGGCGAGGGTGCGCTCAGATGTTCGGGTCACGCCGGCCACCGGGGTACGCTAGCGCGCTCCCGTGGTCCCGACCCAGTGGGTAGTGTCTCAGCTTGAACGCGGAAGCCTTTGACCAGCGCAGCGGCTTACTTCGGCAAGATCGATTCGATCGCCTGAGGCGTCGTTATCGGGTCCGCGTGTCGGTGTGCAACGCGCCAACCGTCGTCTTCGAGCCGGAAGATCATGGTAACCCGTAGGGCTCCTGAACCCTCCTTGCCGTCAATCGTTGCTCTGAACCGCTCGATCTGAATGATGTATCCAAGCTCAGCAGTCGTGTAGGCAGCCACCGTCTCGCACTCGATCTCGCCGTCGGCAAAGTGGGAGGCGGCTTGTTCGCTCGTTTCCGCAACCTCTCGTGGGCCTCGTGCGAACGGGTGAAGCGGATTACAGAGAACGACGTCGTCGCGCTGCGAGAACATCTGCCTGGCCGGTTCAGGGTCTCCTTTGACGAATTCAGCGAGCCCTGCGCGAAACTGCTCCACAGCCTGATCGAAGCCGTCCATGCAGGCCCCCCTTCCGCGTGTCGCACCCGGATGTTGGAGGCCAGCCTCCCACGGTGCTTGGGGGCGCCGCAAACAGAGACATCAACCCCGTGGAGGTCGACCTGCCGCGCCACTGGCCGAGATCGATGGACTGCTGGACTACGACCGGCCCGCGGCCTCGTGACGGGCCTTGTCCTGGGGATCCCACGGCCCATGATGGAACCGAGGGACGACCCAGCGGAACAAGCTGAGGCCGGGCCGTTTGCACCAGCACTCGGGGTAGCAGCCGCACTCGTACACGCCCGCCTGTTCGAGCCCACGGCTGATGAGCCCCGCGAGCACGAGGCCCAGCAACACGAGCTTCAGGGATCGGCGCAGCATCCTCGACACGAACCCGATTCTACGGCGGCGACCCTCACACTGAGACACCGCTTCGCGTCGATCGGAGGGTCGGACTAAGATGGCGGCTTCCGTTCGAACAGGAGGGTCGTCATGCCGGAGGGAACGCCCATCCAGCCGCCGAATCACCCCATCTGGGCCGACTTGTCATCGCCGGACCTCGACGCGTCGAAGGAGTTCTACGGGCAGTTGTTCGGCTGGGAGTCCGAGCTCATGGGCCCGCCCGAGTCGGGGGACTACACGATCTTCCGTTCGGGGGGCAAGAGCACTGCCGCCCTCATGACCACCATGGGCGGCCAGATGCCAGCTGTGTGGCGGGCCTACATCTACGTGACCGACGCCGCGGCAACCACGGAGAAGGCCCGGGCTGCCGGGGCGGCGATCTTCATGGAGGCCATGGACGTGTTCGACAACGGCCGGTCGGCCTTCTTCGCCGACCCGACCGGCGCGGCCATCGGCCTGTGGGAGCCGCGAAACATGACCGGCGCGGACGTCATGTTCGAGCCCGGCTCGCTGGCGTGGATCGAGCTCGGCACCCGTGACCTGGACACGGCGAAGCAGTTCTACAAGACCGTGTTCGGCTGGGACTCGAAGACCAGCGAGGGCGAGATGCCGTACACCGAGTGGCAGCTCGGCGGCAAGTCGATCGCGGGGGCGATGCCCCTCGGCCCGCAGCAGGAAGGCGTGCCGGCGAATTGGCTCGTGTACTTCGCCGTCGAGGACGTCGACAAGTCCGCCGCCCAAGTGCAGGAGCTGGGGGGAAGCGTCATGGTCCAGCCGATGGACTTCCCCGGCGGGCGGTTCGCCATCGCGGGCGACCCCCACGGGTCGGCCTTCGGGCTCATGTTCCTTCGGTCCTGAGCGTTCGCGACCCCGGCGCACCGGATCGAGATCTCGCAGCGTTCTCTCAGCGCGGTCTCACCGGCTTCTGAATCCGCGCGGATAGCGTCCCTCCCGAGACGAACCGATGGTTCGAAAGGAGGGATCCCGATGTTGGTTGCCACGTTGACCTTCGTGCTGATGCTGGGGAGCATGCTGGCGGTGGCGGCGGGCCTGTGGAACGCGCTCCGCGACGCGCCGCGCGCCGAAGCGGTGCTGCTCCCGGCCTCATCGGGACTGGAGGAGCGACAGGTCGAGCCCGCGGCCTGAACACGCCCGAGGGAGTGTTCGCTTACGCTACCTTGCGGCGGACCCACCACACGGCGAAGGCGAGCAGTCCCAACGCCAGGCCCACGAAGATCGCGGATTCGATGCCCTGGAACAGCCAGTAGCGGTTCCCGGGCTGGTACGTCGCCTGCAGGTGGATCCCGAGCCGCTGGATGCATGCCTGGATCGGCGCCTTGCTCACGAACCCGCTGCTCGGACCCGGGAGGTCGGGACAGCGGGCGTGGAGGACGTTGAAGTCCAGCGACTGGCCGTTTCCAAGGAGGTGTCCGGCCCGGTCGACGGTTCGCGTCGAAAGGACCCAGTCGCCGGAACCGGGGTGCGGCCCGGAGCCGAAGAACGAATAGGAGATGGTCCTCGCCGCCTCGTAGTGCGGGCGGGCCCACAGTTCGATCCCCGTCCGCACGGCCACGTACGCGCCGAGCGTCGCCCCCATGGCCGCCACGGTTCGCCGGATGAGCGCGCCCGCCGCCACCCCGGCCGCCAGCGCGAACAGCGCGTACGCCACCGGCACGATCCCCCGGAGGTCGAAGACGCCGAACGAGAAGCGGTTGTCCGAAGCGGCGACGAACGGGCGGCTCCACCAGGACAGGAGGAACGCAAACACGGCCGCGCCGGCGAGGGTTGCCAGGACCAGCGTGACCACCTTCGTCGACATCCACCGCAGCCGGGTCAAGCCCTGGGTCCACGCCAGGCGGTGGGTGCCCTGTTCGATCTCCCGGGCCACCAGCGGCGCGCCCCAGAACACCCCGAGGAGCGCGGGGAGGATCATGAACAGGGGGATGGTGAACTGCAGGCCCGTATACCGGTCCGAGAATGTGCTCGCCAGATCGCCACAGTCGCGGCCGGTCACGGCCAGGCAGCCGGCCAGCCCGGTGCTCCGGAACGTGTGCCAGATGCCGAGGCCCGAGGGAACCAGGAAGAGGGTGATCACCGCCAGGGTGGCCGCGCCGAAAAGAAACTGGGCGCGGTGCTGCCGCCAGGTGAGCCAGTTCATCGGGACACCTCCGCCCCGGTCCGGGCGAGCCTCGGAGCGGGGAGCGCCGTCGCGTTCGGCTGGCCGAGGTAGCCGAGGACGAGCTCCTCCAGGTCGACGCGGTGGACCGACCACGCGGGGTCGATGATCGGCCCATCGGTTCGAACCAACAGCGTCGATTGGCGATCCGTGGTGGCCTGCTGGACCACGGCCGCCACGCCCTCGATCCGATCGACGTCTCGGCGAGGACCGGTGAGGACGCGATGGGCCTCCAGCAGGCCCTCGATGTCGCCGGCCACCTGGGTCCTGCCTCCGGAGAGAACGACGAGGTGGTCGCACACCCGCTCCAGGTCGGTGAGGAGGTGCGACGACAGGACCACGGTCACCTCGCCGTCGACCGCGCCCTCCATGAGCGCCTTCAGGAACTCCCTCCTGGCCAACGGGTCGAGGGCGGCCAGCGGTTCGTCCAGCAGGAGCAGCTCGGGGCGCTTGGCCAGGGCGAGGGCCAGGGCGACCTGTGCCCGCTGCCCGCCCGAGAGGGTCCCGGCGCGTTGGTCGAGGTCGATGCTCGCGCGGTCCATCCGGCCCTGGGCGAGCTCAGCGTCCCACCGGCCGGGGTTCGTCCGCCGGCCGAACTCCAGCATCTCCCGGACCCGGAACGAACGGTACAGGGGGACGTCCTGGGCCATGAAGCCGATCCGGGGCAGGAGGTCGGGGTCCTCGCCCGGCGTTCGGCCCAGCGTCTCGATGGTGCCGGCGGTCGGGGCCAGGAGGCCGGTGGCCAGGTGGAGGAGGGTCGTCTTGCCCGCCCCGTTCGGACCGACCAGGGCCGAGATGCGTCCGGCCGGGATCTCCAGGGAGCAGTCGCGGAGGCCCCAGTGCCCGCGGTACCGCTTGCCGAGGGCGGTGGCGGTCAGGGCGGCAGGGGTAGTCATGCCACTCCCTCCTTCTGAAGGTCGTGCATCGAGGTCTCGAACAGGGCCCGGACGTCCTCGGCGTCCAGGCCCGCGTCGAACGCGCCCCGCAGCCACCGTTCCAGGCTGCGCCGGAGCAGGGCGTGGCTGCTGGGCGGTGGACCGCCCGCCGTGGGGGCGACGAACGTCCCGAGACCCGGCCGCCCCTCCACCAGGCCGTCGTGCTCGAGCTCTCGGTACGCTTTCTGGACGGTGTTCGGGTTGATGGCCAGCGAGCCGACGACCTCCTTCACGGTGGGGAGCTGGTCGCCGGGGCGAAGGATCCCCAGCCGGACGGCGTGGCGGACCTGGTGGACGATCTGGAGGTACGTCGAGACTCCCAAGCGGCGGTCGAGCCGGAACTGGATCACGCGCGGCTTCCCTCCTCTATATCCCTAGGTAGCTAGGTAAATATGGAGGCGAGGCCGCCGTTTGTCAAGGGCACAGCCCTCGCGTCTGCTGGCAAATCGGGCTCTTCGCCGTGGATACCGAGATCCCGAAGGACTCGCTAGAGCTGCACGGCCGACTCGTGGCCGGAGAGGCTCTGCGGCTCGATGACCAGCACGCGCTCGGTCGCATCGATCGGGCGGTCCAGCCATTCGTCGATCCGCGGGCCGCCGTGGTACCGGCGTCGGGTGCGACCAACCAGCGGTTCGATGTCCCCCTCGGTGAACACCGCCGGTCCCTCGGCCATCACGTACCACTCGAGCATGTCGTCGTCCCCGTAGCGTTCGGAGTGGACCGTGATGGTGGCCCGTTCGGTCCGCCGCACCAGCCGGACGTGAAGCGTGTCGGGGGAGGTGACGATCCGGAACCGGCCGTCGGCGAACTCGAACCAGACGGGGACGGCGACCGGGCCCCGGTCGGAGCGAGACACGGAGAGGATCGCCACGTGCGCGCCCTGCAGGCGCTGTTCGACCTGGTCGGGCGTCATCGTGGGCACGCGCCCCACGCTAGCAGGCGGGTTCCTCACAGGCTGCCCTCATCGGGCGCTCTATCGACCAGATCACAGGCCGGCGATCGTGCCGTTGCGGAAGGCGTCGACGAACAGCTCGTAGTCGCGGCGCGCCACGGCTCCGTACCCATGTCCGAATGCGACGACGTGTGAGACGAACTCGTCCTCTCGGCTCGCCAGCACCTCCGCGATGGCCTGGTCGGTCGAGAACGGAACTAGCGTCTGGTCGCTGTCCACGTCCGACACGCAGTGGATCTTGGCCACGGCCTGTCCCAGGTAGGTGAGCAGCTGCAGGATCTGGTCGAGGTCGTTGAGGTCGCCCCAGTCCAGGTCGGTGGTATAGGGCGAGGCCTCGGCGACCAGATAGCCGGCGCCGTGCAGGGTCGTGTTCCCGAGCCACGGATCGGCGTACGCCTGCAAGGCCCGCTGGGAGATGACCGTGCGCTCCGCGTCGTCGTGGAAGTACGTGCGCACACGTTCGTCGGGGACGGCGAGTCTCGGCGCGGCTGGGATGGACTGCTTCATGTACACGATGATGTCGTTCTCCAGGGCCTGGGTGTGTCCCTCGAGCAGGACGTTGTACGAGGGGAGCCCTGCGCTCCCGATCCCGACGCCCCGACGGCCCACCGTGTCCTTCGCCCGGTAGCTCAGGCGGCGATCCCGCTTCGATTCGGGGATGGTTTCGAGATAGGCCTGGAACGCGTCGTCGACGTCGGCTTGCGTGGTGGAGTCGAGCCGGTGCATCGAACCGTCCGAGCCGCCGAACCGGCGGTCGAAGCTCTCGATGGTGGTGAACTGCTCCAGCATCGCCAGGCGCGTCTGCAGCCGAGCCGCACCCAGGATGTCGCGGAGGATGCCGTCGGTCGTGGCAAGCGTGAGCGCGAAGTCCGACTCGGTCTCGCCCGCGGCGAACCGTTGCACCTGGCGGGCGTAGCTCCGAAGCACCGTTTCGATCATCCGGCTGATGGCGTCGTCGGCGAGCGCCTTCTGATAGCCGAGCAGGGCAAGGCTCGCGGCCAGCCGCTTGAGGTCCCAGGTGAACGCGCCCACATAGGACTCGTCGAAGTCGTTGACGTCGAACACCAGAACCCCGGCGCTGTTCATGTACGTCCCGAAGTTGTCGCAGTGCAGGTCACCCTGGATCCACACTCGGCTGGTCCGGTCGTTCAGGAAGGGATCGTCGTCGCCGCCCTGGATGTCGCGGTAGAAGAGCGCGGCACTGCCCCGGTAGAAGGCGAATGGCGAGCCCGCCATCTTGCGGAACTTGCCGCGCCACGCGTCCGGGTCCGCCTCGATGAGCATTGGATAGGTCTCGACGTAGGACCGGACGATGTCCTCCTTCCGGGCGTCTGGATCGATCGCGGAGATACGCGTGTACGCGGGGTCCATGGCCACGCTCCTCTCTGTTCGCGCGTCCGTCAGCCGTCAAGGGGTGGGCGCCGGCGTTCGGATCCGGTCTGTGGGCACCATACGCGCCTGTCGAGCGCCCGAACCAGTCCCAGGCGGGCAGTGCCTTCAAGCTGAACGATCAGAAGCGGATTGCGAGCGCGAACCGTAGGGCGGCATCCAGGCGGGCGAGCTTCGCCGTGTCCAGCCGACCGACCGGGTTCAGGTCGAAGACGCGCTTGTCCAGAGTCGCGAGGTTGTCGCAGCTGATCACCGAATCCTGGGCGAGGCCCTCCTCGGGCCCCACGGGGACTTCGGACCGGATGCCGCGGATGATCGTGGTGACCGGCGCCACCGTCAGCCGGGTTCGAACGCCGATCGCCGCGCTCCGAGTGAGGATGACGACGGGCCGGCGACCGTCCGGCCCGAGGTCTCCCCAGAAGACCTCGCCCCGTCGCACCTAGTCCGGCCAGTTCTCGATGGCCAGCCGGGTGTACAGCGCCGTGTCCACCTCGTCCTCGGGGTTCCGGCGGTAGGCCTCGATCATCTGCCGCTCGTCCGCGGCTTCGCGCGAGGCCTCCAGGTACGCCGCCGCGGCGCGTCGGAGCAGCTCGCTTCGGTTGATCCCGCGGGCCCTCGCCTCCTGGTCCAATTCCCGCAGGAGCCGCTCGTCGAGCTGGACGATCACCTGCTTCCTGGCCATATCGAGCATCATATGTCACTTCCCATGGCTATCTGTGAAGGATAAGCCGTCGTACGACATCAGATGGTCCTGGCGGTTCCTGCTACTCGAGCCCCTCGGGCCATTCGACCCGGCTGATGACGAAGTCGCGGGTCTGGTCGTCCTCGAAATGCACGCGACCGCCGTCCTGGTACCGAACGAAGGGGAGTCCTCCTGCGTCTTGTGTGCTCATGATCGCCCGATTACAGTCCGCCAACGACGGTTCAAGCAAGTTGGAGGCGGAAATGCGTGCGTGGGTCGCGGTGACGGACCGGGAGTGGTACCGCTTCCTTCTCGCGCGGCCGGAACTCGACGAGGTGAACTTCTGGCAGCCGTCCGGCGGGAGGCGGTTCAGCGCGATCCAGACTGGGGAGCCGTTTCTGTTCAAGCTCCACTACCCCGACAACGCGATCGTCGGAGGCGGGACCTACCTGTGGTCGACGACCTTCCCGCTCTCGCTCACATGGGAGGCGTTCGAGCAGAAGAACGGGGCGGCCACCATCGGGGAGATGCGGGCTCGCGTCACGCGATACCGCAAGCCGAGGCCAGGACCGAACGAGGACCCTGCGGTCGGCTGCCTGATCATCGAGGACCCGTGGTTCCTCCCCGAGTCGGACTGGATCCCCGCGCCACTCGACTGGCGGCCGAACATCGTCCAAGGCAAGTCCTACGACTTGGGGTCGGGCATAGGACAGCGGATGTGGGAGCAGGTGCTTCTCGCGCGACAGATGGCCTGGGCTCGGGAGCACCTGACCGAGCCCGACGCGCCGATGTATGGGGACCCTGTTCTCGCGCGCCAGCGCTTGGGACAGGGCGCATTCCGGATGCTCGTCACAGATGCGTATTCGAGGCGCTGTGCGGTCACGAAGGAGAAAGCGCTGCCCGTCCTGCAAGCTGCGCACATCCGCCCAGTTAGTGATGGCGGTAGGAACCTCGTCTCAAATGGCCTGCTTCTGCGCTCGGACGTGCACAGACTTTTCGATCTTGGATATGTCACGATCACGCCGGCTTACGAGTTTCGAGCTAGTCGCCGCCTTCGCGATGAGTTCGACAACGGCGAGGAGTACTTCGCAATGGAGGACTCGCCGCTCTGGCTACCACCTCGGCCTGAGGATCGCCCCAGTCCGGATCTCTTCGAGTGGCATAACGACGAGGTCTTCTTGGCTTGATCGCATCTGAAGTCGGATCAAGCTATTCGTTCACCAGCCTCATCTCCAGTGAATCCCGATCGGTTCATTCTGCCGTATGGACCGACTCTTGACGGTGAGTCTGAGTGCCACGCGCTCAACTTTGGGCCTGAGGCGGAATAGTGGCCCGAGGCTGCCTGTTGAACGGGTCTGAATGCGGAGATGGGAGACAGACGTGGCTGAACAGCTTGATACGAAGATCCTTCCTTTGCTGCCCCTGACCACAGGGGTGGTTCTGCCCGGCATGGTGGTGACCGTCACGCTCGAGACCGACGAGGCGAAGGCGGCGGTTTCCGCAGCTCACCAGGCCGACGACACCCTCCTGCTGGTCCCGCGGGCCGAGAACGGGCGGTACGCCCGGGTCGGGACGGTCGCCCACATCGAGGAGATGGGGCGGACGCCCGGCGGAACGGAGGCCCTGGTCATCCGCGGCCTGCACCGGGCCACCATCGGCTCCGGGGTGGCCGGGACCGGGGACGCCGTGTGGGTGCAGTTCGAAGCCCAGCTCGACCCAGCCAAGGCAAGCGCCCGGGCGCACGAGTTGGCTCGCGAGTACCGGGCCACCGTGGAGAACATCCTCGAGCTTCGGGGGGCGCCGCAGATCGCGGAGTTCCTGCGGGGCATCGACGAGCCCGGGGCGCTGGCCGACATGGCCGGATACAGCCCCGACCTCTCGTTCGAACAGAAGCTGCAGGTCCTGGAAGCGCTGGACGTGGAGCAGCGCTTGGAGAAGGTCGTCCGGTGGGCCAAGGACTCCCTCGCGGAGATCTCGCTCAAGGACAAGATCCGGAGCGAGGTCACCGAGGGCATGCAGAAGAACCAGCGCGAGTACATCCTTCGCCAGCAGCTCGAGGCCATCAAGAAGGAGCTCGGCGAGTCCGACGAGGGCGAGGGCGTCATCGCCGAGTACCGCAAGAAGATCGAAGAGGCCGGCATGCCCGAGGGCCC
>DHWS01000114.1:1711-9591 GCA_002413305.1 Actinobacteria bacterium UBA5176 | reverse complement strand
CGAGCCCAGATTGTGCGGGGAAGACCTCGCGCGGAGGGGATACGGATTCGTGCGACCCACCCCCCCCGTCAGAAATCGTCAGGGTGCTTGACGGTCCTGTCAGGTCGTCAGGCGGGTTGACTATATCACGTCAGAACAGCTCCTCGACCCGGGACAGTCCGGACTTCTCGCCGGGCCACAGGTTCGCCCGCGCCTTCGTGTGGAAGTAGCAGTCGGCGAAGTCGAAGGCGCAGAGTGGGCATGTCACGTCGCCGCCTCTCGGTGCAGCAACGTGAAGAGCCGGTCAGTGAACTCTGCATCAGGCTGCATCGCCGCCGCACCAAGCGAGGCGGTGCGGAGATACCGGAGGAGCCACGCGCGGTCCCCCGCGGTCGAGGCCATGCCGAGGAGGTCGGCCAGCGCGTCCACATCCTCACGGTCGTAGGCCGCCCGAAGGAGCAGGAAGAGGTCGTACCTACTGCGGATCACGTCGCCACCTCCGCCCAACGTCGAGGACTCGGGACCAGCGCCACGCGTTGCAGCGCGAGGACATGGGAGCAGCGACCGAACGACGGGCAGGTGCAATGCCAGCCAGCATCGGGGTCGTATCCGACGCCGTAGACCTCGCCCGAGTCACCCCGGCACGTCGCCCGGATCGTGGAAGCGTCGATCCATTCGACCGTCAGCCTTCCGCAGTTGAGCAGGCGGGTCGCCTTGGTGCCCGCGTCCTCCCTAGGCATCGGCATGCCCATCGACGTGATGACGGCAGTACGGCGACACGGGCTCCCGGTAGTAGTTGCAACCGGAAACCGAACAAAGCCACGGGTTGACGAAGCCAGCGTCGCCCGATTCGGCGTCGAACCCGTAGTCCAACGCGTCCTCGAAGGCGCTGACCTCCCTGAGGGCCGCGAGGGTCGGCATGGTCCAGTCCTCTAGCGCGAGTCGGCGTAGCTCCGAAGCTGCCTCTTCCAGGTGCTCGGCACGATGTGTGAGCCTCGCGGCCACCGCTTCGGAACCGGCTTCCAAGCATTCCTCGCAGACGACCCCGACTTCGCAGGTTGCGAAGACGTCGCTCTTGTCCGTCTCCCCGCCACAGACGAAGCAGGGCCGGCGCACGTAGCCGCCGGATCTCTCAATCCGAACCTCAGGCATTAGCCGCCTTCCGTTCCAGCTCGATGGCCAATGTGTGACCCGGGAACCAGCGGGCTCGGGTCGCCGAGATAGTCACGGTCCAGCCCTTGGCCTGCAGGTCGATCAGGTCGGGAAGGTCACGCCCGTCGAGCCAGTACGGTTCGCTCACGAACCTCTTACGACCCCCGACGATCGCGGCGTACGGGTGGTCCACCCAGGAGATCCCCGGGATGTACCCGGCACCGTAGTCAAGGGATACCGTCCATGGGCCCCCGCGGTAGATGCCCCCGGTCGTCCTGATCCCCAGCCGGCGGTCCTGCTCCTCCCGGACCCGGGCCATGATCTCCGCGGCCTGCCGCTCCAGGGTGTCGAGGTCACGGTCCGACAATTCCTCCACGTCGGCCTCGAACCCCACCCGGGTCGTTCCGGTCCCAACGATCGCGTATCCGTAGCCTGCCTTCATCCCGACACCCTCCTTTGAGTTGGCTGGAGAAGGTTCACGAGGTTCACGAGGTTCACGGTGCCGGGCCGGGATGGTGAACCTCGGCGTTGTAAAACCGCAGGTCAGTGAACGTGGTGAACCTTCTACTGCCAATCAAAAGATGGCTGGCGCCCGTGAACCTCGTCGGGTCTGCAACCCCCACCCGGCATAGCTGACTAGTCACTCCCGTGGGCCTCATCAGGCCTGCAACCTCCACTGCACCGCCCCGGATCGTGTGCCAGCCCGGCGGATGAACCAGTCCCCGAACCGCCGGTCGCGGTGGCGGCGGAGGATGTTCCCGAACACCGTTTGCTGGCTCCGCTCCGATCCGGACCCGAGGTCGATGCCGGAGGCCACCGCCAGGTCGAACAGAAGCGCCGCTCCAACCGGCCGCTCGCCGAGCTTCGCCGCCCACTCCTCGACCATCGCGGCGAAGCCCTCGTCTTCGGTAAGCATCGACTCGTAGAAGCTGGTCATGTTGGACAGGAAGGCCTCCCCCATCCCGACCACGCCGAGAAGTCCGCCGATCACCTTCGCCCAGGACTCGTACATCCCCAAGGACTGCGTGCCCGACGGTGACCCCCTCCGGACCCAGGACTGCACGATGGTCAGGCACGCCCCGACCAGGGCCGGCCGCTCCTCCCGCAGCCATCCACGGAGGTCCGGATGGGTGAACGAGCTCGGGTCCCGGGTCCACGGCTCCTCCAACCCGGTGTCCATCCGGATCCGGATCGATCGCCGGACCATCTCGGTGCTGAGTTCCGGGTTGTTGGCGGTGGCCACCCAGGCGCACCGAACGGGAAGGCGCAGCATCTCGCTGACGCCCAGCAAACGGTCCCCCCATTCCCGGAGCGTCAGCACCGCCGCCAGGGAAGCGCTGTTCACCCGGGCGTGCAGGTTCTCGATAAGGATGGCCTCCGGTGCGCCGCGCAGGGTGGACGTGATCCGCTTGCGCCATTCCTCCTCATTCCCCGCCTCGGTGAACGTCGCCGCCTCTCGCCCTAGCGCGGGCCACATCACGGCCGTGGCCAGCAAGGTGGCGCCGGTGCCCGGGGTCGGCTTTTCGATCAGGTACATCGGGGTCGGGCCGTCGATCAGCTCCCGGGCGAACGGCTGCAGCATCAGGGCGACCGCGTGCGCCCGGTCAGCCTCCTCGGCGAACGGGAAGTCCTTGACCACCTCCAGCAGCAGGTCCGCGGCGGCCGCCACCTCGTACTCGTCCGGCTCTGGGGGCACGGGTGGGACCGCCAGGCCGTCCGGGTGGAACCATGCCATGGCCGACGGGTTGTATCCGACGGTCTCGCACAGGGTCCCGTCCGCGGCGAGCACCGGGGTTCCGATGATCCGCCGCAGGGTGGGCCACATCCTGTCCGGGGAGGCCAGGAGGTCGTGCACCACGTCCATCGGCGGCCGGGCCTCGATGATCTTCCCGGCCGGGTCCTTCCGGTAGTACCAGGCGGCCCGGGCCAGGTGGTGGCGGAGACGGTCCGGGTTCATCGGGCGTGTGAACGGCCGACCCTCGTCGTCCACCTCGATCCGGGCCAGCCCACCTCCGTGGGAGAAGTACCGCGGTGGCAGGTTCGCCAGCTGCAACGCGGACTTGGCCAGCGTGGACGCCTCCAGCAGGTCGCCGATCGCGGCGTCGATCTCCAGTCGGTCGGTCGGACGCCCGGGCCCGTCCAGTTGGTCCGGGAGACCTAGGTCCTTGACGACGCGGAGTGCGGCCGTCTCCTTCGGCGGGTGCCCGCCGCATTCGTCGCACTCCAACCCGCCGCGGTACTCGAGGAGCGTCCCTGTCCCGCAGTTCGGGCAGCGGTCGCCGGCCTTCACGACGCCCTCCTCTCGGGGAGAGTGATTGGGCAGAGGTCGCGGCTGTAACAGAGGCAGGCGAATCGACCGCGGCCGGCGGGGCAGAGGTCCCAGATGGTCCACTTTCGCCGGCGAGCGGCGCGACCATCTAGGGCGACGGTCATGCTGCCGGAGCTGGGCGAGGCCTTCACCGTTCCTGCCGCGTTTCGATCCATTCACGGACCAGCGCCGGGTTCAGTCGCACTCGGCGGGGACCAAGCCGGATCACTGGCGGGCCGTCGGGCGATTCGATGATCCGGTAAGCGCTCTTCACGGAGGCATTGAGGAACAGGGCGAAGTCGTGGACATCCCACAGGGGCTCGATGTTGTCTCCGGGGGTCCTTGCATGCCGTTCCATCCCTGTCATGCTCGGTGCAGGTCCAACGCACGGCAACCGAGGAACGATAAGTTGCACACTCAGAGCGATAAGTTGCACAGGACGCGCTCCCTCCCGTCGTGCCGCTGGTCCGGGTGCACTGAGGGCACCGATGGTGGTCGGAAGCCCGTGAGCCGGCCCGGGAACCTGTACTGCTCCCATGCCCACTACATCGCGGACCAGGCCGGGAAGCCACGCCCGTGGGCACGGCGCGGCGAGCCGCAGGTGCGATGCGACCGATGTGGGGAGGTCCTGCCGGGCTGGCGGGGTATGCCGCCGGGCTACCGGCCGGCGTCCTGGATCAAGATGGCGCGGCACCACTACTGCCCGGCGTGTCTCCCACTCTGGCAGGCAGGGAAGCCTAAGCGGTGGAGGGCCATCTACGGCCGGTGCGGGCATCGGGTGTCGAAGCCGGGCGTCGAGCTCTGCGGTCCATGCTTTCGGCGGTGCGGGTCCCCGCGCACAAGAAGGGCTAGCGTTGAGGAAGACCTCATCGCGGCAACGATCGAGCAGCTAGGTGGGGACTATCGCAAGGTTGACGTAGCCAGGGTAGCCGGCGTCTCTCGCCGGACCGTTTACAACGTGTTCGAGCGATGGGCCCGTCCGCGTCCGCCTACTCGCAAGCCGGGGGGCTGCTCCAACCCCTCTTACGCGGGCTATGTTCGCCATGTCCAGCGAGGCGAAACTCCGTGTGGGCCATGTCGGGAAGCCCGCCTCGTCTACCGGCGAGAGTCGGCGCGCCGCAAGCGAGAGGGAGAGCCCGGTCCGGGCAAGGGTCGTCCGCGAGGACAGATCCGGCACGGGACCCTTACGGCAGTGAACCGACACCAGAGAGACGGCGAACCGATGTGTCCGGAATGCCGGAGCAGATGGAAGACCTACATGCGTGAGTACAGGCGAAAGCTTCGAGCGGAGAGGGGAGTCTGATGGCCTGGATTCGGAAGTCGAAGAACGGTCGCGGCTATCACGTGGTGTGGCGCGACCCGGACGGCAGGGAACGAAGCCGCACGTTCCGGCGCAAGGAGGACGCGCGAGACTGGAAGTCGAGCATCGAGGTCGACCTGGCCCGGGGGAGCTACCGGGACCCGTCGCTCGGCCGGATGCCGCTCGGCGCGTTCTGGCCGGTCTTTCTGGAGGCCTCGCCCCACCTGGCACCGAAGACCCGCCAGTGGTACGGGATGATGGCGCGCCGCTACATCCTGCCGGCATTGGGCGCGAAGCGGCTCGGCAGGATCTCTCGCCTCGATGTCGAGGCCTTCCTCTCGGAGCTCCGGACGCGTGGAGTCGGGGAGCCCACCATCGCCGGCGCCTACCGGGTGCTCCGCGCTGTCTTGGCGAAGGCCGAACTGGACGGGCGCATCGTTGGGAACCCGACGCACGGCGTGAAGGTGCCAAGGCCAGCCGACAAGGAACAGCGTGTCCTCTCCATCGAGGAGCTTGAGCGGATCGCCGACGCGGTTTCCGAGCGCTACCGGGCGCTCGTCCTGCTTCTCGGCTACTGCGGCCTCAGGATCGGCGAGGCCGCCGCCCTCCGCGTTTCGGACGTGGACTTCCTCCGACGATCGGCCAGCATCACGCGGGCGTCCAGCGAGGTTGGGACCGAACTCGTGGTCGGCCCGACGAAGACGAAGCAGTCGCGCGTCGTGGATGTCCCGGCCTCGGTTATCGAGGAACTCGCCCGCCACGTGCAGGCCTTCCCGCCCGGACCGTCAGGACTGTTGTTCACGAACGGTCGAGGAGAGCCCATCCGGCAATCGAACTTCAACCGGAAGATCTGGCACCCGGCGCTGGTCCGGGCGACCATCGCCGAGCCGCTGCCCCGGGTACATGACCTTCGCCACACGGCCTCGGCTCTCTCGGTGAGCGTCGGCGCCCACGCGAAGGAGATCCAGTCACTCCTCGGCCACGCCAGCATCGGGATGACCCTGGACACCTACGGACACATCTTCGCCGGAGCGTCACGACGCCTCGCCGACCGGCTGGACGAGGCCCGGGAAGCCGTCCTCTCCGCTCCGGCTGCGGAAGGAATGCGGAAGGAGAGCGGAACGGACCCCGCCGGGCCCCGGGCCGGGTGAAGAATCCGGCCTCTGACCTGCGTGTTTCTTAGCTGGCCCGCCTGGATTCGAACCAGGACTAACTGATCCAGAGTCAGTCGGGCTACCGTTACCCCACGGGCCAGTGGGTGAGCCGGAGAAGATGCTACACGGCCCCAAGAACGTTCCGAGGACGGACCCCACGGTCGAGTCCCTTGTGAAAGACCCGACGGGGCCCACGAGAGCCGGGACCACGTTCCGATTTCGGCAACACTCGCTCGGCAAGCAACGCGAGACGGTGACTCGGTTCACCAAGATCGACCCCGACCAAGCGATCGAGTTCGAATCGAGGATCGGGCCGATGCGGCCGAAGTGCAGTCTCACCTTCGCCCGTACCGGGGCGGGAACGAGCGTCACCTTCGCCGGAGACTCAATGCCGATCGGCCCTCTGAAGCTGTTCTCACCGCTGTTGAACCGGAAGGGTCAGCAGGTGTGGTACAAGAGGCTCGCCCGGATCAAGACCGTCTTGGAGGAGCCGGCGAGCCAGCGATGATCCCGGCAACTAGCCGCGTTCCCCTGGCCCGGACGGAGGGACTCAACCGCTTCGCGCCGATGCTGCGATGTGCGCGATGGGTGGCATGTCCGGCATGCCGCCCACCGCTCGAGTCTTCTCGATATCACGAAGGCGGTGCCGACCCCCAACTCTGATCCCCCTCCTCGAGAGGTTCGGGGGTGTTCGTGAGCTGGAAGAGGCCCGTGCCGTCGGCATTCACGATCCAAACGTCCTCCTGGCCGCCATCGATCTCGGGATGGAAGCTCTGAAACACGAGCCTTGCGCTGTCGGGCGACCACACCGGATTGAATGAGTCATCTCCATAGATGGGCTGCGTGAGTTCCCTGAGCCCGATTCCGTCGGGGCGCACGACCCAGATCTGGGGGTTCCCGCCCCTGATGGACACGGTATCGAATGCGATTAGCCGGCCATCCGGTGACCAGGTGGCTCCATCGCGAGCCCCCAAGCCGAATGGTGTGATCGCGATGAGGCCGGTGCCGTCGGTGTTCACCACGTAGAGCGCGGTCCTCCTCGCGTCCCCGACGTTCGGCTTCCAGAAGGCGGCGAACGCGATCTGAGACCCATCCGGCGACCAGCTCGCGGCGGGATTGCAGCAATCGTTGTGGCGCATCGTCAGCCCTGGAGGATTCAGTTGCAGCAGACCGGTGCCGTCGGGATTCACCAGGAAGAGGTCGCCTAGGTCGGTGCTGCTATCGGTGCGGTTGAACAGGATTCGCGACCCGTCCGGCGAGTAGCCGAGCGCGGCGTCCTCGAAGCCGTCGGGGGTCACGGTGACCCGTGTGAGGTCTCCTCCGTCGGAGGACCGAAGCGTGTAGATGCCGTCGTCGGCCGGATTCCCATCCTCAGCGCTCTGGCACAGGAACCGGGTGGCATCTGGGGACCAGAACCCGCACGCCAAGGTCTGGTTCAGGTTCGGGTACGCGTCTAGCACCGTGAAGTCCGAACCGTCGGGGTTCGCTATGGCAGGCCGAGCGTTCCCTTCGGGGTTGACGGAGACAAGGATCTTGCTGCTGTCGGGCGACCAGGTCCGGCAGCCCACATCCCCGGTCCCGATGTGGTGCTGGCCGGTTCCATCGGGGTTGACCGTGAGGCAACTCTGGGCATCTGCCTCCACGTCGTGACTGGTGAAGGCTATCTTGCCGTTGGCGGCGGCCGGGATCGCCCCCGCGGAAGAACCCACTGCCACCATTCCAGCGGAGACCGCGACCGCAATGATGAGCTGCCATGCCCGTCTCATCCCGATACCTCCCCTTCTCGTACTCCAGGACTTCGACCTGCCCGCGAGAGCTGGGCCTTTGCCAGGACCACTGCTCCTGCCCAGTCATCGCCCCCGTCTTGGCATCGTCATCACGACACAGGAGCGGGGAAGGGCGGATGTTTACGGATCGATCGAATCCATCTCCGCCAGGAGCTCCCGGTCATGCGTAGCCGGCCACCCGCCACCTCGCCGGACAGGCA
>DHWS01000114.1:0-1518 GCA_002413305.1 Actinobacteria bacterium UBA5176 | reverse complement strand
GGACAGGCATCCGGGCGCTTGGCGAGCGGAGACGGCGATACGGGTAAACGCGGGCGCCCGCCGGCCCCTGTGTCTAGTTGATGGCAGCCCTTGCGTCCCCGTGGGAGGTACGCAACGATGGGCTCGGTCTCCCTCAGGGGGATCCGAGGGAGGGCTGGTTCGTCGTGGACTCCGACGCGGAGTACGAATCGCTCTTTCGCGAGGAGTTCCCCGCAGTCATGCGGTCGGTGTTCCTGATCTGCCATGACGCCAACCGCTCCCAGGACATCACCCAAGACGCGTTCGTGCAGCTGCTGCGGCATTGGAAGAAGGTCTCGCGCTACGAGCGCCCAGGGGCTTGGGTACGCCGGGTCGCCATCCGGCTGGCGATGCAGTCGGTGCGAAGGGAGCGGCTCCGTTCGGTGCTCGAGCGCCAGGCTGACCCGCCCGCATCTACCCGATCGGTCGACGTGGACGTGATCAAGGCGATCCACACCCTCCCGCGGATGCAGCGAGCTGCCGTGGTCCTGTTCTACTTCGAAGACCTTCCTGTGGTGGAGGTCGCCGACATCATGGGATGCGCGGAGGCGACCGCGCGTGTGCACCTGCATCGGGCGAGGTCCGTGCTGGGGGAGCTGCTGGGGGAGGAGGTCTTCGACGATGTCCCTTGACGAGCGGCTCCGCGAGGCCCTCCAGCGCTCGTCCTCAGGGGTCGATCCTGACCTGGGTGAGAACCTCCTGGCGATTCGCCGCAAGACCAGGCGCCTCGCCATCAGGCGACGCGTGAGTCTCGTAACTTTTGCATTGGCGGTCGTCGTGGGATTGGTCCTTGCGGGGCCCCGGGTCATCGGCTTCGTGAGGAGCTTCCGTCCCGCTCAGCCAGCCAGCCCTGCACCAACTGCGTCCCTATCCCCCTCATCCACCCAGACAGATCCGCTCAAGGGGGACTGGCGCCAGGTGGCCACCTGCCAGGACATCGTTCGCATCATGACGAGGATCGGCGCCGCCAACCGGCTGCCCGCGCTGCTACAAGCGCAGGGGAACGAGGCCCAGCGCCCTCCCAAGAACGACCTGTGCAAGGGCGCCCCGGCCGAGTTCGTGCGTATCTTGCGGTTCAAGGACGGCCATCTGCTGATATTCGACCCTCCTCACCAGGAGGGCGGTGGGAACTTGCTGTACACCATCGTGGATCACCACACGTTCACGCTGGTCAGCGCGCCCGGTGACCACAACATCCCGGGTGTGTACAGGTTCACGTACCGGATCGTGGGCGATCAGCTCACGATCGTTGATCTCAACCATGACGTGGACACCGAGGCGGCATTCGAGGTCGCGCCCTTCGTGCGGACGGGCTGAGATGCGCTGCCGCGCGGTCGCTGTGGCGGCGCTACTTCTCGCCGTCTCCTGTACTGGCAGCAGCCCGCCGAAGCAGGCGTTCCATCCGATGTTCCGGCGGGCTCCCTGCCCAGAAGACGTCGAGATGTTCTTCGTGTCGGCACACTCCTTCGGATATCTGACCGGGCCGAGTCCGTCAACGTG
>DHWS01000016.1:15511-35924 GCA_002413305.1 Actinobacteria bacterium UBA5176 | reverse complement strand
CTGACGAACCCGAACACGCTCGGGCTGTTCGAGGAGGAGATCCAGGAGATCGCCGCGGCCATGCACCGGGTGGGCGCGCTCCTCTACTACGACGGTGCGAACCTGAACGCGATCATCGGGCGGGTCCGGCCCGGCGACATGGGGTTCGACGTCGTCCACATGAACACCCACAAGACGTTCGCCACGCCGCACGGCGGGGGCGGGCCGGGGGCCGGGCCGGTGGCCGTCAACCAGCGGCTGGAGCGGTTCCTGCCGGCGCCACTGGTCGGGTTCGACCCCGACGGCGGCCGGTACTTCTGGGACCACGACCGGCCGGACTCGATCGGTCGTATCAGCGGATTCCACGGGAACTTCGGCGTGCTTGTGCGGGCGTTCGCGTACGTGTTCGGGCACGGGCGGGAGGGCCTGCGCGAGGTGGGGGAGCGGGCGGTGCTGAACGCGAACTACCTCGCCCAGCAGGTCAAGCATGCGTACCCGCTGGCCTTCCCGGGACGGCCGATGCACGAGTTCGTGGCCACCGCCCGGCCGCTCAAGAAGCACGGCGTGCGGGCGATGGATGTGGCGAAGCGGGTCATCGACCTCGGCTTCCACCCCTCCACGGTCTACTTCCCGCTGGTGGTCGAGGAGGCCATGATGGTCGAACCGACGGAGACGGAGTCGAAGGAGACGCTGGACGCGTTCGCCGAGGCGCTGCTGCAGGCTGCGCGGGAGGCCGAGACCGACCCTGATCTGCTCCACGAGGCGCCGGTGACCACCCCGGTCCGCCGCCTCGACGAGGCGAAGGCCGCCCGCGAGCTCAAGCTCCGCTGGTAGACCACCCGTCCATGGCGACCGGGCCGGAGGCCGGCGACCGTATTCGGCCGGCCACGGAAGCCGACCTGCCCGCAGTCGCGGCGATCTTCGAGGCCAGCGAACGCGCCGGCGATCCCACCCCGACTGTCGCGTCCGCCGACCCATCCCTGTTCCGACACGACCTGATCACAGGTGACCTGGCAATGGCGGAGTCCAAACGCGGACTGGTGGGGTTCGGCTCGAGCCTCCCGCGCGATCGGACCCGTTTCCTGTCGAACCTCTTCGTCCTGCCCGATCATCGCGACTCGGGCGCCGGGCGAAGGATCCTGGAAGCCGTGATGCCCGACGACGGACGGTTGCGGTGCACGCTGTCCTCGACCGACCCACGGGCCCAGGCGCTGTACGCGCGGGCGGGGATGACGCCCCGGTGGCCGCACCTGGTCCTGGCGCGAGGAGGCGCCGAACCGTTCGCGGGCCCGGAGGGGTTCGATCTGGTCGAAGCGGACCCGGCCGATGCCGAGCTGGTCGAACGGGATGCCGGGTGCTCGGGACGGCGGAGGCCGCAGGACCTGGCCATGCTGGTTCGAGACCGGGACGCCGTTTCGTACTGCATCCGGCGTGTCGGTGCAACGGTGGGGTACGGGTTCGTCCAGCCGCGCTCCCCGGAGTCCCGTTGGGGCAGGGTTTCCGGATCACCTACGTCGAGCTGTTCCACTCCAGCGGCGGCGACCTGGCCGATCCCACCCGGTACGCCGTCGCCACCAGCGGGCTGTTCTGAAGGAGGCGATGGGCATGGAGTTCCGAAAGGTCGTGAAACGCCGGAAGATGGTTCGCACGTTCCTGGACGAACGCGTCGAACCGGACGCGCTGGAGCGGATCCTCGCCGCCGGGCGCCGGGGGCCCTCGGCCGGCTACAGCCAGGGGTTCGCCTTCCTGGTTCTGGATCGGCGGGAGGACGTCGATCGATTCTGGTCCTCCGCCGCTCACGTTGACGAGGAGGACTGGGCGGTCTACCGGGGCGTCCGGCCGGCGCCGGTCCTGGTCGTTCCCTGCGCTGGCAAGCACGTCTATCTGGAGCGGTATGCCGAAGCCGATAAGGGCTGGACCGACCAGGACGAAGCCCACTGGCCGGTGGCCTACTGGACGGTGGACACCGCGTTCGCCACATTGCTGATCCTGCTGGCGGCGGTCGACGAGGGCCTGGGGGCGCTGTTCTTCGGCCTGGACGAGGCCGGCCTGGAGGGCGTTCGCGGGGAGTTCGGCATCCCGGAGGCGTGGTCACCGATCGGGGTGATCGCCCTCGGGCATCCGGCACGGGTGGACCCCGTCCGGTCGTCGGCGGCCACCCGGCGCGCGCGGCCGATCGAGGAGGTCGTGCACCGGGGCCGGTGGTGAGGGGAGCATCTGGCCGAATCTCAAGGGTGTCATTTGGAGCCGGTAGGATTCGGTCCGGAGTGCGCATCGCGATCTCGCCCGACATCCGAACCGACCACGCCCACCTTTCGGGCCTGATCGTGGACGCCTTCCAGGGCGTCCCGGCCTTCGACGTCCTGGTCCGGGTGGAACGGGCGAAACGTCCCGCACTGTCGTTCGCCGGCCGGGCCTACCCAGAACCACCGCCCTCCATGCTCCGTGGTGAGCAAGCCCGGTACCTCGTGCGGCTGATGCTCCCGTCGGCCCTGCGCAACCGCGCCTACCCCAAGACGTATCGGTACAGCAAGCGGAAGACGGCGCCGTGGATCACGGTCCGGGACTGGCGGGAGCGGTTGGTCGCCCTGGCCGCCCACGAGGCCTGTCACGTCCACCAGTTCCGGGAGGGCCTGCGCCGGTCGGAGGTCCAGGCCGAACGGTGGGCGGCGAAGGTCCTGCTGTCCTGGCGCGAGCGGGAGCCGCCGGCCGAGCCGGCTGACCTCGAGCGCCAGCCGCGTCAACTCTCCCTTGACGAGGCGCTGGCGTCAACCTATGCTTGACGGCGGCATGCAGGAAGGCGAGGGTCCCGTCGAGCTCGACCGGCTGATCCGGTGGATCCAACGCCGGACCCGGGGGTGCACGCCGCTGGACCGGTTAGTCCTGGCCACCAAGGCCGGGGTCCGGCTGCAGGAGGCGAGCGAGGAACTGATCGGCCACTTCGTGGAGGAGGCCCGGACGGCGGGAGCGTCGTGGGCCCAGATCGGCAGCCACCTCGGCGTGTCGAAGCAGGCTGCCCAGCAGCGCCACGTCGGGAGGCGCGGACCTCTGTTCGGCGGGCGCCGGCGAGGCCGGGCGAGGCGCTCCTCCGTCGACGGTCCGTTCGAACACCTCACTGGGCCGGCGCGGCATGCCATCGTCTTGGCCGAGGCCGAAGCCCGTGAGCTCGCCCACAACTACATCGGAACGGAGCACATCCTGCTCGGGCTGCTCGCGGAGCCGGCCGGCACCGGCGGGTCGATCCTTCGGGACGCCGGGGCCACATCCGACCGTGTACGCGCCAAGGTCCTGGACGTCATCGGACGCGGGGCTTCCACACCGGCGGGGCCCATCCCCTTCACACCCAGATCGAAGCGGCTGCTCCAGCGGGCTGCCGACGACGCGGAGCGGATGGGGAGGGAGGCCGCCGGCACTGGCAGGCTCCTCCTGGCGATGGTGGGGGACCGGGAAGGAGTCGCCGCGGAGATCCTTGTTGCGACCCTCGACGTCGCTGCGCTTCGCCAGCGCCTCGAGCGGCTCTTGGCCGACGGCGTCGACGTCTGAGCACCGGACCGCAGGTCAGGGCCTCCGGGGGAGGGGTTCGGCGGGGTGGGATCTTCGGCTCAACAAGATTCCATAATGTTGGTTATAGGGGATTTCGCGTAGGAGCAGCCCAAGCGCGGGGGAGGGCTTCGAACCGGTCACCTCGCGTCCGTGCGACCCCTGCGAACGCGCTCCTGGAACCCCCACTGCGTCACCTTGAGGAGCGCCTCGACGACGATCCGGCGGGAGAGCTTCGAATGTCCATGTTCGCGCTCCTGGAACGTGATCGGCGACTCGCCAACCGAGAATCCCATCCGCAACGCCCGGTAGACCAGTTCGATCTGGAAGCCGTAGCCCTCGGAGTGGATGCCGTCGGCCAGGAGGGCTTCCAGGAGTCCCCGCCGGAAGGCCCGGAAGCCGCTGGTGGCGTCGGTGACGGGCAGGCGGAGCGCGGTCCGGGCGTACCGGTTGCCGGCCTTGGACA
Organism: Actinobacteria bacterium UBA5176; assembly: GCA_002413305.1. GTDB lineage: Bacteria > Actinomycetota > UBA4738 > UBA4738 > UBA4738 > UBA4738. The sequence goes on along the minus strand of DHWS01000016.1, from coordinate 31,939 downwards.
GCGCCACGCGAGACCGGCTCCAGTTCGACACCCCACCTCCGGGGATGTACCGGCTTCCGATGGTCAGGTCGTAGCGCTCGCTGCCCGCGAGCAGCCCGGGGAGGTCGGCCGGGCGGTGGGACAGGTCGGCGTCCATCTCGACGAGTACGTCGTAGCCCTCCTCGATGCCCGTCCGGAACCCCAGGAGGTAGGCGCTGGCCAGGCCCTGCTTGCCCTCGCGGCGGCGGAGCCGAACCCGCGGCTCGCCCTCCGCGATCTTCTCCACGAGGTTCCCGGTCCCGTCGGGCGAGCCGTCGTCCACCACAAGGATGTCGATGGAGGGGGCCACGGCGAGCACCCCTTCGACGACCCGCTCGATGGTCGCCCGCTCGTTGTAGGTGGGGAGAACGACCAGCACCTTCCCGATCGAGCCGCCAGAAACCGGGAGGGGGCCGAGCGCGTCGCTCCGCTCCCCCGCCGGGGGAGTTCCCGCAGGGGTCTCCGGGGTGGCCGTCGTCCCCTCCGGCCGGCTCCCCCAGGGGCGCCGCCGCCATGCGAGCGCTAGGGCCAGCAGAGCGGCGATCCCGCACGCCCACGGGAACCAGTCGCCGAGCCGCGTGTAGATCGTTCGCGACGTCGACGTCGGCACGTCGAACCGAAGCACCGCGCGCCGGAACTCCTGCGTTCGCGCGACCACGCGCCCCCGCGGGTCCACGACCGCACTCTGCCCCGAGATGGCGGCCTCCACGACCCACCGGCCGGTCTCCACCGCCCGAAGCTGGCTGAAGATCACGTGCTCCGGCGACGCCGGCGAGGTCAGGAAGGACGAATCGTTCGTCGTCACCACCACGAGGTTCGCGCCCGCGGCCACGAAACGCCGGAACAGCCCCGGGAACACATTCTCGAAGCAGATCGGCGTGCCCACCGCCACTCCATCGACGTGGAAGACCGTCACGCGGTGGCCGGCCGAGAAGTCGACGTTCCCCCGCCGGTACTGTTCGGTCCAGCCGAACACGCTCGGGAAGGGGACGTACTCGCCGAACGGAACGAGGTGGATCTTCGCGTACCGCCCGATCACCTGGCCCGACCGGTCGTAAAGCAGCGACACGTTGTAGAAGCGGCCGCCGGGGGCCTGCTGGATCGCGCCGACCAGCGTCGGGACTCCGACCTGCCGTACCACCTCCGCCAGCGGTTGTCCGGCGGCAGGATCCACGAGCGGATCCTGGTCCAGCGAGTTCTCTGGCCACACCACCAGCTGGGGCGGGTTCGCGCCAAGGGTCCGGTGCAGCTCGATCTCGTTCCGCTCCACGATGTCCCCGCGGAGCAACGGATCGGACGCGATGGCCCTCGGGACGTTGCCCTGCACCACCGCGACGGACAAGGGCCGTCCCGTGGCAGCGGGCAGCGGGATCAGCGCCGGCGCCAGAACGAAAGCTGCCGCCACGCCGATGGGGAGGACCGCGTTCCGAAACACCGGGCGCCGCTCCCCCACCGGCCTCGACACGGCGCCCAGCAGGAGCGCATTCATCAGCAGCACCACGAATGTGACGCCCCACACCCCGGCCACGGAGGCCAGAGGCAGCAGGAAGCCGTTCCCGTGCTGCGTGTAGCCGAGTCCGCCCCACGTGAAGCCACCGACCGGCCAGGTCCCCCTTGCCCAGTCGATGGAGGTCCATAGCGCCGCCGCCGCGAAGGCCGACACCATGGATCGCTGGTCGCGCCACAGGAACGGCAGGAGGAAGCCGAACAGCGCCACCCACCCGGCCTGCGACACCACCAGCGGCAGCCAGGCCACGATGCCGAACGGCTGCAGCCACGCCAGCAGGATCCCGTAGTACACCAGGCCGAACACCAACCCGAGCAGGGCGCCACGCCGGGGGCGCGCGTTCCGCAGCGCCCACAGCAGCGGGGCGAGGGAGACGAACGCCACCGGCCCCGCGTCGACGGGTGGATTCGCGATGCCGAGGAGCAGCGCCGCGGCGACCGCGGCGGCGACCGCCGTGAAGAGCGACGGACTGGTTCGGCCGAGCGCCCGGTTCCGGGGCCGCCTCAGGCGCAGTCCCGGCAGAACATCCGCTTCTTGTCGGCCAGCTGGCTCCGGTGCTTGACGAGGTAGCACTTGCGGCAGGTGAACTCTTTCTGGGGGTCCGGCGGGATCACCTTCACCGAGAGGGTCTCGATGCGCTCCTCCCTCCCGAGCGAAAGGATCGATTCGTCGTCCTCCTCTTCCTCGGCGATGGGCCGCTCTTCGGGCTTCTTGGTGAGGATCTCCTCGAGGCTCGTCTCGGCCGGCTCCTCCTCTTCGAGGTCGGCCTCGCTCGGCTCCTCGTCCTCGTCGTCCTCTTCGGCGTCGGGCTGGTACTCCTCTTCCTCTTCCAAGGCTTGCTCGCTCCTTCAAAACGTCGCTGGATTCTACGCTCCGCGTCAATCCTGGGATGGCTCGCTCGTTCGGCCCACGTACCCCGGATCGAGCGGGACCCTTACTCCAGGGCAGAGAACGCTAACAGCGCCTGGGCGGGGTTTGTTCCGAACAACCCGGCAACTTGTGTGTGAGGCTTCGGCCGCGGCGCCGGAGGGGAGATAGAGAGAGGACCCGAGAGACCTTTGGCGCCGCATGCACCGGGGTGCGTGCGTTCTCTACTCAGCCTCTCGGGTCCTCCGACCCGTCGCCGAAACGACGAGTGGGGTCACTGTAAGGGTCCTGCGGCCAAGTGTCAATGGGCCCTTCAGGGTCCGGGCCGCGCCCATCCCGTGCCGACTCCCCTGCCCCGCCAACCCTCAAGGGATGGCTGAGGATTCGAGTCGCCCGGACCGCCAAAAAGGCCTTGTGTTGCTGGGAAGTGTCGTTCCCCGCCCCTATCCTTGACCGATGCCGGTGCTGTACGCGGATCCGTGGAACCCGGAGTTCGGGATGGGGTACGACGCCGCGCTGGAGGACTCCCCCCTCCCCCGGGCGGATCCGTTCGTGGAGTCCACCGACTGGTCCCGTCCCCTCACCGCCTCGTCCGCCGGACCCGAGCCGGTGTGGTTCGTGGACGGCGTCCGCCGTGTCGACCTCCGGATCCTGGCAGACGAGGGCGAACGCCGCGTGCCCGGGCTGTTCGGCTCCTACGCCGTGGGGGCGGTCCGGTGTGACGGCGCGGCCGCCTTCGACCGCCACCGGGTGTGCCGGGCGGTGATCGTGGCGGGCGGCATGCGCCAGGACGGGGTCGACGTCCGCTGCGGCGCGAGGTCCCTGATGTTCGAACCGGCCACCGCGTCCCGGAGCGACCCCAACGCGCCCCTGGACAAGCTCCAGGAGCTCATGCGGGTGGCGGAGCAGAACCTGTCCGCCGAGCTGGTCGGGTCCGGCGCTCCGCTGGTGCTCGCCGACGGGCCCCTCCGGCTGGGCGAGGAGGTCGCCGAGCGCGGTGCACCCGTGGTTGGCGTGGTGAAGCGGTTCGTCCGGCAGTATCTCGAACCGGCCGAGGAGGCCCTCCTGACGAAGCTGGGGCCGGGTGACCGCACGCCGGTGTTCGCGCTGTTGGACCGGGAGGACTCTGTACGGGGTTACTCCTGGTACGCCCGCCTGGTCGAGCTCCGGCCACCGTGGCACGACCACGCCGGTGTGGTCCGGTGCGAGGTCCGGGCCGGCGTGGGGTTGGAGCCGGCGGTCGGGCTGGCCGAACGGGTGACCGCCCTGCTGCCCTCCTACGCAGGACGGCCGTCCGACCCCCGAGCTCCCCAGAACCTGGCTCCGGTCGCCGCCCTCGAGGAATGGCTGAAGCACCGCATGGGCCACCGGTGGCTGGTCCGGCGGGCGTTGCTCACCCACCTCCTCGGGACGGAGGGCTGAGATGGCCGAACACGAGGACGACCCCAGGCAGGAGGCCAGCGAACGGGTCGGCATGGTCCTGGGTACGGAGGATTCGACGCCGCTCACCTTCTGGGTGGGGGTTTCCGAGGACTCCTATCTCCAACTCGACGACGCGGTGATCGTGGACACCGAGGTGCCAGGACGCGGCACCATCCGGATCTCCGGGATCGTTCAGGACGCCCGGGCCCGTCACGAGGGGGCCAGCTTCGACACGGATGTCTTCCTGGTCGAACGGGGCGTGCTGCCGGTGGATACGGCGGTGTCGGCGCAGGTGGTCGCCACCCGCTTCGAACCCGAGGTCTACGTGCCTCCCATGCCCGGCCTGCCGGCGTTCCGGGCGCGGGGCGCGGACCGCGACCAGGCGATGTACTTCGACCAGATGGGACGGCGGGTACCGGCCGGCCTGTCGCGCGACGGCGAGCCCATGTTCTTGGACCTGGACTTCCTGGACGGGTCGCGCGGGGCCCACGTGAACATCAGTGGGGTGTCGGGGGTGGCGACGAAGACCACCTACGCGCTGTTCCTGCTGTACGCGCTGTTCCACTCGGAGGTGCTGGGCAGCTACGCCGTGAACACCAAGGCCATCGTGTTCAACGTCAAAGGCGAGGACCTGATGTGGCTCGACAAGCCGAACGCGCGGCTGACGGAGGATCAGCGGGCGGACTACGGCCGGCTGGGCCTCCCCGTCGGTCCCTTCAGCTCGGTCGGGTTGTGGGCGCCCCCGCGCCCAGGGAGCGCCGTTCCGCAGGTCGAGAGCCGGTCCGAGGGCGTCACCTCCTACTACTGGACGCTCCGGGAGTTCGTCCGCGAGAAGTACCTCCGGTTCCTGTTCGCGGAGGCGGAGGACGAACGCTCCCAGATCGCCGACCTGGTGGCCCGGGTTGAGTCCTACCTCGACCGGGAATGCACCGACGACCCCGAACACGACGCCACGGTCGTCTACGGCGGCTACCCGGTGAAGGACTTCGCGTCGCTGTGTGAGCTCATCCGGGAGAACGTGGAGGACGAACATTCCACCTGGCGCGGCCGGCTGGCCGACTCCACCGTGGCCGCGTTCGTCCGGCGCCTGGACGCGGGACGATTCCGGATGGGGCATCTCATCTGGGGCCGGGAGGCCGAGAACCCCGCCGCGCACCGCATCGACTGGGAGTCGAACCAGGTCACGGTGGTCGACATCCACAACCTCCACGACCGCGCGAAGCGCTTCGTCACCGGGGTGGTCATCAAGCGGCTGTTCGAGCATAAGGAGCGGATGGGACGGCGCGAGCCGCTCACGTTCCTCGTCCTGGACGAACTGAACCGGTACGCGCCGCGGGAGGGCTGGTCGCCGATCAAGGAGGTCCTCCTGGACGTGGCCGAGCGCGGCCGGTCGCTAGGGATGATCCTGATCGGGGCCGAACAGACCGCCAGCGAGGTCGAACGCCGGGTCATCTCCAACGCGGCCTACCGGGTGGTCGGCCGATTGGACACCGCCGAGGCCCAGCGCAGCGAATATGGGTTCCTGCCGGCGGTGACCCGGGCCCGGGCATCGATCCTGAAGCCGGGCTCGATGATCCTCCAGCAGCCCCACATCCCGATCCCGTTGCAGATCCGCTTCCCCTTCCCCTCGTGGGCCACCCGGGCCGAAGAAGCTGCCCCAGCGGCCACGGAAGATCCGTTCGCCGCCTTCGGGACCGACTGAGGGGGTTCAGCCCAAAGCGGGCTGAGAGCGGTCTTCGATCTCCCACGCGTGGTCGAGGGCGTGCCAGGCGGAGCGCCGGACGGCGTACCGGGGGGTCCACAGCGAACCGGACCTCGGGGTCCTGGGCGGTGGCTCCCCTCGTGCCCTCGACGCCACGAGCTGCAGGATCGCGGCGCGGACCTGTTTCGTCCTTCTCGCCACGTCCGCGTCCTCGTCGAACGTGCCGGACGCCGCGCCGAGCTTCCTCGCGTACGCGATATCGGCGTCCGCGACGTGGGCGACGATCTGGTCCAGGTCTCGCCCTCCGCCCCGCGGGCCTGAGCGGAGGGTGACGCCCGCCGCCGCGGCGGCGGCGCGGTCGAACGCCGCCCAACTCGCCCGCAGGATGGCGGTCTGGCGCTTGACCTCCGGCTCGCGGAGCGGTCGGTCGTCCGCGGCCGGTGCGATCCCGGGCGCGCCGAAATCGGTCGTGGCGTTACCCGGGAGCCGCTCGGTGATCCGAAAGCCCGAGGGATCCTTCGGCAGCTTGAGCCTCTCCGCGGGCCGCCGGATGGCATCGGCGTACCGGCGGCCGTAGGCGGCCAGGGCGTCCAGCGCGGCCTCCTCGTCCCGCCCGCTTCGACACCATCCGGGCCAGTCCACGGCGGCCGCGAACACCCTCTTCGACCCCACCTCGAGGTACACGTCGATCGGCATGGGTCCCTCGCTCAGAACCAGGTGAGACACACCGGGGGAACCGGCCACCGGAACAACTGGTCCGCTTTCGCGACGGCGCCCGGGCGGTGCTCCTCGACCCGGCCGGCCTGCCGGAGCGCCAGGAGCGACGTGCCGCCGAGGAATGCTCCGCTCAGCACGTCCACCGGCACGGTGAGGTCGGGCTCTGCGGAGCTCGGCCCGCACGTCCCGGCACCGCCCGACACGTCGAGCTCGAACCGGCCGGCGGCATAACCGAGAGGATCGACGACCTCGAACACCACCCGCCCATCGACCGCGTATGAGCGGGCCGACAGCGCGGCCGGGACATCGAGCAATCGCGCCCACATCATGTCGCTGTGCCCGCTCAGCCGGAGGGCCCGCGCGTCGGCCAGGAACCACCTCAGACCCTCGTGGGGGCTCCGGGGCAGCGCCTGCACCGTTCGCACCCAATCCACCTGCGCGCAGTACCGCCAGAGCTCGGCTTCGGCCGCCGGGTCGTCCCCCGCCAGTTCGTGCACCTCCAGGGTGACCTGCGGGCGGCCACTCTCCCATTCGACCTCCCCGAGCGCGTAAACCACGTAGCCCCGCGCCGCCCCGGACCCGTCCCGAAAGAGGGCCCGGAACGCCCGTGAATGGTCCGCGCCGCCCGGAGACGGCGCCGTGCCGGCCAGCACGTCCCACTTCCAGTCCGGCCGGGCGATGTTCCCGGGCGCGGCCGCCCGGTACCGGTCGTACACGTGCGGGGCTTCGGCCAGGAACGTTCGGACCCCCGCCAGTTCGACCGCTCCCCACGGGGGCGGGAGGAACCGGGCCCGGCCGGCGTCGAGGGACAGCCAGACGTGCTCGGTGGCCGGGCCGAACCCGAAGCGCCCGTAGATCGGATACTCGGAGGGGATCAGGACGGCGACGGGTTCGCCCCGGGCGGCCGAGGCGGCGAGGTCGGGCTCCATCATCCTGCGCATCAGCCCGCTGCGACGGTGGGTGGCCGTCACCGCGACGTTGGTGACGGCCGACGCCGGGACGAAGGCTCCGCCTGGGACCGTGAGCTCGGTGCGATAGCTTCGAAGGGTCCCCACCACCCGTTCGCCGTCGAACGCGCCCCACGTGCGGTCGAGGTCGATGTAGGAGCTCCGGAACGCACCCAGTCCCTTCGCCGGCACCCGCAGGAAACCGATCTCCAGGCCGTCCGACCAGGCGTCGACCTCGGCTTCGGTGATCGTGCGAACCTCGACCGCCCCACCGGTCACCGCTGCTTCCGGTCCCGGCTCCAGGTGATCTGCACGTTGTCCCGCCACAGGTCCATGACCGACGAGTCGCCGGCCACCTCCAGCCCCTCGACGGTCCGGCGGTTCCAGACCAGCAGGTACAGATCGGACGCGTTCGCTCGCACCGTGCAGTCCGCCTCGGCGTGCTCAGGCGTCGGTGTGGCCGAGGGATGCAATGGGACGAACCATTCGCCCCCTGTGTCGCTCGCGCAGAGGTGGAGGGTGCGGATCGGTTCGGCGGGAGCAGGCTCCTCGGAGGGCCGGCCCAGGAAGCCGAACAGCAGCTCATCGATGCCGTCGGCGGCGAAACGTGGATCGAACGCGGTGAGGACGCCGCCGGGGCTCTCCGCGTCGGCGCGGTGGATCGATGTCTCGTGGGACTGCCGCCGTGTCCAGAAGGCCAGGGGGGACGGTGCCGGCAGGAACGTCCAGCACGCCACGTCCGGGTCGGCCTCGGAAAGCGTCCGGACCAGCCGGTCGTGTCCTTCCCGGAACCAGGCGAGCAGGTCGGCATCGCCCGGCACGGGTCCGGCAACCTCCTCGACCACCCGGATCGGTCGCATCCGGCCCTGTTCGACGTGCGCGGCCGCCCACCGGTGGATGTCGCCGGTGTGGCGGAGCAGGTCCCGCATCCTCCACTCCGGGCACGTCGGGATCGGCGTGTCCAGATCGCTCCGTTCGGCCGCTGCCTCGAGGAGCTCGCCCTGGCGGCGAAGCTCGGCCAGATGCTCGGTGGTCTCCACGAAGGGCAGTCTAGCCAGCCGTGCTCAGCGAAGATCCCGGCAGCCGGATCGGGCCGGCACTCGTCCGAATGACAAAGATGTGATTCTTGTCACTCTGACTCGGTAGGCTAGGGACGTGCGACTCCTCCACACCGGCGACTGGCACATCGGGCGTTCGATCCGGGGGCGATCCCGGAGCGAGGAGTTCGCGGATGCCCTGCGCGAGGTGGTCGGGATCGCCGGCCAGGAGAACGTCGACGCCGTCCTGCTGGCCGGCGACGTCTACGACCATCGCTCCCCGACGCCGGAGGCCGACGACCTCGTCTTCGAGGCGCTCCTTCGTCTCCACGAGGCGGGGATCCCCGTGGTGGCCATCGCCGGCAACCACGACTCGCCTGCCCGGCTCGCCGCCTTGGCGAAGCTGCTTCGGCCCATCGGGACCACGCTGGTCCCCCGGGTGGCCCGGCCGGACCAGGGAGCCGCGGTGGAGATCTGCAGCCGAAGCACCGGCGAGGTAGCCCTGATCGCCTGCGTCCCCTTCGTCCCGGAGCGGCGGTACGGCGACGCGGCCGACCTGTTCGACGCGCCCGAGCTGTGGCACCAGTCCTACGCCGAGGGCATGGGGGGGCTGCTGGAGGCAATGGCCGCCTCGTTCCGTCCCGATGCCGTCAACGTCCTGCTGGCCCACCTGTTCACCGACGGGGCCATCCCGGGCGGCGGCGAACATCAGATCACGATCGGCATCGAGTACGCGATCTCGCCGTCCCGTCTGCCCGCCACAGCCGGCTACGTCGCGCTCGGCCACGTCCACCGCCCCCAGGCCGTCCGGGGCGCGCCGAGCCCCACGCGGTACGCCGGCTCCCTCCTCCAGCTCGACTTCGGTGAGAAGGAGCAGACGAAGTCCGTAACGATCGTCGAGGCGAGTCCAGGAAAGCCGGCCAAGGTCCGCGAGGTTGCCCTCTCGGCCGGCAAGCGCCTGGTGGACGTCGAAGGGACCCTCGACGAAGTCCTGGCGAAGGGCGAGGTGCTTCGCGACGCCTACCTCCGCGTCTTCGTCGACACGGACGGCCCCGTGCCCGGCATCGCCGGGCGGATCCGCGACGCTCTGCCGGACGCGGTCGACGTCTCGCTCCGGTACGAACGCACCGAGGATGCGGGATCGGGCCCGCCCCTCTCCTCCCTCCAGCCGCGCGACCAGTTCGTCTCGTACTACCGTCACGAGCACGGCGTGGAGGCCGCACCGGAGGATCTCCTCGGGGCGTTCGATGAGCTCTCCGACCTCGACGGCCACGGCTAGATGCGCCCGCTTCGGCTCGAGCTGAAGGGCTTCACCTCCTTCCGCGATCCGGTGGAGGTCGACTTCAGGAACCTGGACCTGTTCGCCATCAGCGGTCCGACCGGGAGCGGCAAGTCCAGCCTCCTCGACGCCATGACGTACGCGCTGTATGGGCGGGTCGAACGGGTCGGCGACCGGGTGAGCCAGCTCATCAGCCAGGGCCAGTCGAGGATGGCGGTGACGCTCGAGTACGAGGTCGGCCGCGAGCGGTACCGCATCACCCGTTCGACGGCGGCGAAGGGCGCCTCGAAGATCCTCCTCGAGCGTTCCCAGGACGATGGGTGGATCCAGGCGGGCGAGGGCGCGGATCGCGTCCGCGACGCCGACAGGCTGATCGCCGGCACCATCGGCCTCACCTACGACGGTTTCACCCGCTCGGTGCTGCTCCCCCAGGGGAAGTTCGCCGAGCTGCTGGTCGGCGACCCGAAGAAGCGCCGCGACATCCTCACCGAGCTGCTCGGCCTGTCGCTGTTCAAGCGGATGGCCGAGCGCGCGGGCCAGATCGAGAAGGAGGCCCGGCTGACCTCGGCCACGAAGGCCCAGCTGCTGGAGAGCGAGTACGGGGACGTATCGCTCGGCGCGCTGAAGGCCGCGCGCGCCTCGGCACGAGAGGCGGCGAAGCGGGAGCGAACGCTGGCGGAGGCGGCCGAAGCGGTCGGCGGGTTCCTGGAGCGGTGGCAGGGGTCGAAGCGGTCGATCGACGAGCTTCGAGCCTGCGCCCAGGACGCCGGCGCGGCAGCCGAAGCCATCCGCTCGGCGGCGGACGAACTGGCCACACTGGGTCAGGCGCTCGGCCAGACGAAGGTCGCGCTGGCGGCCCGGGCCGCGGAGGTGCAGCAAGCTCGCGAGGACCACGAGCGGGCTGGGACGGTGCTTCGGGAGGCGCAGGCGCGATCCGGCTCGACCCAGCGACTCGCGGAGGCTCGTGGATGGGCGCTGGCGCTCGCGGACGCCCGCGCGTCCCGGGTAGACAGGGAGACGAGCCGCGCCCGGGCTGTCGTGGCGGCCGGGCCCCTGGGGGACGCCGAGGCCGAGACCGCCCAGGCGTTGACGACAGCGAAGGCATCGCTGGCCGGCCGGGAGGCCGCCTTCGAAGCAGCGGATGCAGCTCTGGAAGATGCCCGCCAGGCCGACCACATCGCGGCGCTCACCGTCGCGCTGAAGCCGGGCGACCCCTGCCCGGTCTGCGGGCTGCCCCTGGAGACGCTGCCCGCTCCTGCCGTTCCGGGGGCGCTGGCGGAGGCGACGAGAGCGCGGGCCGCAGCCCGGACGGCGCTGGACCTCGCTCGGGCGGAGGTGAACGCCGCCGAGCGGTCCGGGGAAGCGGCTCGGCGCGAGCTCCGGGCGAACGCCGACGAGCAGGCCCGCCTGGCGAAGGAGCTCGAGGAGGCCGCCGCCAGGGTCGCCGAGCACGAGGGTCGGCTGGCTGCGGTCCTCGGCGACCCGCTGCCCGCCGATCCCACCGTGGCGGTCGACGAACGCCTCGGCCGGCTCGAACGGCTCGACCGGGCCGAACGCGAGGCTGGTGCCGCCGTCGCCACTGCCGACCAGGCGCGTTTGGAGGCCGAACAGGAGGTGGAGCGCGTGGCCGGACGGATCGACCGGGTCCGGGACCGCCTGGCCGGCGATCACCGGCCCCTCTTCGACCGGGCGGCACGGGCGTTCGGCACGCGATCCGCGCCGCCCAAGCTCTCGCCGCCACCGGACGCAAAGGACCCTGCGGCGCTGGAGGCGTTCGCCGTGCGGCTGGCCGCCGGCCTGGGGACGCTCTCCGATCGCCTGACCCGGGAGATGGAGGAACGTTCCTCCGCGGAGCGGGACTTGCTGGCGGAGGCCACGACGAAGACCGAGGCGCTCTTCGAGCCGCAACCCACCCTCGAGGGACTGGCCAGGGCCGTCGACGCCGAGTGCCGGACGGCCGCCGCGCTGGTGGCCACGGCCGGCCAGCTCGCCGAACAGCTCGAGCAGCGATTGGAGCGTAAGCGCGTCCTGGCCGAGGAAGTGCGCCGGCTCGATGACCGGGCCCACCTGTTCAAGGCGCTGGCCATGGAGCTTCGCGCCGACCGCCTCATCGCGTTCCTCCAGGCCGAAGCCCTCCAGCTGCTCGCCGCGGCCGGCTCGGACCGGCTGGCGACCTTGTCCGACGGGCGGTACCACCTGCGATGCCGGAGCGACGAGTTCTTCGTGGTGGATACCTGGAACGGGGACGACGAACGGAGCGTCCGGACCCTGTCGGGAGGCGAGACGTTCCTGGCCTCGCTGGCCCTGGCCTTGGCCCTGGCCGAGCAGGTCCGTTCTCTCTCGGTCACGGAGAAGGCCCGGCTGGACAGCCTGTTCCTGGACGAAGGGTTCGGCACACTGGACCCGGAATCACTGCGGATCGTGGTGGATGCCGTCGAACAGCTAGGCGGAGACGGGCGCCTGGTCGGCGTGATCACCCACGTGAAGGAGCTGGCCGACCAGTTCACGCGGATCGAGGTGACGAAATCCCCCCGCGGCAGCCACCTCGCGCTTGTGGGGTGACGAACGCGGAGCGAGGGGCCGCCGCGCGATGACCAATGTCACATGGTTGCGATGCCTCTCGCGTGCGTCGACAATCTGAGCAGTGGCACCGGACGACCTGGTCGAGATCCGCCTTCCACCCGCCAAACCCGACCTCTATCTGCGCTGGGTGGCATTCACGCGCGCAGTGGTGGAACAGCTGGAGATGCATCAGCCGTTCCGGGAGGCCGAAGCGAAACTCCCGAGCGCGGTGCTCGGCAGCCAGGTCTTCGAGAACGAGGTCGTCCCGGCCGCGGCGCGTGAGGCGGAGGTGGCCGAGCAGGAACACCGGATCGCGATGCCCGTGGTCCAGATCTCGCGGGGCTCGGCCCGGTCGATCATGGAGGCCATCCTGATCCGGGCCGAATGGCTCGGGCTCTACGAGGGCGTCGATCGCCTGGACCTGCTGGGGATCCCCCAGCCGGACGACGAGATGATGGACCTGTACCTCCGGGCGGTCTCGGCGATCCGCGACGTGGCCTTCGGGGCCGCCTGAGCCCCGCTACCCGTCGCGCCGGTCCCCGGTCCCCCGTTCCTGCTCCTGGTCCTCGATCACGACGATCTCGAACGCCTGCGTCTGAGCCAGCAGGTCATCCGGCGTCTCCGAGAGCGTGGCGGCCGCTCTGGTGATGGTGGGCACCGGCGCCACCGAGGCAGGGGCGGGCTCGACGACTTCCTTCGCGGTCGCGGCGAGGATCGCCCGGTCGGCCTGCTCGAGCAGCGCCGTGGTCTGCAGCTTCACCGACTCGAACTGCGTCCGCATCTCCTGCCGGCGGGTCTGGAGGTGGCTCATGATCTCTGTGGCCTTGGCCTCGGCGGCCTCGAGTGCCCGGTGGCCGTCGGCGCGCAGGCGGGCGGCCTCCGCTTCGGCGTGCTTGCGGAGGTCGGCGGCCCGGTTGGCGGCGTCGGCGACCGTGCGCCGAGCCTCCTCTTCGGCCTCCCGGCGGAGCTTCTCGGCGAGCCCGTCGGCGGTTCGGAGCACGTCGGCCATCCGCCCGGCGACCTGCCGGTACGCTTCGGCCTGCACGGAGGCGTATCGGCGGCGTGCCTGGTCGCGCTCCTCGAGGACCTGCTGGAGGTTCCCTTCGAGCTGCTGGATGCGATGGGTCAGCTCCGTGATGAAGGTCTCGACCTCTTCGGAGTCGAAGCCCTTGAGGACCTTGGTGAACTGGGGGTGGAGGATCTCGTCCTCCGTCCACCTGAAGAAAGGCGCCTCGACGGACATGCCTGCCTCCTTTCCCGGGGAAGGGACGCGCTGGTGCTGGCATCGCGCGTGGGGTAAGGGTCCACCGTACCGAGGCGAACCGGCGATGCAACCATTTCCGCCGGATTTCATTCCGTGGAAGACTCCAGGCTATGGCGATGGCCGAGACGATGCGGGCGATGGTGCTTGATGGACCGGGGCAGCCGCTGCGGCTCCGGCAGTTGCCCCGGCCCGTGCCCACCGCCGGCCAGATACTCCTTCGGGTCCACGCATGCGCGGTGTGCCGGACCGACCTGCACATCGTGGATGGCGAGCTGACGAAGCGGAAGCTGCCGCTCGTCCTCGGCCATCAGATCGTGGGGACGGTGGTTGGGGCGGGAACCGAAGCGGTCTCGGTGGAGGTGGGTTCGCGGGTCGGGGTGCCATGGCTGGGCTGGACCGACGGGACGTGCCACTTCTGCCTCACCGGACGGGAGAACCTGTGCGACGCGGCTCGCTTCACCGGGTACGACATCGACGGTGGCTACGCGGAGTTCGTCGCGGCCGACTCGCGGTTCTGCTTCCCGCTCCCCGAAGGGTATCGCGATCCCCAGGCCGCCCCGCTCCTGTGCGCCGGGTTGATCGGGTTCCGCTCGCTCCGTCTGGCCGGGGATGCCGAGCGCCTTGGGATCTACGGGTTCGGATCCTCCGCCCACATCGTCACACAGGTGGCCCGTTTCCAGGGCCGGCGGGTGTTCGCGTTCACCAGGCCCGGCGACGCGGCTGGACAGGCCTTCGCCCGCCAGGTCGGGGCGGCGTGGGCGGGCGGGACCGACGAACCGTCCCCAGAGGAGCTCGACGCCGCCATCATCTTCGCACCCGCGGGCGAGCTCGTCCCCCTCGCGCTCGGCGCCCTGGCCAAGGGTGGCACCGTGGTGTGCGGCGGGATCCACATGAGCAACATCCCGAGCTTCGCGTACGAATTGCTGTGGGGCGAGCGGAGCGTCCGCTCCGTGGCAAACCTGACCCGGGAGGATGGCGTGGAGTTCCTTCGTCTGGCGCCGCAAGTGCCGCTTCGCACCGAGGTCACCACCTTCCCCCTGGACCAGGCGAACGAGGCCCTGGAGGCCGTGCGACGGGGCACGGTCCGCGGCTCCGTCGTGGTCTCGGTCCCCTAACGCGCCGAGACGTCCCGGCCCCGCGAGACCGTCAGTACCGGGCGGAGCTCACGCGGGTCCAAGACGACGAACGGGTCCGCCTCGTAGGCCGCGAAATCGGCCTGCATGCCGGGCTCCAGCCGCCCTTTCTTCTCGTCGAGCCTGGCCAGCCGGGCGCTGCCCACGGTGAACAAGCGGATGGCGTGCTCGCGAGACATCCGCTGCGCCGGGTCGTGATGGTTCTCGAGCGCCCACAGGCCGTACATCGGGTCGAGCGGGGTGACCGGGGAGTCTGACCCGGCCCCCACCTCGATGCCCCGGGCCAGCAACGTGGCAAAGGGGTTCATGGCCACGGCGCGACGCTCGCCGAGCCGCTGCTCGTACATGGCCCCTGGATGGCCCCATTCGGCATCGAACGCGGGCTGCACCGAGATGGCCAGCCCCAACCCGGCGGCACGTTCGACCTGTTGCGGGGCGGCCATCTCGAAGTGCTCGATGCGATGCCGCCGGGCCCGGAAGTGCCGGCGGCCGCGAGAGTCGAGGGTTCGGTACACGCGCTCCCAGACGACCAGCGTCTGTTCGATGGCGGCGTCGCCGATGGCGTGGACGGCCACCTGGAGGCCCGCCAGGTGGGCGTTGTGGAAGAACTCCGCCAGCTCGTCGGAGTCCAGGTAGAGGCTGCCCGTGCTCCCGTCGTCGGTGTAGGGCTCCCCGATGGCGGCGGTCCTGGCCCCCAAGGAGCCGTCCACCGAGAGGTCGCCCCCGATGGTCTCCAGGCCCAGGCCCATGACGTACGGGATGTCCATGTCGGCCACGTAGGGCACCACGTCGACCGGGAGCTGCATCCGCTGCTCGAGGAGGACCTCGATGTCGCGGCGGCCCCGCCACGCCGGGATGGCCATCTCGTGCACACAGGTGATCCCCCGGCCGGCCGCCAGGGAGGCCGCTTGGAGCTGCAGCTCGCGGATCTCGTGCTCGGTCAGCGTCTCGTGGAACCAGCGCTGGACCCGGCTGTTGGCGTCCCGGCGGAGGACGCCGGAGGGGTTGCCGCTCTGGTCGCGTTCGATACCGTCGTGCTGGAGCGCGCCGGAGCGCTCAATCGCTGCCGAGTTGGCGAGCGAAAGGTGGCCGTCGGCCCGGACCAGCACGATGGGCGTCTCGCCGAGCTCGTCCAGCTCCGCCATCGTCGGTAGCGTGCGGGGCTGCCAGTCCGACTCGTCGAAGCCGTGCGCCAAGATCTTGGTCGGCCCGTGGGTGAGCTCCTCGGCGACCAGCCCCAGCAGCTCTTCGGCGTGCCGTGCGGTGTCGATCGGGATGCCGACCCCGGCCAGCCCGGTGCCGGTCAGGTGGACGTGGGAGTCGATGAACCCGGGGATGATCGTGCAGCCGGGGAGGTCCACGGTCCGGTCGGCCGCCGGCGGCTCGCCGCTGCCGACCCGCTCGATATGGCGCCCGTCGATCAGCAGCCACTCGCCTTCCGTCGGATGGCTCAGCGTGTGGACCCGGGTGGCGCGGTACAGGGACCTCATCGTGGCCGGTCCCGGGTCGGGAAGGAGGCCAGCGTTGGCATCGTGCCGAAGTATAGGGTGCCCGTTTCCCGGGCCGCGACCCGCGAAGTACGCTTGAAGGAATCGACGGAGGGTGCCGGTGACGATCTGTTCGACCTGCGGTGCCGAGAACGCCGGCGGACGCCGGTTCTGCGGCCAGTGCGGTTCCGCCCTGGCCGTGGAGTGCCCGGTCTGCAGGGCGTCGAACGACCCCGTCCGGTTCTGCGGCCAGTGCGGGTCGCCGCTGCCGACCTTCGGCCCGCTCGAGCAGCAGCCCGCCGTCGCGGCCCCGCCCGCCGGCGAGCGGCGGCTGGTGTCCGTGCTGTTCGTGGACTTGGTCGGCTTCACGGCGCTGTCCGAATCGCGCGACCCCGACGACGTCCGGGACCTGCTGACCCGCTACTTCGACACGTCGCGCCGTCTGATCGAACGCTACGGGGGAACGGTGGAGAAATTCATCGGCGA
>DHWS01000016.1:0-15323 GCA_002413305.1 Actinobacteria bacterium UBA5176 | reverse complement strand
ATGGCCGTGTGGGGCACGCCGGTCGCGCAGGAGGATGACGCCGAACGCGCCGTCCGAGCCGCTCTGGACCTGGTCCAGGCCGTGGGGGCCTTGGGCGAGGAGGTCGGGGCCGACGGGCTCGCCGCCCGGGCCGGTGTGCTCACCGGCGAGGCCGCGGTGAACCTCTCGGCCGAGGGCCAGGGGATGGTCGCAGGCGACATCGTGAACACTGCCTCCCGGATCCAATCTGCGGCGGAGCCCGGGACGGTCCTGGTCGGCGAACGGACCCGCCGGGCGTCGGAGGCGGCCATCGCCTACCAGGAGGCCGGCCTCCACCAACTGAAGGGCAAGGCCGAAGCGCTGCCGCTGTGGCGGGCCCTCCGGGTGGTCGCGATGCGGGGCGGGGGCCAGCGCTCCACCGGCCTGGAATCGCCCTTCGTGGGCCGGGACGCCGAGCTTCGAACCGTGAAGGAGCTGTTCCACACCACGGCTGACGGCCGCCGGGCCCATCTGGTCTCGGTGATCGGCGTGGCCGGCATCGGCAAGTCCCGGCTGTCGTGGGAGTTCTCGAAGTACCTCGACGGCCTGATGGAGACCGTCCGGTGGCACCGGGGCCGGTGCCTGGCGTACGGGGAGGGCGTGACGTACTGGGCACTGGCCGAGATGGTCCGCAGCCGGGCCGGGATCCTCGAGGGCGAGGACACCGCGACCGCCCGCCACAAGCTCCACGCCAGCGTGGAGGAATTCGTCCCCGACCCCGAGGAGGCCGGCTGGGTCGAAGCCCGCATGGCCCACCTGCTGTCCTTGGAGGAGCGAACCGCCCGTGAGCCGGAGGACCTGTTCAGCGCGTGGCGGCTGTTCTTCGAACGGATCGCCCAGCGCGACCCGGTGGTCATGGTGTTCGAGGACCTCCAGTGGGCGGACCCGAGCCTGATCGACTTCATCGACTACCTGGTGAGCTGGGCCCGCAACCACCCGCTGTTCGTCATGGCCCTGGCCCGGCCCGAGGTCTCGGAGCGCTTCCCGGGCTGGACGACCTCGCGGCGAAGCGTCTCCACGATGTACCTCGCGCCGCTCGAGCCCGCGGCCATGCGGTCCCTCTTGGACGGGCTGGCCCCCGGGCTGCCCGACGCCGTGTCGGCCAGGATCCTGGCCCGGGCCGAGGGCGTCCCGCTGTACGCCATGGAGACCGTGCGGATGCTGCTGGACCGCGGCCTGCTGGTCCAGGAGGGCAGCGTGTACCGGCCGGCCGGGCCCCTCGAGGAGCTGGACGTCCCCGAGACGCTGCACGCCCTCATCGCCGCGCGGCTGGACGGGCTGCCCCCGCGGGAGCGCAGCCTGATCCAGGACGCCGCGGTGCTCGGCAAGACGTTCGGCCTGGCCGCCCTGGCCGCCGTGACCAGGATGGACGAACGGGCCCTGGAGCCGTTGCTGTCCTCGCTGGTCCGCAAGGAGCTGCTGTTCGTGCAGGCGGACCCCCGGTCTCCCGGGCGGGGCCAGTACGGGTTCCTGCAGGACCTGGTCCGCCGGGTGGCGTACGAGACGCTGTCCCGGCGCGACCGGCGGGCCCGGCACCTGGCATTCGCCCGGCACCTGGAGACGGCCTGGGGTGGCGATCCGGGGGAGGTCGCTGAGTTGGTGGCCTCCCACTACCTGGATGCCTATACCGCCGACCCGAACGCCCCCGACGCAGCCGACGTCAAGGGTCACGCCCGCGACGCGCTGGCGCTGGCGGGGACCCGTTCGGCATCCCTGGCGGCCAAGCGGGAGGCGCTCGGGTACTTCGAACAGGCCGCCGACCTCGCCGAGGACCCGGCTCAACGCGCCGACCTCCTGGAGCGCGCCGGCCGGATGGCGCTGGACGCGGCGCTGCTCGAACGGGGGCGAGCGCTGCTGGACCAGGCCATCGCCCTGTACGAGGAGCAGGGCAACCACGTGGCCGGCGCCCGGATCGAGTTCCGGCGCGCCCAGGGCGCGTCGGCAGACGGCCGGTTGGAGGAGGCCGAGCAGCGGCTGACCCGGGCGCTCTCCGTGCTCGAGGCCGGCGAGCCCGGGCCGGAGTTCGCCGCCGTCGCCGCGGAGCTCGGACGGATCGTGTACTTCCTCGGGGACCACCAGCGGGCCACCGAGTGCGTCGAACGCGCCCTTGACGTCGCGGAGCGGCTGAACCTGCCCGAGCCGTTGTCCCAGGCCTTGAACACCAAGGCCCTGCTGCTCAAGGCTCGAGGCCGGCGCCAGGAGTCGGTGGTCCTGATGCGGCACGCCCTGCAGGTCGCTCTGGACGCGGACATCCCGTCGGCCGCCCAACGGGCCTACAACAATCTCTCGTCGCTCGTCGGCGACACCGGACCCTACGCGGAGGTCGAGGAGCTGCAGACCGCGGGACTGCTCCTCGCCCGCAAGCTCGGGTACCGGGGGTGGGCCGAGAAGTTCCAGGCCGCCCGGGCGGGCATACGGGTCTTCCTGGGACGGTGGGACGAGGCGGAGGCCGACGTCGCGGAGCTGTGGGACGACCCCGAGCTGACCGGGTTGGTGGCGGTGGCCGGCGAGCTGAGCTTGATGGCGTACGTCTACGCGATGCGAGGCGACGACGAGGCCGCCGAGCGGGCGCTGAACGCGCCCGTGCTCGAGGCCGACCAGGACGTGCAGAGCGATGTGGTGCTCGGGGCTGGCCGCGCGTTCAACCTGCGCTATGCCGGCCGGCCGGAAGAAGCCCTGCGATTCGCGGAGCTGGCCATCTCCCAGAGGCCGAACGTGGGGGTCACCGGCGGGGTGGTCGACGCCTACGCATCCGCGGCAGACGCGGCGCTCGACATGGGCGACGTGCCGCGGGCTGCCGCGTTCGTTGCGGAGCTCGATCGAGTCCCTCCGGGCGACACCTCCCCGTTCCTCCGAACCCATGCCGCGCGGCTCCGCGGGCGCATCGCGGCCCTCGACGACCGGGAGGCGGAGGCCGAAGATGCCTACGCGGAGGCCATCCGCGAGGCGCGGGATTCGGGCCTGGTCCTCCACACGGGTGTGGCGCTGGCCGAACGGGGCATCTGGCAGGCGGAGGCGGGCCGAACCGAGGACGCCCGCCGGTCCCTGGAGGAGGCCCTGGCCATCTTCGAACCGCTCCGGGCCGAATGGTGGCTCCGCCGGATCCGCTCCGCTCTCGGCGAGGAACCGGGAACACCCGACCGTTCGCACGTGCCCGACGCCGAAGCCGCACCCGCATGATGGAGGCAGCGGCCCGATCGGCCACCGCGCACCCGCGGATCGCCACGCCGCTTCGAATCCTGGCAGCCGTGATGGGCCTGGTCGACCTGATCACCGGCGGGTGGGCGCTGGTCGACCCGGCCGGGTGGTACCGCTCCTATCCTGGGTTCGGGCACCACTGGATATCCGTCCAGGGTCCCTATAACGAGCACATGGCCCTCGACGCTGGGGCGGGTTTCGTGGCCGTCGGCGCCATCCTGGTCGTCGCCGCAGTGTGGGCGAATCGTTCGACCCTCACCGTCGCCCTCCTCGCGCTGGTTGTCCACTCGCTCCCCCACTTCCTCTTCCACCTCACCCACCACGTCGAAGGCTTCTCGGCGTTCGACACGCTGTTCGGTGTGTGGAGCCTGGGGGTCGAAGCGCTCCTCGGGCTGATCCTCATGTGGGCGGTGTGGCGGCCACGCCGGGCGTGACCGCCTGCCCTCACATCACGAGGGCCCGCTTCAGGAACTCCACCTGCAGAAGCAGCAGGTTCTCGGCCACCGCCTCCTGGGGGGTCATGTGGGTCACACCCGAGAGCGGCAGGACGCTGTGCGGGCGGCCGGCCTCCAGGAGCGCCCTGGAGAGCTGCAGGGTGTGGGCGACCACCACGTTGTCGTCGGCCAGCCCGTGGATAAGCAGCAGCGGCCGTTCGAGCTTCGCGGCGTCCTGCAGGAGCGAGCTCCGCTCGTAGGCCTCGGGGTCCTCGTTCGGGTCGCCGAGGTAGCGCTCGGTGTAGTGCGTGTCGTACAGCCGCCAGTCGGTCACCGGCGCCCCTGCCACCGCCGCGTGGAAGACGTTCGGGCTCCGCAGCACCGCCAGGGCGGCGAGGTACCCACCGAACGACCAACCACGGATCGCCACCCGAGTCAGGTCCAAGCGGTCGTCCTGCCCGGCCGCCGCGTGGAGGGCATCGACCTGGTCCTCGAGCGTGACGGTCGCCAGGTCTCCTCGCAGCGCGCGCTCCCACACGTGGCCCCGACCGGGCGTGCCGCGCCCGTCCGCAACCAGGACGGCGAACCCTTGGTCGGCGAACCACTGGGAGGCGAGGAAGGCCCCGTGCGCCTTCACCACCCGCTGGGCGTGCGGGCCGCCGTAGGGGTCTACAAGCACCGGCAGCTTCCGGTCCTCGCCGCTCGCCGGGAACAGCAGGGCGGATCGGAGTTCCCGGCGCCCCAGCGAGCGCAGGGAGACGTTCGGCGTGACCGATGGGCGCTCGGCGAACGATCCGATCCGGCCCACCGCCTGACGATCCCGCCATACCAGCGTGGTCGCGCCCGGCTCGTCGAGGTTCGCCGAGATCACGACCATGACGTCCCTGTTCACCACCCCAGCGTGCACACCAGGCGTCTCGGTCAGCTCGACCGATTCGCCCTCGGACGACACCCACCACAGATGGGATTCGGTGGGCTCCCTCGACGCCGAGAACACCGCGCCGTCGCCGCAGTCGATCACCGCGCGCACGGGCATTTCCGTGGGCGTCATGGGCCGGTCGTCGAAGAACAGGCGTCGCGTGTCGTCCAGCTCCGCGGTCATCACCAGGCGCCCGTCGTCGAGCCAGTCCGGCGTGCCGTCCACGATCTCCAGCCAGGCTTCGTCCTGGTCCTCGAGGAGCGGGTTGGTCTCGCCCGTCGAAGGATCCGCCTCCAGTACGACCGTCCGCTGCTGGTCGCGCGACTGCACCAGGAGCGTCAAGGGTGCGCCGGCCTTCCACACCACCCGGGCTAGGTATGGGAGTTCGTCGCGCGCCCACTCGAGGTCCGTCCGCTCCCGCTGCAGGTCGAACGCGGCCAGCGCTACCTCCGCGTTCGCGGTGCCGGCAGCCGGGTAGCGGATCTCCCGCGATGGCTGCGAGGGATCCGACGGGTTCGACACGTGCCAGCGTTCCACCGGCCGGTCGTCGACCCGAGCCGCGACCAGCACGGTGCCGTCTGGCGACCACCAGAAGCCACGGGTACGACCCATCTCCTCGGCGGCGACGAACTCGGCGAGTCCCCATGTGACGTCCGGATCGTCGTCGCTGGCAAGGAGTCGGTCGGTACCGTCGAGCTCCACGACGTGCAGGCCCCCGCCGGTCACGTAGGCGACCCGCGCGCCCGTGGGGTCCAGGCGGGGGTCGATGACGGGTCCGGCGGTGGGGACGCTCCGGACCTCCCCGCCGGTCAGATCCGCCACGAACAGCGCCCCGCCCAGCGCGAAGCACGCCCGCCGGGCGTCGAGGTCCGTGGCGTAGGCCACGATGCCCTCCGCGCTCTCCCGCACCCGCTCGCGCCGGGCCAGCTCCTCGTCGGGCACGTCGGCGGACGCCTGCGGCATGCTCCTCGGGTCCGCCACCAGCCGTTCGGTGCCGGTCTCCAGGTCAAACACCCACAGCGCGTTGATGGGATCGTCGCCGGCCGCCGACCGCAAGAAGGCCACCCGCGAGCCGTCTCCAGCGATGCGGAATCCCCGCGGGGCACCCAGGGTGAACCGCCGGGTCCGGGCCTGCTGCCGCGGGAACGAGACCGTCCGGTCGCTCGACGACGCATGGTTCGACATGGCAACGTCCTTCCTAGTCTTCGCCCGCCTCAGCCGGCCAGGAAGCCGAGCCGCACCGTTCGGCGGTCGTTCTCCCGGTTGGGGTCCACGAGCACCACGCTCTGCCAGGTGCCCAGCGCGACCTGTCCCTCCTCGACCGGAAGCGTGAGTGAGGGTGAGACGAGCACCGGCAGCAGATGGTCGCCGCCGTGGCCGGTCGAACCGTGTCGGTGGGCGTAGCGATCGTCGCGAGGAAGGAGCCGTCGTATCGCCTCTTCGAGGTCGGACTCAGAGCCGGCCCGCGTCTCCATCAGGGCCACACCGGCTGTGGCATGGGGGATGAACACGTGGAGCAGCCCGTCACCGCCGGCCTTCCGCGCAAACGTCCGCACGCGGTCGGTGATGTCGGTGACCAGCCGGCCCCGGGTGTCGACCTCGAATCGTTCGGACTTCACCCGGAGGATGCTACCCCGCCGGGACGAGATCCCCGGCGTGCTCCCGCCACCATCGCTTGCCCTCCTCGGGCAGCGAGGCGATGGGGTCGTAGAAGGGGTATCGGCGAGTCAGCGCGCCGGGGTCGTCGGATTCGATCCCGGTCCGGTAGTTCTTCGTCCAGTAGCTGATGCCGCGTTCCCGGTCGTAGGACTCGAGCTGGTGGACCCAGCGCTTGCCGACGAACGGCACGTCGCACACGATCCGTGGCGTTGCGAACCCCGGCAGGTAACCCATGAGCGCGTGCTGCAGCTCCTGAGCCTGCCACACGCTGGTTCGCCAGTGCTCGGAGTTCGGGATCATGTCGCACAGGTAGAAGTAGTAGGGCATGATCTTCGCCCGGTCCAGCAGCGTGAAGCAGAGCTCCAGCAAGTCGCCGGCCGTGGCATTGACGCCCCTCAGCAGCACGCCCTGGTTCCGTACGTCGCGGAAGCCGAATTCGAAGAACTGGGTGGCGGCTCGGGCGACCAGCGGGGTGATCTGCCGGGCGCTGTTCACGTGCGTGTGGACGGCGATGTCCACCCCGCGAGCGCGCGACTTCTCCCCCAACCGGCGCATCGACTCCTGGACCTCCGGCTGCAGGAAATGCTGCGGCAGCCCCATGAGGCCCTTGGTGGCCAGGCGGATGTCTCGGATGCTCTCGATGTCCATCAGCGCGGAGACGAACTCCTCCAGGCGTTTGGCCGGCATGTTCGCCACATCCCCGCCGGAGACCACCACGTCACGGACGCTGGGGGTCCTCCGCAGGTAGTCGAGCATCAGCTCCAACCGGTCCGGCTGTTTGATCTCGAACTTGTACTTCGCGATCTGGGGGGTCGAATTCCCGACCAGGTCCATGCGTGTGCAGTGCCCACAGTATTGTGGGCAGGTGGGCAGGAGCTCGGCCAGCACCTTGGTCGGGTAACGGTGGGTCAGGCCCTCGACCGCCCACATATCGGCCTCATGCAGCGAGTCGCGGCTCGCATAGGGGTGCGAGGGCCATTCGACCTCGCGCTCGCTGAACGCGGGGGCCATGTACCGGCGGACCGGGTCCGCGCGGAGGTCCGCCTCGTCCATCGTGTTGATCATCTGGGGCGGGATGAGCATGGACATGGTGGCACGCTCGAACATGTCCCGCTGGATGTCCTCGGTCAGGTCGTCCGAAAGGAAGGGTCCGATGGCCTCCTTCAGCTCTTTGAGGTTCTTGACCGAATGGGCCCGCTGCCATTGCGCACTCTCCCAATGGTCCGCGGTGACGTCGCGGTAGCCTGGCAGCCGGGTCCAGTCCGGCTCGACGAACTCCCCCGGGAGCGGGTAGTGGAAGGGCTGCTCTGCCGCGCGTGCCCGGGTCTCGCGGTGGCCGGGGCGGTCCATGTTCCGAGGAGGTGCCACCGGGGACGAGCCCGGTTGGATGCTCTCCTGCCGCTCGATCTGCTCCATGCCCATCGCCCCCTTGGCCAGTAACGGTGGCGGAACTTCCTGCGGTATGAGCGTATCCTACCCACGGTCTGTACGGCAAGTCTCCGCTTGCGACGAACTTCCTTCGGATTTCGGGCCTGCATGCGCTATCATGGACGAGTGCTCGACGACCGAGACCGGATCATCCTGGCCGCGCTGCAGCGCGACGCGCGGGGGACCTTCGCCGACATCGGCAGGGAGGCGGGGCTGGCTGCGTCGAGCGTGCACGAACGGGTCCGCAAGCTCGAACAGTCCGGTGTGATCCGCGCCTACCGGGCGGAGGTGGACCCCGAGTCGGTGGGCCTGTTCGTGACGGCTCTCGTTTCGGTCACGCCGCTGGACGCCAAACAGCCAGACGACCTTCCCCAGCGTGTCCACAAGTTCGAGGAGGTCGAGGACTGCCACTCCGTGGCCGGGGACGAGAACTACATCCTCAAGGTCCGGACGCGGACGACGTCCGACCTCGAAGACTTCCTGCGACGACTGCGCGAGAAAGGCGAAGTCCAGACCCGGACCACCGTGGTGCTCTCCACACCGTTCGAACACCGCCCGCTCACTCCCTAACGACACGTCGACACTCCCGACGCCGGGCCGGATCAGGGGGTTCGCGTCCCTGGGTCCGGTTCGTGTCGTAGGGACGCGCTAGGGTCCCGCTCATGCAGGTGACGTCGTCGCATCGTCTGGTCGTGCTGCTGGCCGTGGTCGCTGCCGCCGCGGCCTCCACATGCTCGTCGGCCCGAGGGTCGCCTGAGCGGCCATCGCCGTCAGGCGTCCAGGTGGCGGTGACGAAGACCACGGACGGCGACACCATCCACGTCCTGTACCAGGGGCGGGACGACCGCGTCCGCTTCATCGGGGTCGACACGCCCGAGGTCGACTGGTACGGAGGCCACGCAGAATGCTTCGGGTCCGAGGCGGGCCTCTACACCAGGAGCCGGCTGGCCGGCCGGACGGTGGGGCTGGTGTTCGACGTGAACCAGCGGGACACGTACGGCCGCCTCCTCGCCTATGTCTACGTCGGGGCGGAGCTCTTCAACCTGACGCTCGTGCAACGGGGGTACGCGCGGGCCGATCCGGTCCCGCCGGATACGAAGATGGCCGCCCTCTTCGCCCGGGCCGGGGACGTCGCCCGGGCTGCCGGGAAGGGGCTGTGGTCGGCGTGCCCGGCGTGAGCGCTCGCGTGGGAGCCGCGCGAGCCCGCCTCGGTGCGCGTGGATAGGGCTTCGATACGGCGCATCGAAAACGCCGATCCGTGACCGGCCGGGGGGTACGCTTCACCGAGTGGACGAACGGGTGCTGATCGTGGAGGACGACGCCTCCATCCGTGAGGTCACCGCGATCGGCCTGAAGAACGCGGGCTACCGCGTGACCACCGCCGGCGACGGCCGCGAAGGCCTTATGCGGTCGAAGCAGGCCCCATTCGACCTTGTCATCCTCGATGTCATGCTGCCAACGCTGGACGGATTCGAGGTCTGCCGACAGATCCGCCGGGAGAGCCGGGTGCCGATCCTGATGCTGACCGCCCGGAGCGACACGCTGGACGTGGTCGTCGGGCTCGAATCCGGCGCCGACGATTACGTGACGAAGCCGTTCGAGATGCCCGAGCTGGTGGCTCGGTGTCGCGCCATCCTCCGCCGGGTCACGGCCGAGCCCGAGGAGCCCACCCTTCAGGTCGGCGGCGTCGAAGTCGACCCACGCAGCTACACCGCGCACAAGGACGGTCGCGACCTCGGCCTGACGGCCACGGAGTTCAAGCTCCTCCTCGAGCTGGCCCGCCGGCCCGGCCAGGTCTTCACCCGCGAGCTCCTGCTGGAGCGGGTGTGGAACTACGACTACCTCGGCGATTCGCGCTTGGTCGACGTGGCGATCCAGCGCCTGCGGGCCAAGGTCGAAGAGGACCCGGCCCACCCTCGCCTCATCAAGACGGTTCGCGGCGTCGGCTACCGCCTGGACCGCGAATGATCCTCATGCCGGGCCCTTCGAGCCGAAGGGAGTGAGGGGGCGATGGCGCGCCGGCATGTCGCGCCGGCCCGGCTTCGGATCCGCCTGACCATCGCGTTCGTCCTGGTCGCGGGGATCTCCTCGGGCGCGCTGGCGGTCGGATCGTACGTCCTCGTGCGGCAGGCCCGCCTGTCCGACTCGCTCGAGCGTGCCAGCGCCGACACCGCCCGGGACCTACGCGCGGCCCAGGGCTTCCATTCCGGCGAGGAGCAGAACCTCCTCCAGGGCATCGAGAGCACGACGGTCCACGCGATCTTCGTGCAACCAGGCTCGGAGCCACAGCCGTCGAACGCTTCGTTCGATCCGAGGATCCCGGCCGCCCTCAGGGCCCTGGTGTCCCAGGGGAACCTCGCGTACCAGCGGATCGCCTTCCGCCCTCCGGGAAGGCCTGCCGCGCACTTCCTGCTGGTCGGCGGCCCGGGTCCCCCGGCCATCCGGGGAAGCCAGCTGTACCTGCTGTTCAGCGAAGACCGCATCTTCCGGGACCTCGACCAACTGCGGGACGTGCTGGCGATCGGGTGGGTCGTGGTCCTGCTGCTCGCCACGGCGGTGGGCCGGACGCTGGCCCGCAGGACCCTGGCCCCCATCGGTCGGGCCAGTGAGGCCGCCCGGGCGATGGCCGCCGGGGAGCTCGATACCCGTCTCCCCGCGGAGGGCCGCGACGAGTTCGCCGCATGGGCGACCTCATTCAACGCGATGGCCGACGCCCTGGAGACGAAGATCAACCAGCTGTCCGACGCCCAGGCACGGGAGCTGCGTTTCACCTCCGATGTCTCACACGAGCTTCGGACCCCCGTGGCGGCGCTTGTTGGCGAGGCGTCGCTGCTAAAGGAACACCTGGACCGGATGCCGTCGGATGCGGGCCGGGTGGCGCAGCTCGTCATCAACGACGTCTCGCGACTCCGTCGGCTGGTGGACGAGCTGATGGAGATCTCCCGGCTCGACGCCGGACGGGATAGCCTGGAGATCGGCTCGGTCCACGTCCAGGCCCTCCTGGAAGCCGTCATCCGTTCACGCGGCTGGATATCGCACGTCGAACTGGCCGGCGACGACCTCATCCTCGACACCGACCGGCGCCGGCTGGAGCGGATCGTCGCGAACCTCATCGGCAACGCCGTCGAGCACGGCGCCGGCTCGCCCGTCCGGGTGCGAGTCGGGCGGGACGGCGACGGCGCGACCATCCAGATCAGCGACCGGGGGCCCGGCATCCCGTCCGAGCACGTGTCCCACGTGTTCGAACGGTTCTACAAGGCGGATCCCTCCCGGTCGCAGCGCGGGAGCGGTCTGGGGCTGGCCATCGCCTTGGAGAACAGCCGGCTGCTGGGTGGCGACATCGAGGTTCGCAGCGAGCTCGGCGCCGGGTCGCAGTTCACCGTCCGCCTCCCGATCGGGCCACCGGTGACCGAACGGTTACCGGCGGGAGAGAGCGGCGTTTCAGCCAGCACCGACGATCGACGCATCGGTCCATCGCAAGGAGACAGGACATGAAGCGCATCGTCGTCACGCTGATCGGATCCACACTCTTCGCTGTGCTGGCCGTGGCCTGTGGGACCGGCGGCCCGTCCTCGCTCGGTTTGGCCCCGGGATCCACCCCCACCGGGAACCCGTCAACCAGCCCGACGCCGTCCACCGGGCCGACCTCCACCGGTTCGCCGTCCGCATCCCCGGCCCCCAGCCCCGGCCCTCCCTTCACCTTCGAAGTGTGGTTCACGAGGGGCGGCCAGCTGTTCGAAGTCAGCCGCACCGAACCGCTGGTCCCGGGCATCGGGCGTTTGGCCGTCTCCCGCGCGATCGCGGGCCCTTCGTTCACGGAGCGCGCCGCGTCGGTCGAATCGGCCATCCCCCCGGCCACCCGGGTCCTCGGGCTCACGATCCGCAGCGGCCTGGCCACCGTCGACCTCAGCTCGGACTTCGAGTCGAACCCGGTCCCCGCATCGATGAACATCCGGGTGGCTCAGGTGACCTACACGCTGACCCAGTTCTCGACCGTACAGAGGGTGGCGTTCCAGATCGATGGCCGGCCACGCACGGAGGTCGGAGGGTTCCCGACGGCGCAGCCGCAGACGCGGGCCATGTTCGACGCGGTCTTGCCGGCGATCCTGGTCGAGACCCCGTCTATCGGGGGGTGGGTCTCGAGTCCGGTCACGGTGTCGGGAACGGCCAACGTATTCGAAGCGACCGTCACGGTCCGTGTGCTGGACGCGAGCGGTCACGAGATCGCCCGGACCTTCACCCAGGCCTCCTGCGGGACCGGATGCCGCGGCAGCTACTCGGTGTCCGTGGCCTACTCGCTCACGTCGCAGCAGCCCGGCACCATCGAAGTCTTCGAGGCTTCGGCCAAGGATGGCTCTCCCGAAAACGTCCAGGACATCCCGGTCACGCTCGTCCCGTGATGGCAGCCTGACCGCTCGGACTTCCGGTCAGGCCTCCGCCAGCCGCCGCCCGATCACCATCCGCTGGATCTGGTTCGTTCCCTCGACGATCTGCAGCGCTTTTGCCTCGCGCATGAAGCGTTCGACCGGATACTCCTGCATGTAGCCGTAGCCGCCGTGGATCTGGACGGCGTCGGTGGTCACCCGCATCGCCGTGTCCGAGGCGAAGAGTTTCGCCATGGACGCGCCCGTCGAATAGTCCCCGCCCGCGTCGCGCACCCTCCCCGCGTCCCGATACAGGCGCCGGGCGGCTTCGATCTGCGTGGCCATGTCGGCCAGCATGAACTGCAGCCCCTCGAACTCGATGATGGCTTTGCCGAACTGCTGTCGTTCCTTCGCGAAGCCGAGGGCCGCCTCGAACGCGGCCTGGGCCAGGCCGACGCTGCAGGCGGCGATCCCCAGCCGGCCGCAGTCGAGCCCCGCCAGCGCGATCGTGAACCCCTGGCCCTCCGCCCCCACCAGATTCTCGCCCGGGACCTGGCAGCCTTCGAACAGCAGCTCGCGCATGGGCGACGCGCTCCAGCCCATCTTCGACTCGAGCTTGCCGAAGTCGAACCCATCCCAGCCCTTCTCGACGACGAGGGCCGAGATGCCCTTCGGCGAACCATCGCCCGTTCGGGCCATGACCAGGTAGAACTCGGCCTGGCCGGCGTGGGTGATGAAGCGCTTCGAACCGGTCAGCAGCCAGCCACCGTCCGACCGTTCGGCCTTGCAGCGGAGCGAGGCCGCGTCTGACCCGCTCGACGCCTCGGACAACGCGTACGCTCCGAGCCATTCCCCGGCGAACAGGCGGGGCAGGTACCTGCGCTTCAGCTCCTCCGACCCGAACGCGTGGACGCCGAACGCCGAGAGGTGGTGGACGGAGAGCGCCAGGGCTAACGAGAAGAACCCCCGAGCCACCTCTTCGAGCACCGCCAGGTAGGTCAGGAAGGTCTGGCCGCCTCCGCCGTACGCCTCGTCATACGGGATGCCGGCCAGGCCCATGCCGCCCAGCTCTCGGAAGAGGTCACGAGGGAACTCGTGCCGCTCCTCGAATCCGGCAGCGACGGGCCCGGCCCGCTCCGCCATGAACTCGCGCACGGCCAGCACGACCTCTCGCTGGTCCTCGCTGAGTCCGAAATCCCGGTCCATGGCCGGTCCGAAGCCTACCGCCCGGCGTGCGCGAGCAGCGAGCACGCCACCAGCAGCACCTGGGCGCCGAGTGCCGCGTCGGCGGGTTCGACCTGCTCGAACGGATTGTGGCTGCCGCCGGTGGACCGAACGAATACCATGCCGGTCGGCACTCCGAACCGCGCGAGGTTCTGGGCGTCGTGGGCGGCGCGGCTCGGGATCGCCGGCGGGTCCGGTACCCCCACTTCCGCGCACGCCGCCCCGATCATCCGGATCACGTCACCATCCAGGGGCGCCGCGAGCGCCTCCCCCACGTGGAGCACCTCCACTTGAACACCACGCCGGCGACCGATGGCCCGGGCCGCGGCGTCGATGACCGCGAACAGCTCCCGGCGATCGGCATCCTCCGGTGCCCGGACGTCGAGCGAGAATGTGCAGGAGCCCGGGATCACGTTCGGCGCGCCCGGTGAGATGTGGAGCTCACCCACCGTGGCGATCGCCCGGTCGCCCGCTTCGCGCGCCAGCCGCTCGACCGCCAGCACGCATTCCGAGGCCGCGGCAAGCGCGTCCCCCCGTTCGTGCATCCTGGTTGCGCCGGCATGGTCGGCCGTCCCTTCGACGCGCACCTCGCCGTGGGAGATGCCAACGATCCGGGTCACCAGGCCGACGGGCCGGTCCGACTCGGCCAGCACCGAGCTCTGCTCCATGTGGACCTCCAGATACGCGCGGAATGCCGACCGGTCCAGCAGGGCGGTCTCCAGCTCCGGGGCCCGTCCGAGGAGCGCAGCCGCGGCCTGCCGGGCGCTCACGCCCGCGGCGTCCGCCCGGTCCCATGCACCGGGCTCGATGAGGCCGGTCGCCGTCGCGCTCCCGAACAACCCGCCGCCGAACCTCGGCCCTTCCTCCCCCATCCACACCGCCACGGCCAGTGGCAGGTCCAGGCCGGCCTCCCGGCTCGATTCGGCGACCTCCACCGCGGCGACCACGCCGAGCGCGCCGTCGAACGCGCCCCCGTTCGGCACGGTATCGAGATGCGAGCCCGCCAGCACCCACGGCCCGTCACCCCGGGAACACATCAGGTTGCCCGCGTCGTCGTGACGAGACGCGAAGCCGGTCGCTGCCAACCAGCCGCCGACCAGGTCGTGGGCTTCGCGCTCTTCCGAGGTCAGCCCCAGCCGCGTCACGCCGCCCTCCGGCGTCTGGCCGATCCGGGAGAGGCGAGCCAGCCGCGCGGCGATACGCTCGACAGATACGGCCTCCAGCGCGGACCTCAAGTCGTTCGCGGCTCGCACGGCGCGACTGTAGCTCGCCCCGTTCGGCGCCGTCGAGCCGATATCCTGACCCATACATGCGTCTGTACAACTCGCTCACCCGCCGGATCGACGAAGTCGACCCATCGAACACGGACGGCGTGGTCCGCATCTACTCGTGCGGCCCAACGGTCTACCGGTACGCGCACATCGGGAACTTCCGGACGTTCATGCTCGGGGACCTGATCCGCCGGGTGCTCCACCTGGAGGGCGTCCGGACGACGTGGGTCATGAACATCACCGATGTGGGACATATGACGGACGAGCTCACCGACTCCGGCCGCGACCGGATGGACCTGGCTACGGAGGACGAAGGCCTCAGCCCTCAGGAGATCGCCGAGAAGTACACCCTCGCCTTCCTGGAGGATGCCGACGCCCTGAACATCGAACGGGCCGACGTCTACCCGAAGGCGACCGACCACATCCCCGAGATGGTGGACCTCACCGAGAGGCTCCTCGACCGCGGCCACGCCTACGAGGTCGGTGGGACGGTGTACTTCGACGTTCGGTCGTTCCCCGACTACGGGAAGCTGTCCGGCAATACGCTCGCGGCCCTCCGTGCCGGCCACCGTCAGGAGCTCGAGGTCGATCCGAACAAACGCCACCACGCCGACTTCGCCCTGTGGAAGCCGTCCGGACCCGGGCGGCTCATGAAGTGGCCCTCCCCGTGGGGCGAGGGCTTCCCCGGCTGGCACATCGAATGCTCGGCGATGTCGATGAAGCACCTCGGAGAGCGCTTCGACGTCCACACCGGAGGGCAGGACCTCAAGTTCCCGCACCACGAGGACGAGATCGCCCAGTCGGAGGG
>DHWS01000099.1:11196-17904 GCA_002413305.1 Actinobacteria bacterium UBA5176 | reverse complement strand
CAGGTTTCGACCGGCCTTTACACTTCGGGCTATACGGGATGTTCCGCTCGGGCGCGGGCTCACCCTTCGGTGGTCGCCCTGGGGGCCGGCGCGGCCGGGTGCCTTGATCAAGGTGCCGACCCAAGTTGGTGATCTCGTTCATCGCGCAGGTGAACAGGTAGGCGGGCGGCGCGTCGGGCTTCCTGGCCAGCCCTTGCCAGACCCCCAGTAGCGCCGTGACATAGAGGTCCCGTCCGCCTGACGGTCGCCCGTACTTGCGTCGGTAGTGCGCGACCGCCTTCCGAGCGATTGCGTCCTGATCCTTCGTCGGCCTCCAGCCGTTCACTCCGTCTCCTCCGCCCGGTCTCCTCGCCGAGCGAGTCAAGTTTACCAAATCTACGAGCCGATCGGCTCTGAGGATTGTGAGTAACGCCCACAAGACTGTCTCGGAGAACGGCTGGCCAGGGCCCGGGGGTCCTGCTAGTTTGACCATGTCGCGCCGCAATCGGGAAGGTCCCGGCGGCGCAGAAAGGGGGCCCGAGATGGCCACCAGTGAGAAGGAACAGGTCCTCCAGGCCGCGCTTGATCGCGCGCAGGTTGCAGCCGAGCGATTCATCGCAGCGAAGACCCGCGTCGCCCGCATCGAGAGGGCGAAGGAACTCTGGAGGGCTGCGGACGGCTGCTACCGCCCCATGAAGGCGCTCGGCATCGACACTCGGCCCGCGAAGGCAACACCCGCCAAGCCCGAGCCCCAGCAGGCGACTCCCGAGCCCGCCCCGGAGGTCAAGATCGCCGCCCTGGCGGCGAAGCCGGCCCGGACTCGGAAGGTGGCACGGGCGAAGGGCAAGTAACGCGGTTCACACCCCAGGGAAATAACGCGGGAGGCTCGGGCAGACGCCCGGGCCTCTGTGCTTTTGGAGCTCCGCGGCTCCGTCAGGAAATGCGAGAGGCCCGGGGTTCCTGAGAGGCCTCGGGCCTTCTCGTTGAGCGCGGTCAGTCGGCGCCGTGCCTCCACTCCTAGACTTCTGGGCGAATGAACACGGCAGAGTTCGTCGCGAAGTGGGCGGGAAGCACCCAAACCGAGCGTGCGGCTTCCCAAGAGCACTTCATCGACCTGTGCCGCATGCTCGGTGTGCCGACGCCGAACGAGGACCCCACCGGCGAGAACTACGCGTTCGAGAAGGGCGCCCACAAGATCGAAGGCGGCGAAGGGTGGGCCGACGTGTGGAAGCGCGGTCACTTCGCATGGGAGTACAAGGGGAAGAAGAAGGACCTGACGGCGGCCTACCGGCAACTCCTCCTGTACCGCGAGGCGCTTGAGAACCCGCCACTCCTGGTCGTGTGCGACCTGGACCGCTTCGAGATACACACCAACTTCACCGGAACGAAGAAGGAGATCCATTCCTTCACGCTCGCTGATCTAGCGACGCAACCCGCCGAGCCTCTCCGCGTGCTCCATGCCCTCATGACGACCCCGAACGAGCTGCGCCCGGGTCAAACGCGGGAGGAGCTAACCGAGGAGGCGGCCCGGCACTTCGCCTCGATCGCGGGCAGTCTCCGCGACAAGGGGCACGATCCGGATGCGGTCGCCCACTTCCTGACCAAGCTGCTGTTCTGCCTGTTCGCGGAGGACTCTGACCTCCTGCCGCGAGGCCTCCTCAGCCGCCTGGCCACCGCCACGGTGAAGAAGCCGGCCGTGTTCGTCGACGGGCTAAGCGACCTGTTCGGAAGGATGTCAGACCACGGCGGGCTCTACGGGACAGAGTGGATCGACTGGTTCAACGGCGGCCTTTTCGACGGAGCCGATGTCCTTCCGATGGGTACGGAGGAGATCGCCATCGTCGGCATCGTGGCCGGCCTCGACTGGTCGCAGATCGAGCCGGCCATCTTCGGGACGCTGTTCGAGCGTGGCCTGGACCCGAACAAGCGATCACAGCTCGGCGCGCACTACACGGACCGAGGCTCGATCGAGGTCCTGGTCAACGCCGTGGTGGTCGATCCACTCCGCCGCGAATTCGAAGCGATGAAGGAGCGGGTGCAGGCGTTGCTCGACAGGGGACGCAAACCGGGAGGCCGCGGGAAGGCCGAGAACGACCCCAAACGTGTGTGGGAGGCATTCCTCGACCGGCTCCGAGCCGTCACGGTGCTCGACCCGGCCTGCGGGTCGGGCAACTTCCTATACGTCGCCCTTCAGGCCCTCAAGGACCTCGAGCGCGAGGCTATCCAGTGGGGTTCGGGGACCCTGCGGGCCACGATGCAGTTGCCCCAGATCTCGCCCGCGGCGGTCAAGGGTCTCGAACTGAATCACTACGCGGCCGAGCTGGCGCGGGTGACGATCTGGATCGGCGAGATCCAGTGGATGCTCGAGAACGGCTTCGCGTATCTCCGCGACCCGATCCTCCGCAAGCTCCACGCGATCGAGAGCATCGACGCGATCATGGACGTGACAGATCCGGCGACCCCGAAGGAGCCCGACTGGCCGGACGCCGAGTTCATCGTCGGCAACCCGCCGTTCCTGGGCGGCAAGTTCCTCCGCCGCGAGCTCGGCGACCAGTACGTCGACGAGCTGTTCAGGCTGTACGCCGACCGGGTGGCACGCGAGGCGGATCTCGTCTGCTACTTCTTCGAGAAGGCCCGGGCCATGGTCGAGTCCGGCCGAGTGAGGCGAGCCGGGCTACTGGCCACGCAGGGCATCCGTGGCGGCGCCAACCGCGAGGTCCTCGAGCGCATCAAGCGGACAGGTGACATCTTCATGGCCTGGTCAGATCGCCCGTGGGTGCTCGAGGGTGCATCGGTCAATGTGTCCTTCATCGCCTTCGACGAAGGCTCGGAGACGGACAGGCGGTTGGATGGCTTCCCGGTCGCCGAGATCAACGCGGACCTGACCGGAGGCCTCAACCTTACCAAGGCCCAGCGACTAGAAGAGAATCGCGAGACGGCCTTCATGGCGGACACGAAGGGCGGGTCATTCGACATAACGGAGGCCGCCGCAAAGGGGCTGCTGGCCTCCCCCAACCCCGACGGTCGGTTGAACAGCGACGTGGTGCGCCCTTGGGTCAACGGACTAGACGTGACCCGCCGCCCCAGGAACATGTGGATCGTCGACTTCCCTCCTGGCACCTCCGAGGGGGAGGCCGCTCTGTACGAAGCGCCATTTGAGTACGTGAAGAAGCATGTGAAGCCTGAGCGGGATGCGTCCCGGACCACGATCGACGAGTGGTGGCTCCACGAGCGACCGCGGCCGGAGATGCGCGCCGCCATCGCTGGGTTGGCCCGCTATATCGCCACCCCGTGCATCTCGAAGCACCGCCTGTTCGTTTGGCTCGGACGGGAAGTGCTTCCTGATCACGCGCTGATCCTTATCGCCCGAGACGACGACGTCACCCTCGGCATCCTGCACTCGCGCTTCCACGAGATCTGGGCACTCAGAATGGGCACCCAACTCGAAACTCGGCCGCGCTATACGCCGACCACGACGTTCGAAACCTTCCCGTTCCCCGGACCCGACGACGATCAGCGGTCGGCCATCGGGGCGGCCGCTAAGCGACTGGTTGACCTCCGAGATGGGTGGCTGGCTGCGAGCGATGACCGGACTCTGACGGGCCTATACAACGAGCGTCCCACTTGGCTTCAACTCGCGCATGAGGAGCTCGACGCAGCGGTTGCGAACGCCTACGGATGGCCGGCGAACCTGTCCGAGGATGAAGTCTTAGCTCGCCTGCTCGATCTGAACTCGAAGCGGGCCGGAGAGTAGGGTGCACGATCCACCCTGGCTTCGGTCTCCCGGAGTCTGCGGAGCGGGAAGCAGCCCGAGCCCGCCCGCCTCGTAACATTCGGGCCACGAAGCATCCGGGAGCCGGGCGTCCACGTAGGGCATCGACTCATCGACCCTCAGACCGAGCGGGCGACGATCCGTTCGACTACCCGCACCCGCCCGCTAGGTGCAGGATACATTGGCCAAGGTAGACAAACGTCTCCCGCACATACCCGTCCAGACG
Source organism: Actinobacteria bacterium UBA5176 (assembly GCA_002413305.1). Lineage (GTDB taxonomy): Bacteria > Actinomycetota > UBA4738 > UBA4738 > UBA4738 > UBA4738. The sequence continues at coordinate 13,927 of DHWS01000099.1, read as the reverse complement.
GGTGTGGTGCGAGCGGGCGGCCGAGGTCCACGTCGCGGACACATAGACCTGGAGCCCGAGGTCGCGGCCCATCCTCCGGATCCGCAGGTTGTGCCAGGGGTCGGAGACCAGGAAGACCGAGCGCATCCCGTGCGCCTGCATGAACGAAGCCGCGGCCTGCAGGCTCCGAAGGGTGTCGTTCCCCTTCGGTTCGGCGTAAACCGAGGACTCGGGCATGCCCCGTCCGAGCAGCCACGTCCGGCCCGCGTCGGCTTCGGTGGTGACGTCGCCCTGCTCCTTGCCGCCGAGCGTGAGCACGGTCGAGCTGAAGTGGTTGCGATAGAGCTCGAGAACGTGCTCGAGACGCCCCTGGAAGACCGGCGAGGGGCGGCCGTCGTACTCTGCGGCGCCCAGCACGGCGATGACGTCGACGTGGTCGATCCGACTCGCTTCGTCCTGGTGCGCGGCTCTCCAGACCGCGCCACCGGTGCCGCCCACCGCCCCGACGACGAGGATGAGCAGGAGGAGGACCGCGCTGAGGAGCGGGTGGCGCCGAGCGAACCCCACCCGATGAATCTACCGCGGCTCTGCGAGATGTCCGGTCGAGAGGACCGCTGTTACGGACGCCGAAGGATCTCCACCCCCGCCGATCGAAGGACCATCAGGTAGAGGGCGCCGTCTGGCCCAGTTGCGAGCTTCCTCGTCTGATCGATGTCCAGCGATGGATCCCCTGCCGGGAGCCGTTCCCAGAGCACGGGACCCGCTCCGACCCGCAACAGGAAGCGTCCGCCGCCGAAACGCCGCTGGACGCCCGGGTCGGTGGGGCTGACCTGGACGAACTCGGCCAGGGCGCCGCCGGCCACACCCGGAGTGGGCACCCCCACCGTGAGCGCAAAGGTCTGGGACGGGCCGGAGGTGCCCGGCACACCGTGGAAGACGATTGGCCTGATCGACGCGCCGGCCGGGGCGGTGAACGAGAGCTCCAGCCGATCGTCGCCGTCGAGCCGCGGACCGATCCAGGTCCCGGATCCGACCGGGAGGCCCGGGAGGAGCCGGATATCGGAACCCGCCGCGAGGCTCAGCTCGGCCGGTCCGAGGGGGCCAGAGCCGCCGGGATCGTCCGCCCACCCCGCCACGTATCCGCCGACCCCCCCGCTCGTCGGGAACAGCGAATGGACGATCAGGCTCCGCCCACCAGATTCCACCGGGACGGTCGGACCGATCCCGGACGAACCCACCTGGACGATGCCGCCCGCGAGCGTGTTCGACCCGACCCCAGCCACTAGCACATAGACCGTTCCACCGGAGACGACCAGGTCCACCGGGTGCGGATGGGAAGGATCGAAATGGAACCCACCCACTTGGCCCAGGTAGCCGCCGGTCGACGTGAAGTGCGCGATCCGTTTCTTCACCACGTCCAGGACCCAGATCGTGCCGTCGGCTCCGATGGCGAAGGAGGCGGGAACGTCGGGGATCGACGTGATCGCCTGGTCCCTGACGATCCCGAGCTCGTCCGGTCCGTCCCCGAATCCGACCGTGGCCAGGTGGGTCCAGCGTGCCGGTGGATCCGAGAGGTTCGCTTCGAGATCGACCTCGGGAAGCATGATCGGCGAGGCGGGTCCCGGCGACGGGCCGGCCGAGGGCCGGGCCTGCCCCACCGATGACCCGCCGGCGATGGGGTGCCCGGCGGAAGTCCCGCACCCCATCAGCAGGATCAACCCGAGCGCCAGGGACCGTCCGGCGACGCGTGTCATCGGATCACCACGATGGCCGGCCGGCGCTGGCAGGTCGGATAGCAGTCGGGGGTCCAGCCCACACGACGCACGCCGGTGAAGGAGCTATCCGACCGGAACGTCCGGGTGAACAGATTCGTCCCGTAGTCCTCGCCCCTCGCCTCCGCCATGACGTCCGTGCCATCGCCCGGATCGGTATCCGTCCAGATGAGGGACACGTGACCCGTGCTCGCGAACGCGTCCAGGTACATGGTCGTGCTGTAGCTCTTGCTGATGTTGTCGAACGCGATGCTGTCGCCGCTGTGGAAGTCCGCCGCGACGTAGGGCCCGTGACTCAGCTGGTACTGGTCGTGGTACGTGAATCCGGCACCACCGTTGAACTGCAGCTCCCACACCTTGTAGACGAATCCCGAACAGTCCGGGCCCTCCCCGCCGGTGTAGGTCTCCTTCGGCTCCCCCAGCGGGTAAGAATGTACCTATTCGGCTGTGGCGGTCTGAGCGTCGCCACGCGCTTTCTCCGACACGAGCGTCCCGGGGAACTCAAGTGACCTCGGTTCAAGGAAGAAAACACTGAGGTGCAACGGGGTAGCGGAATGTCCCTCGAAGCCTGGTCGGGGTGCAAGCAAGGAACTCGGGGCGATGGCGCTGGGCGAGCTTTCCCACGCCGTGAGAAACTTCCTCCTGGGCCAACCGGCCAGAGATTGTCGGCAGCACGAGGGATGGGAGGTCCCGATGGCGTTCATGGTGGGCGATTTCGTAGTCGAGGACTACGCCACGTGGAAGGAGTTGTTCGACTCAGATCCGGTTGGGCGGAAGGATACCGCCAAAGGACATGTCCTTCTTCGCAGCCTCGATGACCCGAACGAGGTGTTTGTACGCGTGGAGTTCGACTCGGCAGAGGAGGCAAAGGCTTTCCGGGAGAAGCTCCTTGGCTCGGGCGCGCTGGCGAGTGCGAACGTGAAGACACTGGCGGTCACCGAGATGGCCGACGAGGCCACCTACTAGAGGCCACCTACTAA
>DHWS01000099.1:6510-10953 GCA_002413305.1 Actinobacteria bacterium UBA5176 | reverse complement strand
CTAAAGGTCGCGAACAAGGACCACCCTGCCCTCGCCGGCAGACGGGTCCCATAGGAGAGCAGAATCCACGACGGCCGAGGAGCGCGCCGTCCCTTTGCCCGAGGTAATGACCCGCGGCGTGCAACGGCGTCCGGCAATGTTCCTTCGAGAGCACCTGGCCTTGTGGCGGGCCTAACGCCAATTCAGCCTTGAGGCTCTCCGAAGACATCAGTGACGGAGACCTTGACGCTGCAATCGTCGCCCTGGACGGCCTGAATCTTGTCGATGTTGTCGGAGCCGACTTCCTTCGTGAACTCGACGGACTGACTCCCTCCGTAGGGGATGCGCGCCACCTTGGTCATGGTGATGGGTGCGCTGCCCAATTGCTTCCACGACGCGACGATCTTGACAACCACACCCACATTGCCGTCGTTCGTGATGTCCGCTCCGGCAATGAACCTGAAGCCGTGAGAAGTGAACGAAGAGAAATCTCCGAGCAGGTAAGAGCAACTCGGTTGATATTGCGCGTCGGGGCTCGGAAGGGGTGCCGGTGGAGAGAAGGGGGTTGTCTCAATCGGTGAAGGCGAGGGACTGGAGCTAGGTGAGGAGGCGGTGACTGGGGCGGCGCCGGATGTCTTCCCACCCGCCGATGAGCCGATGGCGCCTCCGATCAGGCCGCCCACCACAAGCCCAATAACTAGGAAGCCCCACCTCGTCTTGATGAAAGGAGCCCCTGGCGCCTTTGGTGGCGGAGGTGGAGGTGGCAGTCCGGCACCGACAGGCGGTGGAGCAGGCACGTCGGGTTCCTCGGGAACCGGGGGCGTAGGCGGCCCCACTGGCGTTTCAGACATCGTATCCCCCCTCGCAGGGCGCAGGCGACGCACGAAGGGTACGCGTCCTGAGCGTCCAGACTCAAGGCCGAATGCTCAATTGGCCTTGCCTGCTTTCCCATCCTCGAACCAGGACGAGGCGCGGGTGTTGCGTCGCTTACGGATCGGCGGCGAGACCCTAACGCCCACGTGTTGCCGAGTCCTTCAGCGCATCCATGACACCGAGCCTCAGGATTGGCTCCGCCTCCAGGTCGATCAGGACCTCCGCCAAGTCCTCCGTTTCGGATCGCTCGTGGAGTTGCCGGATAGCGTCGGCGCGGACCTCTGGCGAGGAGGCCAGCAGCTCGAGGAGCTCGCGTCGAACTCCAGCCGGCAGACGGCGGACGGTCCTCCGGATGCGCCGCTCGGACGGTTCCATGCGTCGCGTAGCGTAATCCGTCCGGGTCGCGCGTCGGACTGTCCGACCCGTGCGCTAGCCTCCGTTCATCCTTCCCGCCTGACTCTTCGAGGCGCGGATGGATACCTGGCTTCCGAAGCCGGCCGCACAAGAACTCCCCCGCTGGTTCATCGAGCGCAACGTCCGAAGGATCCTTCGCGCTGAGCGGTGCCCGTGGCATCCGGACGGGACCGTCTGGCTCCTCAAGTTCGGCTGGTACCCGAGCGCGTGGGAGATCTACGCGAACTGCTGCATGATGCTCAGGGAGCGGGCGAAGAGCGATGTCTACTGGGAACTGGTCGGGCTGGTCCTAGCGGTCAGGGGTCGGGATGCTTTCCTCCGGTGAACGCCCCCGGTGGCGGGGCTTGACTCCGGCGGAAGCGTGAGAATCCTGCCGGGAGGCTTACGGCCAGCGCTCTTCCATAGCTTGCTCAGGTCCAGGTTTCGGTCTTCGTAGAGTTTGTTCGTCCTCATAGCCGTCCTCCGCTTTCGTCGGTCCTAATCATCCCCCCCGCGAGGCCCACAGGCAACTGAGTGGTCAGCCGCGACGGGTCCAGATAGTAGAAGCCGCTCCAGACCCATGGCCTCTTACGGTCCCGGCGCTCATAGCCCTGAATCCGGGCCCGCATGGCCAGGAGGGCAAGCGGCTGCCTCTCGAGTGGGAAGGCGAGTTCCGTATCAACCGACTCTCCAGGCTCCAAGACAATGGTTTCGTCCTCCATCTGAAACAGTTCTCCAGCGAGGACCCGTTCCTCATCGTCCACCTGCGCCCCGTATACAGGCAGAAACGGGTCTTGCTCGGCAAAGGGCAGGAGCAGAACCCCTCCATCCTCCGTTCGACCGGAGGCGTCAAACAACGTTACGGTCGCTCTCTCATATCGGAAGAGAACGCGGGAACTGTTTGTAACTCTCAGCCGAAGAAGCAGGATCGGATTCTGCTCCGGCGGGGTGTGGAGGCGGAAGATTGGGTGATGTGTGCGGTGACAAACCCAGCCAGCGTCAGCCCTGGTCAGACGGTTGGGCTCGCTCCTGATCGACCGGCTCGCGTTGTCATCCCCTGACCGTCCACCGAACCGTTCCGCGCCGAGCCCTGTACTTGCCCGGCTCAGCGAGTTTGACCCCTACCGAATCGGACGTTCGAGAAGGCTTGACGCCCTTCGGAGGCCATGAGAGGCTTCTCTCGTGGCGAGCAAGTACGACGACCTTGACGCATCCACCGAGCTTGAGCAAGTGCTGGCCGAAGACCTCCGGGCCGCCCTGGAGGGGAGGGGCTGCGAAGTCGTCCACAACGGGACGAACAGCGGAGGCCGCCACGCACCGGGAGGCAAGGCCGATATCGAGGTCCGTGACCGCCCGAACGAGCGGCTGATCCTGGTCGAGGTCACGCGGCGAAAGGCCAGTTCGGCGGACGGGGAGTTCATCGCCGTCAAGGACCATCTCATGCGGGCGATCCGGGCGGGCGGCTACTCGGACTACGGTGTGCTCTACGTCTCGCCCGCGACCTCTCCCCGGATGTCCTCGACGTTCCGTGATCTCTGGAACCGAGGGCGGGAGCGAGACGACAGGACAGGCCGCATCGTGGCGCTCGACTTCGAGGCCACCGAGATGATGCTTACCCGTCTCGCCGAATCCCCCTCCGAGCTGTATCCGGCCTCCCGCTTCGCGGACCTGTTCGCCCGATGGGAGGAGGCGGGGGACGACTCGCTGGCCCGGCTGCTCGTGCAACAGGCGATCTTCCCGGAGGACGCCAAGCTCGAAGTCGATCTGAAGGAAGAGGCCGCCGAATTCGCGGCTGACCGGGAGCGGCGACTGAAGAAGGAACTGGAGAAGATCGAGGACGACCTGCGCGACCGGGGCGTCGTGGGCGACGACGCGAACCGCGTCCTCATCTACCTGACCTTCGTCCGGCTCTACGAGGAGCGACGGCAGCGCCTGGAGGGCAAATACAACCGGTTCACGGGCGAGGGGTTCGACCGGTGGCGACGTGACCAGCCCGAGGCAGTCAAGAACCGGTACGGGGACCGCATGGTGGAGGCGTTGCTGCACGAGATCGCGGAGGATGGCGACCTCCTAGCGGCCGGGCTGCTGCGGGACTCTAAGGGGGGGAAGCATCCTCTCCACGAGCGGGTCCGGGATACCTTCGTCGTGGACAAGCTGCTGCCCGTGTTCGACGGGTACGACTTCCACATCGGTCGGGTGGACGTGCTGGGAGCGGTGTTCGAAACGCTAGCCCGCCGGGGCGAGAAGGATACGCGGATCGGCCAGTTCTTCACTCCGCAACCCGTGGTCAACTTCGCGGCCGAGACGGTCCCCCTCACGCCGAGGGACGTGGTGCTCGATCCGGCGGTCGGGACCGCCCGGTTCCTCATCCGGGCGATGGCCCTGATGCTCCAGGGTGCGGAGAACGCACAAGTCGAGAAGGCCATCAGGACCGAGCGGCTACTGGGGACCGATATCGGTAGCTGGGTGGCGACCATCGCGAAGATGAACATGTACATCCACGGTGACGGCAAAACGAACATCCGGGAGGCAAACGGCCTCGTGCTCGGGGACCGTGGGGTGTTTGCACCCTTCCCCGACGGTCTATCCGGGCGGGTGGATGTAGTGCTCACCAATCCCCCCCTCGGGGACACGAGCCACGTCGTCGCCGTCGAGGATTGGAAGGCGCTCGGGGGCGGTCTTGGAACGGACGGTTCCGTGCTGCTCGCTCGGCTCGGCGTGATCCCGATGCGCGTCGTCGAAGGGCAGAAGCTCGCGGAGGTCGAGCGCAAGCTGGCCGAGTCTGAGACCGAGATCGACGCCCTGGAAATGGCCCTGCCCGAACCTGGAACGCAGAGGCGGCTCCAGACCGCCCGCCGTACCCGCGACCGCCGCGCCGACCGTGCAGCCGAACTCAGGGCGCTGATCGCATCCGGCCAGACGGTCCAGGAACCGGTCAACAAGTCCATGAAGGGCGGGGCGCTGTTCCTGGGAGCCATCGCCGACTACCTCAAACCGGTACGGGACGCGGGCGCGAAGCCCGAATGGCGCGGCGGTTGGGGGGCGGTGGTCGTTGACGAGGCGATACTGAACACGCCCGAGTACGGTCCGGTCCGCGAGTTCGTCCGGGACCGTTTCTACGTCAAGGCCATCGTCAGTCTCGGGCGACAAGCGTTTCAGTACCTCGCCCACACCGACGCCAAGACCTCGGTGATCTTC